>CALEXZ010000001.1 GCA_937926195.1 uncultured Actinomyces sp.
CGACGACGGTGGAGATGAAGGCCGGGGAGAACAGGACGGTCTGGATGAAGGCCTTGAGCCGGCGCGACCCGAGCTGGTTGATGAGCAGCGCGAGGATGATCGGCACGGGGAAGCCGAAGCACAGGCCCAGGACGTTGATGGCGATGGTGTTGAAGAAGACGCGGCCGAACTGGAAGGAGTTGAGGAAGCGGAGGATGTGCTCCACGCCGACCCACTCGGAGCCCATGAAGCCGTCGATCGGGTTGTAGTTACGGAAGGCGATCTGGACGCCGTACATCGGCCAGTACTTGAAGAGCACGAGGTAGATGACGGCCGGGGCGAGCAGGAGGTAGAGCTGCCAGTGGCGGGCGATGCGGACCCGCAGGCTGGTCCGCGGCCTCACTTCGGGGGTGCGGGTAAGTGTCGACATCGTTGTCCTTGGGGAGCAGGCTGTCAAGACGTTTTGGCTCCCGTGTTCGCCGCGGTCTCAGACCCACCGAGAGCACCCGCGACGCACCCCCGTCGTGCAACAATCACGGCATGAGCCTGAGCCCGGACACCTCACCCCTCGCAGGCACCGTCGGCGGCAGTGACGCCAACGCCGACGTCGCCGCCCTGAGCTACGAGCGGGCCCGCGAGGAGCTGGTGACCGTGGTGCAGCGCCTTGAGGCCGGGCAGGTCCCCCTGGAGGAGGCGCTCACCCTGTGGGAGCGCGGCGAGGCCCTGGCCGCCCGCTGCCAGTCCTGGCTCGACGACGCCCGCACCCGCCTGGCCGCGGTCGCCCACCAGGAGGGCACCGACGCCCCCTGACCGCCCCACCGCGACGACGCCCCGTCCCCACTGGCCCCCGTCCACCCGGTCCGCCCGGTCCGACTGCACCTCCCACCCTGTCTCGCCTCCAACCGCACCACCCGCCGCACACGAAGGACCCGCCATGACCTACACGACCACCACCGGCCGCACCGGAACCGCCCTCGTCATCGGCGAGGCCCTTGTCGACGTCGTCATCCACCCCGGCCAGGAGCCGCGAGAGATCCCCGGCGGCTCGCCCGCGAACGTCGCCCTGGGCCTGGCGCGCCTGGGCCGCGACGCCGAGCTCACCTGCTGGATCGGCGCCGACGCGCGCGGCAACCAGATCCGCGCGCACCTGGAGGCCTCCGGCGTGCGCCTGGCCCCCGGCTGCGACGGCGCCGCCCGCACCTCCACCGCCCAGGCGACCATCGGCGCCGACCGTGCCGCCACCTACGTCTTCGACCTCGACTGGAACCCGCCCTTCCCGCAGCGCTCCGACGACGACGCCCCCGTCCTCGTGCACACGGGCTCCATCGCCGCCATCCTCGAACCGGGTGCCGCCACGGTGCGCCGCGCCCTCGAGGAGCACCGGGCGACCGCGACGGTCTGCTACGACCCCAACGCCCGCCCCCAGCTCATGGGTGAGCCGGCCCAGGCCCGCGCCACCGTCGAGTCCCTCATCGCCCTGTCGGACCTCGTCAAGTGCTCCGACGAGGACATCGCCTGGCTCTACGGCGTCGACACCTCCTGCGACGAGGCCCTGGAAGAGGTGCTGCGCGGCTGGCTGGACCTGGGAGTGGCGGTCGTCGTCGTCACCCGCGGCAAGCGCGGCGCACTCGCCCTGTCCGCCTCCGGCCAGCGCCTCGAGGTCCCGGCCGACCCGTCCGTCGTCGTCGCTGACACGGTCGGTGCGGGCGACTCCTTCATGGGCGGGCTGGAGGACGGCCTGTGGTGCGAGGACCTCGTGGGCGCCGACCGCCGTGAGGCGCTGCGCGCCATCGACGCCCCCGCCCTGGAGCGGGTCGTGCGCCACGCCGCGGCCATCGCCGACGTCACCGTCTCGCGTGCCGGGGCGAACCCGCCCACCCGCGACGAGCTCGCCTGACACCCCGGTGGGAACCGGCCCCGGCTCCCACCGGGGCCGGCCGCGGCCAGGCCACCACCCGGCTGTGCCCCGGCCGCGACCGGTCGCGCTCGCCGCTGCGGCGCGGCCGGCCCCGCCGTCGGCTCCTCAGTAGAGCGGCACCTCGTCGAGCATCGTGGTGACGAGCTCGGCGATCTCACTGCGCTCGGTGCGCACGAGGTCGATGTGGGCGAACAGCGGGTTGCCCTTGAGCGACTCGACGACCGAGGCGACACCGTCCCAGCGCCCCACCCGCAGGTTGTCGCGCTGGGCGACGTCGTGGGTGAGCACCACCTTGGAGTTCTGCCCCACGCGCGACAGCACGGTGAGCAGGACGTTGCGCTCAAGGGACTGCGCCTCGTCGACGATGACGAAGGCGTCGTGGAAGGAGCGCCCGCGGATATGGGTCAGCGGCAGCACCTCGATCTGCCCCAGCTGGACGATCCGGCCCACCCTCTCGGCCGGGATGACGGAGGTGAGAGTGTCGAAGACGGCCTCCGACCACGGCTGCATCTTCTCCCCGCTGTCGCCCGGCAGGAAGCCGAGGGTCTGGCCGCCCACGGCGTACAGGGGCCGGAACACGAGGACCCGGCGGTGCTCCCGGCGGTTGACGACGGCGTCGATCCCCGCGCTCAGGGCCAGCGCGGACTTACCGGTGCCGGCGCGCCCGCCCAGGGAGACGATGCCGATGTCCGGGTTGAGCAAGTGGTCGATGGCCACCCTCTGCTCGGCGGAGCGACCGCGCACACCGAAGACCTCACGGTCGGGACGCACGATGCGCAGGGCGCCGCCAACGACGGTGGCCAGGGCGGAGCCGCGCGGCGAGGTGACCGTGACACCGGTGTGCACGGGCTCGTCCGCAAGACGCGCGGCGGCCTCCTCGTCGAGCAGCAGCCCCAGGTCCAAGGCCCCCTCCTCCCACAGGGCGTTCATCTCCTCGGCCGTCACGTCGAGGCGCGTCATGCCGGTGTAGCCCGAGTCGCTGGCCAGGTGGGCACGGTACTCATCCGCCCGGAGGCCGACGGCGGCGGCCTTGATGCGCATCGGCAGGTCCTTGGAGACGACGATGACGTCGGCGCCCTCGTGGGAGAGACGGACCCCGACGCCCAGGATACGGGTGTCGTTGTCCCCCAGGCGCATGCCCTCGGGCAGGAGGGCGGCGTCGGCGCCGTTGAGGTCCACGCGCAAGGTCCCCCCGTCGTCGTTGAGCGGGACGGGATGGTCGAGCCGGCCGTGCTTCTCACGCAGCGAGTCGAGCAGGCGCAGGGCGCTGCGGGCGAAGTAGCCGAGCTCGGGGTGGTGGCGCTTGCCCTCCAGCTCGGTGATGACGATGACGGGGATGACGACGGCGTGCTCAGCGAAACGCAGGATGGCCTGGGGGTCGGAGAGCAGGACGGAGGTGTCCAGGACGTAGGTGCGCATGGCGCCGCTCCAGGGGTCTCGGCGGCGCCCCGGCGGCTGGCCGCCTCGTGCTCACCAGACTAGGCCGACTGTGAGGTGCGACACGCGAAGAGGGGTCTCTGGCACCCCGACCCCGGCGTCGGAGTTCCTCAGCCACCCACCCCCGGTGCCGTTCAGCGGCCCAGGCGCCGCTCGCGACGCGCGTAGTCGCGCAGGGCGCGCAGGAAGTCGATGCGCCGGAAGGCAGGCCAGTAGACCTCGCAGAAGTAGAACTCGGAGTGCACGGACTGCCACAGCAGGAAGCCCGACAGGCGCTGCTCGCCGGAGGTGCGGATGACGAGGTCGGGGTCGGGCTGGCCCTTGGTGTAGAGGTGGGCGGTGATGTCCTCCTCGCTGAGGCTCTCGGCAACCTCCTCGAGGCTGGCCCCTGCGGCGGCACGCTCACGCAGCACGTCGCGCACGGCGTCGGCGATCTCCTGACGCCCGCCGTAGCCGACGGCGACGTTGACCTGCATGCGCCCGTCGGCGTCGTCGGGCCGGGTGGAGTCCACGGCCGCTCGCAGGCGGCGGGCGACGGCAGCGGGCAGGAGGTCGACGGCGCCGACCAGGCGCAGGCGCCAGGTACCGTCCCCGGCCAGGCCCTCGACGGCATGGACGATGATGTCGAGCAGCGGGGAGAGCTCGGCGGGGTCACGGTTGAGGTTGTCGGTGCTCAGCAGCCACAGGGTGACGACCTTGACCCCGGCGGTGTGGGCCCAGCCGAGGAACTCCTCGATCTTGTCGGCGCCGCGCTTGTGGCCCTGGGAGGTGCCGATGCCCACCTGCTTGGCCCAGCGGCGGTTGCCGTCGAGGATGACGCCCACGTGCTCGGGCACCCGGTCCACCTCGATCTGGGCGGCGAGCCTGCGCTCGTAGAAGTCGTAGACCAGGCTGTTGCCGGACACGTCGTACCTGCCTTCTGCTCGCCCTCCACGTCGCCGCCCGGCGGCGCGGGCCCGCACCGTGCGCGCCACGGCCAACGGTACGCGAGCCGGGGCCGGAGCCGGGTCCGGACGAGGACGATGGGCACCCCTCCCCGCAGTCCTCGCCCTGGCGCCGCGCCCGACGGCCCTCCGCCGCCGCGTCCGACGGTCCTCACCGCCGTGTCCCACGGCCCCCTGCCGCCGCGCCCGACGGGCCTCACCCCGTGACCCACGGCCCCCTTCACAGTGAACCTACGGAGGCGTAACCTACGGAACCGTAACTTAGTTCGGAGCGCCGGAGGCCCCATGTCCATCCACCTCGGACCCGCGACCGACCGCCGCAGCCCGCAGGCCCCGGCGGCCCGCGGCACGACCGCCGTCGGCCCCACCGCCACCGCGGACTCCGGCACGACCGCCACCGCGGGCTCCGCCCTGACATCGGCCACCTCCGCCGCCGGGCACGCCGCGCGCGAGGCCATCCTCGCCGTCAAGCCCCGGCTGCGCGGCTGGATCCACGCCGCCACCGCCCCGCTCGCCCTGGCCGCCTGCATCGTGCTCACCGTCCTGGCCGACGGCACCGCCCTGACATGGGCCTGCGCCGCCTACCTCGTGTGCTCCCTGCTGCTCTTCGCCAACTCGGGCGTCTACCACATCTCCAACGGCCACTTCCCGACGTCGGTCACCACCGTCCTGCAACGCTTCGACCACGCCAACATCTACCTGCTCATCGCCGGCACCTACACGCCGCTGTCGGTGGCTCTGCTCGACACCCGCACCGCCGCGCTCGTGCTGGGGGTCGTGTGGGGCGGCGCGGCCGTGGGGATCGTCACCTCCCTGGTGTGGCCGACGTCCCCTCGCTGGCTGATGACCCTGCTGTACATCCTGCTCGGCTGGGTGGCGATCTGGTTCCTGCCGCAGTTCTGGCGCTCGGGCGGCCCTGCGATCGTGTGGCTGCTCGTGGCCGGGGGCGTGACCTACACGGTCGGCGGCATCGTCTACGCCCGCAAGCACCCCGACCCGCTGCCCCGCTGGTTCGGCTTCCACGAGG
>CALEXZ010000002.1 GCA_937926195.1 uncultured Actinomyces sp.
GACGACGGCCTCATCGCCTACCCGACCGACTCCGGCTACGCCCTCGCCTGCGCCCCGGGCAACAAGGAGGGGCTGGACCGCATCCGCCAGATCCGCCAGCTCTCCGACAAGCACAACTTCACCTTCGTGTGCGCCGACTTCTCCCAGGTGGGCCCCCTCGCCATCGTCGGCAACAACGCCTTCCGCCTCATCAAGCGCCTGACGCCGGGTCCCTGGACCTTCATCCTCAGGGGCACGAAGGAGGTGCCGCGCATGACCCTCAACCCGAAGAAGCACACGCTCGGCGTGCGCATCCCGGACCACGCCATCACCCAGGCCCTCGTCGCGGGCTACGGCAGGCCCCTGCTGTCGTCGACCTTCATCCGGCCCGGCAACGAGGTTCCCGAGACCAGCGGCTGGGAGATCGAGGACGCGCTGGGGCACCTCATCGACGTCGTCATCGAGGGGCCTGTGGGCTCCACCGAGCCGACGACCGTCGTCGACCTCACCCAGGACGTGCCTGAGGTGGCGCGCCAGGGCGCCGGGGACATCAGCCTTCTGTGACGCCGACGGCGGGCTCGTCCGCCGTCGGCTCGGGGGCCGCAGGCTCGTCAAACGCGGGGTCGAACACGAGCTCGTCCACGACGGGCTCGTCAAACGCGAACTCGTCCACCTGGGCCTCGGGCGGCGGGGCAGGAGACTCGGCCCCCGCCTCGGCGGCCTGCTGCCCGCGCTGCGCCAGCGCCAGCGCCCGAGCCAGGCCGTAGCGCTCGACGACCGGAACCAGCCACCGCGGCAGCCACCAGTTCCACCGGCCCAGCAGCGACATCGCCGCGGGCATGAGCAGCATGCGCACGATCGTTGCGTCCACCGCCATGAGCACGGCCAGCGCGAAGGCGACCTGCGCCACGATGACGAGGTCGGCGCTGAGGAAACTGAGGAAGACGACGATGAGCACGGCCGCGGTCGTGCTCGCCAGGCGGCCGGTGGCCTGCATCCCCGCGGCCACGGCTCCGGCGTCGTCCCCCTGGTCCTCGCGGTGCGCCGTCACCCGCTCGAAGAGGAAGAGGTCGTCGTCGGTCACCAGCCCCAGCCCGATGCCGATGACCACCGCCACCGCGTAGGCCTCCACACCGCCCAGGGACTCCACCCCGAGCAGGCCCGCCAGGTGCCCCTCCTGGAACACCCAGGTCACCACACCGAAGCTCGCCAGCACCGACATCGTGTTGACCAGCAGCGTCTTGACCGGCACCACGAGCGAGGCCGTCGTCAGCAGCATGAGGGCGATGAGCACGAGCGAGAAGAGGGCCAGCACCCACGGCAGTGCGCCTGTGATCGCGTCCTGGAGGTCCACCTGGGCAGCGGCCTGGCCGGTGACCCACATGTCCGCCGGGGAGGCCAGGGCGCGCACCGCGCGCACCGCCTCCTCGGCCTCGGTGGTGGCGCCCTCGCCCGCGAGCTCGAGGTAGACGACGGTGTACTGGCCCGCCGTCGCGGTGCGCAGGATCGAGGTCACGCCCTCGGCGTGGGCCACCTGGCTGTTGATGAAGGCGGTGACGTTCTGTCCCGCCTGGGCGATGACGACGGTGGCGTCCGCGTCCTGGGCCGCCGGGTAGGAGGCCGCCAGCGTGTCAAGGTAGACGGCCTGGTCGGAGGAGCTGGGCACGAGGTCGTCGTCGGAGACGAGCACGTGCAGGTTGCGGGCCGGGGAGGCCAGCACGACGAGGACGACGAGCGAGACCGCCAGCGCCACCCACGGCACCCGGCGCACGAGCGCCACCACGCGCGAGAACACGCCGCTCTCACGCGCCGCGTCCCCGATCCACGAGCGCATCCGCCCCAGCAGCGGCATCCGCAGCAGCGGCGAGGAGCGGCGCAGGCGCCTTCCGATGACGGCCACGAGCGCCGGGGCCAGGGTGAGGCACACGGCGGTGGCGATGATGACGGCGGCGATGCCCGCGCGTGCGATCGCCCCCAGGACGTCGGTGCCCATGAGCATGAGCGCCACCAGGGCCACGATCATCGTCAGCGAGGTGAACAGGATGGTTGGTCCCGTCTGGGTGAGCGTGAGCAGCACGGCCTTGGTCACCGGCGAGGCCCGTCGCCGACGACGGCGCTCCTCACGCCCGGCACGTCCCCGGGCCACCGGGGCGGCGGGGGCCTCACCGCCCTCCTTCTCGCGCAGCTGCACCAGCTCCTCACGGAAGCGCGCCGTGAACACGAAGCCGTAGTCGGCGGCCAGTGCGAGGCCGATCATCGCCGTCACCGACAGGACGAAGGCCGGCATGTCGACGACGAGGCTGATGACCCACAGGGCGCCGGCCGAGACCACGAGGGTGGCCACCGCGGTGGCCACCGGCACCAGGGCGGGCAGGACGGCGCCGAAGACGAGCACGAGCAGCAGCAGGACGAGGGGCAGCGCGATGGCGACGGCGGTGAGCGCGTCACTGAGCGCCTGGTCGATGACGGCCCGCTCCTTGAGGGCCGCGTGGGAGACGATGCCCGTCGCCCCGGGGCTGACGGAGGCCAGCTCCCCGGGCACCTGCTCCAGGCGGGCCTGCACCCTGGCCACGGCGTTCGCCACGTCCTGCGCGTAGTCCTCGTCCTCGGGATCGGCCACGGCGGAGCCGTTGGGGTCGACCGTGACGACGATGAGGAAGCCGTCGAGCTCCGTGGAGGCCAGGACCTGGGCGGCCGGCTCCGAGAGCATGCCCGGCACGACGAAGGGGTCGAGCACGTTGGTCTCGCCGACCGCGGCCATGAGGTCCTTGTGGGCGTCCTCCAGGGCCGCCGCCACCGCCTCCTGCTGCTCGGTCGTGGAGATGTCCACCCCGGAGACCAGCAGGGTCACGGTCTGGCCGTCGCCCGACAGGGCCTTGATGATGTCCTCGCCCTCCTTGGACTCCGTCGCCCCCGGGGCGCCGGTGGTGCCGAGCAGCCGGTCCATGAGGGGACCCGCACCCAGCCCTCCGGCAGCCACCGCCAGGGCCACGAGCGCGACAAGCACCCAGGTGGCGACGACGAGAGAGGCGTCCTTGACAACACGACGAGAGAGCCAGAGCAGCACCCGGCCATTGTTGCAGACGGCCGACGGCGGGCGCGGAAGCGGCGTGGCCCGCGGCGTCTCCGCAGCCGGGCCGGTCCCGGTGGCGCGATAGGCTCGCTCGGTGGACCTCTTCGAGAGCGCAGGCACGGACGACCACGGCCTGCCCGTCGACGCGCACGCACCGCTGGCGGTGCGCATGCGCCCGCGCAGCCTCGACGAGGTCCTCGGCCAGGACCACCTGCTCACCCCCGGCGCGCCACTGCGGCGCCTGGTCGCACCCTCCGACGAGGGCCGCGGCCAGGGCGCCGGGGTCTCCTCCGTCATCCTGTGGGGTCCGCCCGGCACCGGCAAGACGACGCTGGCCTACCTCGTGGCCCGCGGCAGCGGACGACGCTTCGTCGAGCTCTCCGCGGTGACCGCGGGCGTCAAGGACGTGCGCGGCGTCGTCGAGGACGCACGACGTCGGCTGGCCGCCGCGGGGGAGGAGACCGTCCTCTTCGTCGACGAGGTGCACCGCTTCTCACGCTCCCAGCAGGACGCGCTGCTGCCCAGCGTCGAGAACCGGTGGGTCACCCTCGTGGCCGCCACCACCGAGAACCCCAGCTTCTCGGTGGTCTCCCCGCTGCTGTCGCGCTCCCTGCTGCTCACGCTCCACCCGCTCGGCGCCGACGAGGTGCGCGCCCTCGTCGACCGGGCGGTCGCCGACGAGCGGGGCCTGGGCGGGCGCGTGAGCATCGACGACGAGGCCCGCGAGCAGGTCGTGCGCATGGCCGGCTCCGACGCCCGCAAGTCCCTTACCGTCCTGGAGGCCGCCGCCGGAGCGGTCCTGGCCGCCTCGGCGGGAGGCGCCGGGGACGGCGCCGTCCCGGTCATCACCCTCACCGACGTCGAGCAGGCCGCCGACGTCGCCGCCGTGCGCTACGACCGTCAGGGCGACCAGCACTACGACGTCGTCAGCGCCTTCATCAAGTCCATGCGCGGCTCCGACCCCGACGCCACGCTGCACTACCTCGCCCGCATGGTCGCGGCGGGGGAGGACCCGCGCTACATCGCGCGCCGCATCACGATCCACGCCGCCGAGGACGTGGGCCTGGCCGACCCGAGCGTCCTGGCGACGGCGGTGGCGGCCCAGCAGGCCGTCGCCCTCATCGGCATGCCCGAGGCTCAGCTCGTGCTCGCCCAGGCGGCCCTCGCTGTCGCCACCGCGCCCAAGTCCAACGCGGTCACCCTCGGGATCCAGCGGGCCACGGCGGACGTCGGCGCGGGCCGCGGGGGCCAGGTGCCCGCGCACCTGCGCGACGCCCACTACGCGGGGGCCCAGCGCCTGGGGCACGGCACCGACTACCTCTACCCCCACGACTTCCCGCACGGTGTCGTCGCCCAGCAGTACCTGCCCGACTCCCTCGTGGGGCAGCGCTACTACGAGCCCACCACCAACGGCTTTGAGAAGCAGATCGCCTCCCGCCTGGAGGCGGTGCGCAGGATCCTCACGGGCGGCAGCACCGGTGGGTAGACGCGCCCGCACCCTCCTGCTCGTGCTCGCCACCGGGATGGCGGCCGGGTTCCTGTCGGGGCTCTTCGGCGTGGGCGGGGGCCTCGTCATCGTGCCGGCGCTGAGGACCCTGCTGGGCATGGACCAGCGCCGTGCGGTGGCCACCTCCCTGGCCGCCATCGTTGTCACCGCCGCCGTGGGCGCCTGCACCTACGCGACCCGCGGGCAGGTGTCCCTTGCCGCCTGCCTCCTCGTGGGGGCGGGGTCCCTGGCGGGTGCGCAGCTGGGCACCTGGCTGCTGCGGCACCTGCCCCACCGGCTCCTGCCGTGGATCTTCGTCGGCTTCACCCTCACCGTTGTCGTCTCCCAGCAGCTGCGGGTGCCCGTGCGCGACGCCGCCCTCGACCTCGACGTGCTGCGCGCCGCCGCACTCGTGGCGGTCGGCGTGGTGGCGGGCGTCCTGGCGGGGCTCGTCGGTGTGGGAGGCGGCAGCGTCGTCGTCCCCGGCCTTGAGCTCGTCGCCGGCACCGGTGACCTGCTGGCGCGCGGCACCTCCCTGCTCGTCATGGTGCCCACGGCGCTGACCGGCACGTGGTCCAACCTGCGCCACGGCCTGGTCGACCCGTGCACGGGGGTGCTGGTGGGCGCGGCCGCCGCGCTCGCCGCACCCCTGGGGGTCCACGTGGCCGCCCGGGTGAGCCCCGCGACCGGCAGCCTCATGTTCAGCGGCTTCCTCGTGTGCGTCGTGCTCAGCATGCTCGTCCGTGAGCGCGCCCGCCACCGCGACGAGCGGCCGCAGACCGCCTCTCGGGGCTGAGGAACCGGTCACACGAGTGCGCCGCGGCTCGCGGCCGGGGCCGACGGGCGGCTACTGTTCCCGGGTTGTCGTCGTGCGGGTCCGCGCCGCCCGAGACAACCACCCTGGGGTCCTGGCCCGTACACGTGGCTGACCCCGCGCCCCGAGCACCCGCACGGGGAGTGCGATCACTCCGACAGGAAGAAGAGACGAGCATGAGCTCCTCCCGCTCCCGCCGCCAGGTGCGCCTCTCGCGCGCCCTCGGCATCCCGCTGACCCCCAAGGCCGTGCGCTACTTCGAGAAGCGCCCCTACGGCCCCGGCGAGCACGGCCGCGCCCGCCGCCGCACCGAGTCGGACTACGCCGTCCGACTCAAGGAGAAGCAGCGTCTTCGCGCCCAGTACGGCATCCGCGAGGCCCAGCTCCAGCGCGTCTTCCAGGAGGCCCGCCGCGAGAAGGGCCTGACCGGTGAGTCCCTCGTCGAGCTGCTCGAGATGCGCCTGGACGCCCTCGTCCTGCGCTCCGGCTTCGCCCGCACCATCGCCCAGGCCCGCCAGGACGTCGTGCACCGCCACATCCTCGTCGACGGCAAGGTCGTCGACCGCCCCTCCTTCCGCGTCAAGCCCGGCCAGACCATCCAGGTCCGCCCCCGCTCGCAGGTGATGGTCCCCTTCCAGATCGCCGCCGCCGGCGCCCACCGCGACGTGCTGCCCGCCGTCCCCGAGTACCTCACCGTCGAGCTCGAGAAGCTCACCGCCACCCTGGTGCGCCGCCCCAAGCGCGACGAGGTCCCCGTCACCTGCGACGTCCAGATGGTCGTCGAGTACTACTCGCGCTGACACCTCCGCAAAGGACGACAGCCGCCTGGACGCCCCGGACCGCTCGCCGGTTCGGGGCGTCCCCGCTTCCCGACGCACCGGGGTAGTCTCGCCCCGGTCCCACCGCGTGGGCACCGACGACGCGGCCCGCGCCGGGCGCAGCCCTCCCAGCCACCCCACACCCACGCACCAGACTCAGGAGCAAGAACAGCACATGCGCACCTCCGAGATCCGCACTCGCTGGCTCGACTTCTTCGCCGCGAACGGTCACGAGATCCGCCCCTCGGTGTCCCTCGTCTCCCCGGAGCCCTCGATCCTGTTCACCGTCGCCGGGATGGTCCCCTTCATCCCCTACATCCTGGGCACGGAGGAGGCTCCCTGGCCGACCGCCGCCAGCGTGCAGAAGTGCATCCGCACCAACGACATCGACAACGTCGGACGCACCACCCGGCACGGCACCTTCTTCCAGATGAACGGCAACTTCTCCTTCGGGGACTACTTCAAGGAGGGTGCCATCCAGTACGCCTGGGACCTGCTCACCGGTCCCCAGAGCGAGGGCCGCTACGGCCTGGACGGCGACCGCCTGTGGATGACGATCTGGGAGAAGGACGAGGTCTCCTGGGACTACCTCACCCGCACCGTCGGCGTCGACCCCTCCCACGTCCAGAAGCTCCCCTTCGAGGAGATCTCCTGGTCCACCGGCCAGCCCGGCCCCGCCGGCTCCTGCTGCGAGATCCACTACGACCGCGGCCCCGCCTACGGGCCCGACGGCGGCCCCCTCGCCGACACCCAGGGCGACCGCTTCCTGGAGATCTGGAACCTCGTCTTCGACGAGTTCATCCGCGGCGAGGGCGAGGGCCACAGCTTCGAGCTCGTCGGCACGCTCGAGCACACCGCCATCGACACCGGCTCCGGTCTGGAGCGCCTGGCCTTCCTCCTGCAGGACAAGCCCAACATGTACGAGATCGACGAGGTCTACCCCGTCATCGCCGCCGCCGAGGCCATGAGCGGCAAGACCTACGGGCGCGGCGCGGCCGGGCCCTCGGCCGGCGTCGCCTACGAGAACGACGTGCGCATGCGCGTCGTCGCCGACCACGTGCGCTCGGCCCTCATGCTCATCGGCGACGGCGTGCGCCCCGGCAACGACGGGCGCGGCTACGTCCTGCGCCGCCTCATCCGCCGCGCTGTGCGCTCCATGCGCCTGCTGGGTGTCGAGGACGCCGCGCTGCCCACCCTCCTGACCGCCTCCAAGGACGTCATGACGCTGTCCTACCCCGAGGTCGACGAGCGCTGGCAGCAGATCTCCGAGGTCGCCTACGCCGAGGAGGACGCCTTCCGCCGCACCCTGAGCGCGGGCACGACGATCCTGGACACCGCGGTCACCCGCGCCAAGAAGGAGGCCGCCGCCACCGGCACCAAGGCGGTCGTGCCCGGATCGGTCGCCTTCGAGCTGCACGACACCTCGGGCTTCCCCATCGACCTCACCCTGGAGATGGCCGCCGAGCAGGGGGTCGCCGTCGACGAGGCCGCCTTCCGCGCCCTCATGACCGAGCAGAAGGAGCGTGCCCGCGCCGACGCCCGCGCCAAGAAGACCGGGCACGCGGACGTGCGCGCCTACCACGAGCTGGAGAAGGCCATGGGCGGCGGCTCGACCTTCCTGGGCTACACGGACGCGGCGGCCGACGCCGTCGTCACCGGCCTGCTGGTGGACGGCGTGCCCCAGCCGGCGGCCACCGCCCCCGCCGAGGTCGAGGTCGTCCTCGACCGCACCCCCTTCTACGCCGAGATGGGCGGCCAGCTCGCCGACCACGGCACCATCCGCCTGGCCGACGGCGGTGTCGTCGAGGTCGGTGACGTCCAGGCACCCATCAAGGGCCTGAGCGTGCACCGCGGCACCCTCACCGAGGGCACCATCGCCGTGGGGGAGAAGGCCTACGCCGAGATCGACACCGTCCGGCGCCTGGCCATCGCCCGCGCCCACACCGCCACCCACATGGTCTACGCGGGCCTGCGCCGCATCGTCAACGAGCACGCCGACCAGGCCGGCAGCGAGAACTCGCCCTCGCGCCTGCGCTTCGACTTCCGTCACGGCTCCGCACTCAGCGGCACCCAGATGACCGACATCGAGGAGCTCGTCAACGCGACGCTGGCCGAGGACCTGGCGGTGCGCACCGACGTCATGAGCCTGGACGAGGCCCGTGCCCTGGGCGCCATCGCCCTCTTCGGTGAGAAGTACGGCCAGCAGGTGCGCGTGGTCACCATCGGCGAGGACTTCGACCGCGAGCTGTGCGGCGGCACCCACGTGTCCACCACCGGGCGCATCGGACGCATCGCCCTGCTGGGCGAGTCCTCCATCGGCTCGGGAGTGCGGCGCATCGACGCCCTCGTCGGCGACGGCGCCTACGGCTTCCAGGCCAAGGAGCACGCCCTCGTCTCCCAGCTGTCCAGCCTCGTGGGCGCACGCGCCGAGGACCTGCCCGAGCGCGTCGCCACCCTCATGGCCCGCCTGAAGGAGGCCGAGAAGAAGGTCGCCCAGGCCGAGCAGGCCGCCATGGTCGCCAAGGCCGCCGAGGTCGTCGGCGGTGTCACGCGTGTCGGCGGCTACCGCCTGGCCGCCGCCGAGCTGGGCGCCGTCGGCTCCGGCGACGCCCTGCGCAGCCTCGCCCTCGACGTGCGCGAGCGCCTCGGCGAGGCCGAGCCGACCGTCGTCGTGGCCGTCGGCGTCGTCGACGAGCGCCCGCTCGTCGTCATCGCCACCAACCAGCAGGCCCGGGACACCGGAGCCAAAGCCGGAGCCCTCGTCAAGGCCGCTGCCGCCGCCCTGGGCGGTGGTGGCGGCGGGCGCCCCGACCTCGCCCAGGGCGGCGGCCAGGACGCCAGCCGGGTGCCCGAGGCCCTGGCGGCCGTCACCCAGGCGCTCAGCGCGTGATCCGGTAGCACGCCGTGCGCCCCGGAGCCAGGCTCGCCTTCGATGTCGGCAAGGCCCGCGTCGGCGTCGCCCGCTGTGACGCCGACGCGATCCTCGCCGTGCCCGTGCGCACCCTGCGTCGTGACCGCTACGGTGCCGACCTCGACGAGGCCGCCGACCTCGTCGAGGAGCACGCGGCCATCGAGGTCGTCGTCGGGCTGCCGCGCCACATGGGGGGAGGCTCGTCCTCCTCCACCAAGGACGCGCGGCGCTGGGCCCGCCGGCTCGGCGAGCTCATCGCCCCCGTGCCCGTGCGGCTGGTCGACGAGCGGCTCACCACCGTCACCGCGCAGCAGGCGCTGCACGAGTCAGGACTCCGGGCGAGGCAGTTCCGCCAGGTCGTCGACCAGGCCTCCGCCGTCGTCATCCTCGAGCACGCGCTCGAGACCGAGCGCAGGACCGGCGCGCCCGCGGGAGAGCCGGTCGCCCCGACGCAGGGAGGACGGCTGTGAGCCAGGACCAGGACCTCAACGGTGAGCGCGCCGCAGAGCCGACAGGAGCCGACCCGGTCGCCTCGCGCCGCGCCCGCACGAGCCGTCGCCGGGCACGAGGCTGGCGGCGCACCCTGGTGAGCACCCTGCTCGTCCTCGTGCTCGTCGCCGGGCTCGGTTTCGTCGCCGTCAAGGCCGTGCGCTACGTGCAGCAGGTCCTGGCCTCCCAGTCGTCGGTGTCGGACTACACGGGTGCCGGGGAGGGCAGCGTCGTCGTCACCATCCCCGCGGGAGCCTCCGGAGGTGAGATCGCGCAGATCCTCCACGACGCGGGTGTCGTCGCGTCGACGGGCGCCTTCATGAACGCCTACGCGGCCAACGCCAGGGCCGCCCGCATCCAGGCCGGCACCTACACGCTGCGCCTGCGCATGTCGGCCGCCAACGCCGTCGCCGCCCTGCTCGACCCCGCCTCGCGCGCGGAGCACACCCTGACCATCCCCGATGGCTACACCCGCGACCAGGTCAGGGAGCGTCTCATGAGCGTCGGGGGCTTCACCGAGGAGGAGGTCGAGGCCGCCTTCGCCGACGCCGCGGCCATCGGCCTGCCTGAGGCCGCCGGCGGCCAGGTCGAGGGCTGGCTGGCCCCCTCCACCTACGACATCGCCGAGCAGGCCACCGCCACCGACGTCGTCGCCTCCATGGTCTCGCTCACCCGCACGCGCCTGGCACGCCTGGGGGTGGCCGAGTCCGACTACCAGCAGGTGCTCACCAAGGCCTCCATCGTCGAGCACGAGGTCGCCTCCGCCACCTACTACGGGCAGGTCGCCAGGGTCATCGAGAACCGCCTGGCCGACACCGGCGGCGAGGCCGGCGGACGCCTGCAGATGGACTCCACCGTGCTCTACGGCCTGGGCCGCACCGGCGGCATCCCCAGCGCGGAGGAGGTCCTCGACGCCGCCAACCCCTACAACACCTACCAGTTCGCCGGACTGCCTCCCACCCCCATCGGCAGCCCGGGCGAGGCCGCCATCTCCGCGGTGCTCAACCCGCCCCAGGGTAGCTGGCTGTACTTCGTCACCGTCGACCTGGAGACGGGCGAGACCCTCTTCGCCTCCACCCACGCCGAGCAGCAGGCCAACACCGAGCGGCTGACGGCCTACTGCGAGGAGCACAAGGACCTGTGCTCCTCCGGGTCATGAGCGCGCGTCGGCGGGCCGCCGTCATCGGCGACCCCGTCCGCCACTCGCTGTCGCCGGTGCTGCACCGGGCGGCCTACGCGGCGCTCGCTCTGGACGACTGGCGCTACGACCGCCTGGAGACCAGTGCCCAGCAGCTGCGGCCCCTGCTGGCCGAGCTGGCCGCACCCGCCGGTCCCGGTCCCGTCTGGGCGGGGCTGAGCGTGACCATGCCCCACAAGCAGACGGTGCTGGCGCTGCTGGACGCCGTCGACCCGCTGGCGCGGACGGTGGGCGCCGCCAACACCGTCGTCGCCCAGCGCTGCGGGACGGGCCCCGCCCTGCTCACCGGTTTCAACACCGACGTCGCCGGCATCGTCGGCGCCGTCCGTGAGGTCACGGGCCGCCGTCTCGCCCCCGGGGCCGAGCCGGTGGGGGCGACGGCCCTCGTCCTGGGCTCGGGCGCCACGGCCTGCTCGGCACTGGCGGCCCTGACCGAGCTGGGGGCGGGCCGTATCGTCGTGGCGGCACGCAACCACGCCGGGCCTGGGCGTGCCCTGGCTGCCGCGCACCGCATGGGCCTGGCCATCGAGACCGTCACCTGGCGCCCCGACGAGGAGGCCTCCGACGCCGCCCTCGCCCGGGCCCTGGCGGAGGCGGACATCGTCGTCTCCACCCTGCCCGGTCGCGTGCCCGACGCACTCGCACCTCGTGTCACCCGGGTGCGCCCGGGCGCACCCCTGCTGGACGTCACCTACGACCCCTGGCCGACGGCGCTGGCCGCCGCCTGGCAGCAGGCGGGCGGTCTCATCGTGCCCGGCTGGCTCATGCTCCTGCACCAGGCCGTGCCGCAGGTGCGTCTCATGACCGGGATGACCCCGGACATCGAGGCCCTGCGCGCCGCCCTCCGTCAGGCCCTGGACCGGCGCTGACGCCGGGCCGGGGCCGTCCACAGACAGCACGGCGACGGCACGCAGGCATTGGTGAGACGGTGCCGAGACCGGGCCCAGGCCGTGCTGAGGGACCGCCCAGGAAACGATGGAGCGGCACCGGGCGGTACCGGCCCTCGCTTCGGCCGGTTTCAGCCCGCAGCACCCGTCCTGTTCGCCACGGCGTGTGGGATGATCGAGGGCATGCTGCGATGGATGACCGCCGGTGAGTCCCACGGGGAGGCCCTGACGGCCGTCATCGAGGGCGTGCCCGCGGGCGTGCGGATCACGAGCGACGACGTCCGCGCCGCCCTGGCCCGTCGGCGCCTGGGCCACGGGCGCGGTGCCCGCCAGGCCTTCGAGCAGGACGAGCTCACCATCCTGGGGGGTGTGCGCCACGGATGCACCATCGGCAGCCCGGTGGCCATGAGGATCGGCAACTCCGAGTGGCCCAAGTGGTCGGTGGTCATGAGCGCGGACCCCGTCGACCCGGCGGCGCTGCTCGTCGACGCCGGAACCGGTGACGAGCGCGAAATCGCCCGCAACCGCCCGCTCACCCGCTCGCGCCCGGGCCACGCGGACCTGCCCGGTGTGCTCAAGTACGACCTGCCCGACGCCCGGCCCGTCCTGGAGCGGGCCTCCGCCCGGGAGACCGCCGCAAGAGTCGCCCTCGGAGCGGTGGCCGCCGCCCTGCTCGAGCAGGTCGCGGGCATCCGGCTCGTCAGCCACGTCGTGCGGGTGGGTGACGTCGCCCTGCCCGACGACGCCGCCCGGCCCGGCCCGCAGGACGAGCAGCGCCTGTCCGCCGATCCCGTGCGCT
Organism: uncultured Actinomyces sp.; assembly: GCA_937926195.1. Lineage (GTDB taxonomy): Bacteria > Actinomycetota > Actinomycetes > Actinomycetales > Actinomycetaceae > Actinomyces. The sequence continues at coordinate 12,455 of CALEXZ010000002.1, forward strand.
GCACCGACCCGGCCGTCAGCGCCGCGATGGTCGAGCACATCGACGCCGCCCGAAAGGAGGGCGACACCCTCGGCGGTGTCGTCGAGGTCATCGCCACCGGGGTCCCCATCGGCCTGGGCACGCACGTGGAGGCCACGCGCCGCCTGGATGCGCGCCTGGCCGCTGCCGTCATGGGCATCCAGGCCGTCAAGGGCGTCGAGATCGGAGACGGCTTCGCGCAGGCCGCCCACCGCGGCTCGCAGGCCCACGACGAGATCCTCTCGGTCACCGCCGGCCGCGTCGAGCGCGCCAGCAACCGGGCGGGCGGCATCGAGGGCGGCATCTCCAACGGCTCGCCGGTCGTCGTGCGCGCCGCCTTCAAGCCGATCTCCACGGTCCCGCGCGCCCTGCGCACGGTCGACCTCGCCACCGGGCAGGAGGCCACCGGCCTGCACCAGCGCTCGGACACGACCGCCGTCGTGCCCGGGGCCGTCATCACCGAGGCCATGGTCGCGCTCGTGCTCGCCGACGCCCTCCTGGACAAGACCGGCGGAGACAGCGTCGGGGAGTGCCGACGCAACCTTGAGACCTACCTGGCGCGTATCGCTGAACGGACCCAGTGGTGAGGAGAGACAACACATGAGCACCTTGCGTCGCCCGTCGGCCGCCTACGCCGACAGCCTGCCGATCATCCTCGTCGGCCTGCCCGGAGCGGGTAAGACGACCGTCGCCCGTCTGCTGGCCCGCGAGCTCGGGGTGGGCTCGGTCGACCTCGACGCCGAGGTCCGCCGTCGTGCCCGCATGAAGGTCCCCCAGATCTTCGAGGCCGAGGGGGAGGAGGGCTTCCGCGACAGGGAGACCGCTGCGCTGCGCTGGATCCTCAGCGGCCAGGGAGTGCCTCCCAGCGTCATCTCCCTGGGCGGCGGGGCGGTGCTGCGCCCCGACAACCGCGAGCTGCTCGCCGGCCACACGGTGGTGCACCTGCGCGTGGCGCCCGCCACCGCCGCCGCCCGGGTCGGCGACGGCGGCGGACGCCCCCTCCTCGCCGGGCCGCAGGCGGCCAGGAGCCGCGACGTCGGTGACGACAGTGACCGCGTCGGCTCCCTCGACGCCGTACACGCCCGGATCGAGCGCCTCGCCGCCGAGCGCTCAGCACTGTACGAGCACGTCGCCTCCCTCACCGTCGAGGCCGACAAGCTCTCCCCGGAGGCCGTCACCGCCGAGATCCTCCGGCTCCTCAACCACCACCCGGTGGCCATGCCCGGCCTGCCCGTCGCCGTGCCGAGCCTTCCGGCGCCCGACGCCGACGGCCGGGTGACGCTCAAGGTCTCCGCCACCCGGCCCTACAAGGTCGTCATCGGACGGGGCCTGTCCGAGGACGTCGTCGCGGCCGTCGCGGCCGCGCCTGGGCACGGCGCGGGCGGCGCCGCCATCGTCCACGCCGAGGTCCTCACCGAGCGCGCCCTCGCCCTGGAGGCGGCGCTGGGCGCCGCCGGGATCCGCGCCACCCGCATCGAGGTGCCCGGGGGAGAGGCCGCCAAGTGCACCGCCGTGCTCGACCGGGTCTGGGAGGCCCTGGGGTCCTTCCGCATGGGCCGCGACGGTTGCGTCGTCGCCCTGGGCGGAGGCGCCGTCACGGACCTGGCCGGCTTCGCCGCCGCCACCTGGCTGCGCGGGGTGAGCGTCGTCCAGGTCCCCACGACGCTGCTGGCGATGGTGGACGCGGCCGTCGGAGGCAAGACGGGCATCGACACCACCGCCGGCAAGAACCTCGTGGGCGCCTTCCACTCGCCCGCCGCCGTCGTGTGCGACTTGCAGACCCTGGAGACGCTGGGTGCCGAGGAGCTGCGCTCCGGGCTCGGCGAGGTCGTCAAGTGCGGCTTCATCGCCGACCCGGCCGTCCTCGACCTCGTGCTCTCCAGCGACCCGGCAGAGCTCGTGCGTCCGGACTCACCGGTCCTGGCCGAGCTCGTCGCGCGCTCCGTCGCCGTCAAGGCGACCGTCGTCGGCGAGGACCTCACCGAGGCCGGGCTGCGTGAGGTCCTCAACTACGGGCACACCTACGCCCACGCCGTCGAGACCGTCACCGGCTACAGCTGGCGCCACGGCGAGGCCGTCGCCCTGGGCTGCGTCTTCGCCGCCGAGGTCGCCTACTGCAGCGGACGCATCAGCGCCGATCTGCTCGACGCCCACCGGCGTGCCTTCACCGCCGTCGGCCTGCCGATCACCTTCCCCGGGGGCGCCGGCCTCTACGAGGAGCTGCTGGAGGTCATGCGCCTGGACAAGAAGGTGAGGGCCGGGCGCATCCGCATGGTCCTCCTCGACGGTCTGGCCCGCCCTGTGCGGGGCGTCGAGCCCAAGGCGGGGGTGCTGCGCGCCGCCCACGCCGCGGTCGCGAGCGAGACCCCGTGAGCGCCTGGGACGCCGGTGCGGTCGTGCTCATCGGGGTCCCCGGCGCGGGGTGCAGCAGCGTCGCGCAGGCGCTCGGCGCCGCGACGGGGCTGACGGTGCGCGACCTGGGGGCCGTGGTCGCCCAGAGCCTGGGCCGCAGTGAGGCGAGCGCGCTGGTGACTGTGGGGGAGGAGCGCTACCGGCAGGTCGAGTCGTGCTGCGCCCTCGACCTGCTCGGGCAGGCGGCCGGTGCCGTCACCGCCCTCGGGTCGGGGTGCCTGGCCGACGCCGAGGTGCGCGCGGCCCTGGAGCGTGCTCAGGACGAGGGCACCCGTACCGTCCTGCTCACAGCGACCACACGGCGCCTGGCCACCCGCAACGGCCTGGACGCCCCGCGCTCGGTCGCCCTGGGAAACGTCCACCACGCCTTCACCCAGATGCTCCACGCCCGCCAGGAGCTGTGCCGCCGGTCCGCGGGAGCCGAGGCCGTCGTCGTCGACACGACGAGCACGACACCCGCCCAGGCGGCCGCCCTGGCCGCCCAGCAGCTGGGCTCGGTGCGCTCAGACCCCTGCCGGGTGTGGTGACGGGCCTCGCACGCCCCCGCCCGGGCAGGGGACGCGACGGACGGTAGGCTTGCGCAGTCAAGACTTCTTCCCGACAGTGAGGATCACCCGTGGCAACGACGAACGACCTGAAGAACGGCCTCGTGCTCAACATCGAGGGCCAGCTCTGGCAGGTGGTCGAGTTCCAGCACGTCAAGCCCGGCAAGGGCCCGGCCTTCGTGCGCACCAAGCTCAAGAACGTCCTGTCCGGCAAGACCGTCGACCGCACCTTCAACGCGGGTATCAAGGTCGAGACCGCCACCGTCGACCGCCGCGACATGCAGTTCTCCTACAAGGACGGCGAGGACTTCGTCTTCATGGACGTCAAGGACTACGAGCAGATCCCGGTCTCCGCCGAGACTGTCGGCGACGCCGCCACCTACATGCTCGAGGGCCAGGACGTCATCGTTGCCTTCCACGAGGACTCTGTGCTCTTCGTCGAGCTGCCGGCCGCCGTCGTTCTCACCATCTCCCACACCGAGCCCGGCCTGCAGGGCGACCGCTCCTCCGCCGGCACCAAGCCCGCCACCCTGGAGACCGGCGCCGAGATCCAGGTGCCCCTGTTCCTCAACGAGGGCGACCGCGTCAAGGTCGACACCCGCTCGGGCGACTACATCTCCCGCGTCACCGACTGAGCGCCGATGACCGGTACCAGCGCCGAGGCGCCCGCCAGCCCCGCCGTCAGCTCCGACGGCGGGGCCCGGCGTCCCGTCAAGCACGCCGTCACGGCCCGCACCAAGGCCCGGCGTCGTGCCGTCGAGATCCTCTTCGAGGCCGACCAGCGCGGCATGCTGCGCGCGGGCGAGCCGCAGGAGATCGCACAGACCCTGCGTGACTTCGCCGCGCAGCGCGCCGTCGACTCCGCCAACCACACGGAGGCCCCCGCCTACACCCGCGCCATCCTCGCCGGGGTGGCCGACCACCTGGCGGAGGTTGACGAGACCATCGAGACCTACAGCCAGGAGTGGACCCTGGCGCGCATGCCGGCCGTCGACCGTGCCATCGCCCGCATCGCCACCTGGGAGATCGTCTACAACGACGAGGTCGACGCCCCCGTGGCCGTCGACGAGGCGACGACGCTGGCGAAGATGCTCTCCACCGACGAGTCGCCCCGCTACCTGGGCGGCCTGCTGGGCCGCATCGGCGACCTCGCTGACACGCTCCGCTGACCGAAGGTGATGCCATGAGCACGCGCACGTCCCCGCTGATCGCCGTCACGGGTGCCACCGGACGGGTCGGCGGCGCCGTCGCCGCGCTCCTGCACGAGGCCGACCTCACCCCGCGCCTGCTCGTGCGCGACGCCAGCCGGGCGCCCGCCTGGGCCGAGGACGTTGCTGTGACCACCTACGGCGACCGCCAGGCGGCTCCCGCGGCGCTCGCCGGCGTCGACGTCCTGCTCATGGTCTCCGCCTCCGAGTCCGAGGACCGCCTGGCCCAGCACCGTGCGCTCATCGACTCCGCGTCCCAGGCGGGTGTGAGCCACGTCATCTACACCAGCTTTTTGGGTGCCGGCGAGGACTCCGTCTTCACCTTCGGACGCACCCACGGCGCCACCGAGGACCACCTGAGCGCCTCGGGCATGACGACGACCTTCCTACGCGACTCCTTCTACCTCGACTTCCTGCCCGAGCTCGCCGTCGACGGCGTCATCGCCGGGCCCGCCGGTCCCACGGGCGGGAGCGTCGGTGCCGTCGCCCGCGCCGACGTCGTGCGCTGTGCCTGCGCCGTGCTCACCCAGATCGCCTCCGGCTCGCGCGAGCACGACGACGCCGTCTACACCCTCACCGGGCCCACCGCCCTGAGCCTGGTCGACGTCGCCCGCACCCTCAGCGAGCTGGGGCGCCCCACCCGCTACCGCGAGGAGAGCATTGAGGAGGCCTACGCCTCGCGTGCGGGCTACGGCGCCCCCGACTGGCAGGTCGACGGCTGGGTGAGCACCTACACTGCCATCGCCTCCGGCCAGCTGGCGGCCGTCACCGAGGACGTGCGCCGTCTCACCGGACGCGCGCCCCTGAGCCTCGCCGAGGTGCTCACCGGTACCCGGCACTGACTGATTTCTCACGTCCCCGGCTGCGCACGGGCCCGCCCGACGGGGCTACGATTCCTAGCGTCAGACATCCTTGAAGTCCGTCCAGTGAGGCGGGGAAGGAGGTCCACGCACCGTGGCCGACGTGAAGTCCACCGGGAAGCAGATCCTCGGAGCACCCGAGATCGCACGCTCCCTCGTCCGTATCGCTCACGAGATCGTCGAACGCAACCGAGGCGCTGAGAACGTCCTCCTCCTCGGTATCCCCACCGGCGGCGTCCCCCTCGCTCAGCGCCTGGCCAAGGCTCTCGCCATCGCCACCGGCGGCCTGGAGGTCCCGGTTGGCACTCTCGACATCACGATGTACCGCGACGACCTGGGTCGCCACCCCATCCGCGTCCCCCACCCCACCGTCATCCCCGGCGGGGTCCTGGAGGGACGCACTGTCGTCCTCGTCGACGACGTCCTCTACTCCGGGCGCACCGTGCGTGCCGCCCTCGACGCCCTGGGCTCCATCGGGCGCGCCGACGCCGTCCAGCTCGCCGTCCTCGTCGACCGGGGGCACCGCGAGCTGCCCATCCGCGCCGACTACGTGGGCAAGAACCTGCCGACCTCTCACAGTGAGACGGTCATTGTCTCCCTCACCGAGCTCGGCGCCGAGGCCGACTCCGTCGCCATCCACCAGTCGACCGAGCCCGCCGGGGAGGACGCCCGATGAAGCACCTGCTGTCCGCCAAGGACCTGAGCCACGACGAGGCCGTCATGGTCCTCGACACCGCCGAGGCCATGGCCGCCACCCAGCGCCACGCCGTCAAGAAGCTGCCGACCCTGCGCGGCAAGACGGTCGTCAACCT
>CALEXZ010000003.1 GCA_937926195.1 uncultured Actinomyces sp.
CGGAGGAGCTGAGCGCCGACGAGGTCCGCGGCGCCGTCTTCTCCTCGGCCCGCCGCTCCAAGGCCTACGAGGAGACGAGCGTGGACCGCTACCTCGCCCGTGTCGTCGAGGTGCTCCTCTCCGTCGAGTGAGTGCCCGCCGCTGAGCCGGCCCGCACCCTCGCCCGCCACCACAGGAGACCACCCACCACATGAACTCCACCCTCGCCTACGCCCTGGGCGTCATCATCCTCGTCCTGGGCATCGTCGTGTCCGTGGCGCTGCACGAGCTGGGGCACATGATCCCCGCCAAGGCCTTCGGGGTGAAGGTGGCCGAGTACTTCGTCGGCTTCGGGCCCCGCCTGTGGTCCGTGCGCCGCGGCGAGACCGAGTACGGAGTCAAGGCGATCTGGCTGGGCGGCTACGTCCGCCTGCTGGGCATGATCCCGCCCGCCCGCCCCGGACACCCCGACAAGCCCGGCTCCATGATCGCCGAGGCCCGTGAGGAGTCCCTCGGCGAGCTCGGCCCCGAGGAGCAGGACCGCGCCTTCTACCGGCTGAGCGTGCCGCGCAAGCTCGTCGTCATGGCGGGCGGCATCCTCACCAACCTCGTGCTGGGTATCGTCCTGCTGGCCGTCGCGCTGGGCGTCGTCGGACAGCCCGGGTACACGACCACCGTGGCCTCGGTGGCCGAGTGCGTCTCCTCCGACGTCGACGCCTCGGCCCCGTGCACCTCCGCGGACCCGCCCTCACCGGCCCGTCTGGCCGGCATCGAGCCCGGCGACCGGGTGCTCAGCTGGGGCGGTACCCCGGTCACCAGCTGGCATCAGGTGCAGTCCGTCATCGGCGGCTCCGCCGCCGCGCCGACCGAGGTCGTCGTCGAGCGCGACGGCGAGCAGCTGACGCTGAGCGTCACCCCCGTCGAGGTCGAGCGCACCGTCTACGACGGCTCCGGTCAGCCGGTGACCGCCGAGGACGGCACGACGGTGACGCAGGCCCGCCCCTACGTGGGCATGACCCCAGCCGTGGGCACCGTGCGGGTGGGCGCGGGCGAGATCGCAGGACAGGTTGTGGGCGCCGTCACCCAGACCCTGCGGGCCATCGTCACGATCCCCACGGGCCTGTACCACGCCGTGCGCGCGGGCATCGGCGTCGAGGAGCGCAGCACCGACGGCCTTATCAGCCTCGTGGGCGTGGGCCGGATCGCGGGCGAGGTCTCCTCGACGGGTGCCGGAACGGGTCGTATCCCCTTCTCCGTGCGCCTGTACTCGATGCTCAGCCTGCTCGGCTCGCTCAACCTCGCCCTGTTCGCCTTCAACCTCATTCCTCTGCTGCCCCTCGACGGCGGCCACGTGGCGGGAGCCTGCTGGGAGGGGCTGCGCCGCCGCTGGGCGCGTGCCACCGGCCGTCCCGACCCCGGCTACGCGGACACCGCCCGCATGCTGCCTGTGGGGCAGGTCGTCTTCGTCCTGCTCGTCATCATGGCGGTGCTGCTCATCTGGGTCGATCTCGTCGCCCCCCTGTGAGGCCGACGGTGCGTCTGCTGTCCCGGCCCTCACGGCTGCTCAGCCCCCTCACCCCGGCGTCCGTCGATGGGCTGCTGGGGCTGTGCGCCCTGGACCCGGTGGCCGGGGTGAGCCTGGCCGGCCAGCTGCGGCGCTGGCCGGACTGGGGTGTCGGCGACGTCGTCGCCATGGGAGGCGCGGGGCGTCCCGCCGCCGGGGCCTGGGCCACCGGCTCGCTGCTGCCCTTCGGTCTGGCAGCCCGGCCGGGCACCGGCCACACGGGGGCGAGCCGCGCCCAGGTGCGCGCCCTGGCCGAGCACAGCCACCGTCGCCTCACCAGCCGCGGCTCCGTCTACGGCCCCGCCCAGGACGTCGAGCCCGTGTGGGCAGCGCTCGCCGAGCTGGGCACGGTGAGCCGGGAGGAGCGCTGGAGCCAGCCCCTGCTCGTGGCTCCCGACGGCCCCGTCGACCTCACCGAGGCGGCGGTGCGTCGCCGACCGGCCCTGAGGTGGGCGGCCGAGTCCCTGCACGCCGCGACGAGCGCCGAGGAGCCGCTCGTGCTGCCCGCCTCGGTAGCGATGTTCCGTGGCGAGCTCGGCTACGACCCCACCGCCGTCGGAGGCTCCTACGCGCGCCACGTCTCCTGGCTCGTGCAGTCGCGGCGCACCTACGTCGTCCTCGACGACGGCGAGGGCCGCCCGCCGCTGCCAGGCGGTCCCCGGGCGGTGGCTTTCAAGGCGGATGTCGGTGCCCTGTGGCCCGTGCCGGGCCACGACGGCGGGGTCGCTCAGCTCACGGGCGTGTGGACGCGCGAGGACCTGCGCGGCCGTGGCCTGGCGAGTGTCGCCCTGGCGGCCGTCGTCGACGCCGTGCGCGCGCAGCACGTGGGCCGCCGGGGCGTGGTGAGCCTGTACGTCAACGACTTCAACACCGCGGCCCTCGGCCTGTACGAGGGTCTGGGCTTCACCAGAGCGGGGACCTTCGCCTCCGTCCTGCTGTGAGGGCGGGGACGATGAGAGCGGGGGAGCGGACACGGCCCTGTTACGACCCTGCTGAGGCTCAGTGCCCTTTCGGTGCCTGCTCAGTGGCCTTTCGGTGCCTGCTCGGTGGCCGCTCAGCTCCCGGCGCGGACCTGCTCCAGCAGGGCGCCGGCCGTGTCCTGGTTCATTCGCGGTGCGGCGCGCAGCAGCTCGGCGACCCGCTCGATCTCCGCGCCGCGCGCACCCACGGTGATGGCCAGGGCACGCGAGTGCATCGACATGTGGCCCTTCTGGATCCCGTCGGTGACCAGTGCCCGCAGGGCGGCCAGGTTCTGTGCCAGGCCGACGGCGGCGACGACGCGGGCAAGCTCGGTGGCGTCACGGGCCCCGACGATCCCCAGGGCGGCCTCGGCCTGCTCCAGGGCGTGGATCGTGCCGCCGACGCTGGCCAGCACGAGCGGCACGCTCATCTGCCCGCGCAGCACCGGCGCCTCCGTCGTACCGGCGAGGGCCCAGCGCGACAGCCCCCGGTACTGTCCGTCACGCGCCGCCCAGGCGTGGCAGCCGGCCTCGACGGCGCGGGTGTCGTTGCCGATGGCGAGCGCCACCGCGTGGATGCCGTTCATCACGCCCTTGTTGTGCGTCACGGCGCGTGTGACGTCCACCTGGGCGAGGTCGGAGGCCAGGGCGATGCGGTGCGCCGTGCGCCGGGCCAGGTCGGCCAGCTCCTGCGCCCCGACCTGCTGGGCGGTGCGTGCGGGCACCAGCATCGGCGCCGGGATCTCGCAGGAGACCTCGACGAGCGCCTGCACCGCGTAGTTGGAGATGATCGCCAGCAGCACCTCCTCCTGGGGGAAGCGCTCACGCAGGAGCGCGGCGACGGCCTCACCGATGGTGTCGACGATGTTGGCGCCCATGGCGTCACGCACGTCCACGCTCAGGTCCACGCTGACGAAGCCCCGTGAGGCCCCCGACGCGCCGCCCGGCACGGCCGCAGGCAGGCGGCGCACGCTCATCTCGCGCAGGCCCCCGCCGCGGGCGACGATGGAGGGGTGCGCCTGGGCCGCCGCGGCGAAGACCTCCTCGCGGCACTGCTCGATGCGGCTGACGAGCTGCGGGTCGCGGGGCTCGGCCACGACCACCTGGCCCGTGACCAGGCGCGTCGGGCTCGCGGCGGTGAATCCGCCTGCCAGGCGCACGATCCGCGCCCCGTTGGAGGCGGCCGCCACGACGGAGGCCTCCTCGGTGCACATCGGCACCGTGTACGCCCGGCCGTTGACCACGACACCCGGCACCACCCCGACCGGCAGGTGCAGCTGGCCCACCTGGTTCTCCACCAGCCGGGAGGCGGTGTCGGGGTCCAGGCCGGTGGGCCGCGCCAGGAGCTCGGCGGCCGCGGGAGTCAGCAGGCCCTCGTCGACCAGGTGCTGGCGCCGCTGCTCGGGGCTGAGCTCGTAGAAGCGGCTCACCGCGCGTCCCCCGCCTCTCGCGGGGCCAGGGACTCCACGAGGACGGCGATGCCCATGCCCCCGCCCACGCACAGGGAGGCGACACCGCGGTGCTGGTCCTCCCGGCGCAGCCGGTGCACGAGGGTGACGAGGATACGGGCGCCCGAGGCACCCAGCGGGTGGCCCAGCGCGATGGCCGAGCCCATGGGGTTGACCGTGTCGGGGTCCAGGGCGAGGTCCTGGCTGACCGCCAGGGAGGTGGCCGCGAAGGCCTCGTTGATCTCGTAGGAGTCGATGTCCGAGGTCGTCAGTCCCTGGTGGGACAGCAGGTCGCGGATCGCGGTCGTGGGGGAGAAGCCCATGATCCGCGGGTCGATGGCGATCTCCGAGGAGCTGGTGAGCACCGCCAGCACGTCGAGGTTGTGTCGTCGGGCGTAGTCCGCGGAGGTCAGCACCAGGGCGGCGGCGCCGTCGGCCACGGAGGAGGCGTTGCCGGCGGTGACCGTGCCGTGCTCGGCGAAGACGGGGCGCAGGCCCGCCAGCCGCTCCGGGTCCGTGTCCGGGCGGATGGGCTCGTCGTGGTCCAGGCACTGGCCGTCGGGAAGGTCGATGGGGGCGATCTCGCGCGCGTACAGGCCCTGGCTGGTGGCGCTGGTGGCCCGCGCGTGCGAGCGCAGCGCCCAGGCGTCCTGGCTGGCACGGTCGATGGAGTGCTGCTTGGCGACCTCCTCGGCCGTGACCCCCATGGCCTCCCCGCTGAAGGCGTCGGTGAGCCCGTCGACCATGAGGGAGGGCTGGGGGTCGAGGTAGGAGCGGGTGTCCGGGTCGTAGGCGGACACCAGCGCCGCCCGGGTCATCGACTCGGTGCCGCCGGCGACGACGACGTCGGCCCGGCGCAGCCTGATGAGCTGCTCGGCGAGGATGACGGACTTGAGGCCGGAGCCGCAGACCTCGTTGACGGTCATGGCCGGCACCCGTACCGGCAGGCCGGCGCCCAGGGCGACCTGGCGGGCGACGTTCTGCCCGGCACCGCCCTGGTAGACGTTGCCGAAGATGAGCTGGGCGACGTCGTCGGCCGCCTGGGGCACCTGGGCCAGCGCCGCGCGCACGGCGTGGGCACCGAGCTCTGCGGCGGTCATGTGGGACAGGCTGCCGCGGCGGCGCCCCGTGGGGGTGCGCATCGCGGAGACGATGACGGCAGTGCTGCCCTCCAAGCGGGAGAGGTCGCGGCGGGTGTCGTTCATGAGGCCCCCGATCATGAGGTGGGATACGCGCCGTAGTCTAGACTCCTGCGGTGTCCGGGGCGTCGCCCCAGCCCCCCGACCCCACCTTACGGAGGCCCGCTTGCTCATCGGTATCGACGCGCTCGAGCTCACCTTCCCCGACCTCTACCTCGACATGACGGACCTCGCCCACGCTCGCGGCGTCGACCCCGCCAAGTACCACGTGGGGCTCGGGCAGGACCAGATGGCCGTGGCCGCCGCCAGCACCGACGTCGTCACCCTCGCCGCCCGGGCCGGTGCCGCCGTCCTCGCGCAAGCGGACGAGGCTGATATCACCAACCTCGGGCTCGTCATCGTGGGCACCGAGTCCGCCGTCGACGCCTCCAAGGCCGTCGCCGTCATGGTCCACGGGCTGCTCGGCCTGCCCGAGGGCGTGCGCGCCTTCGACATCCGCGAGGCCTGCTACGCGGGCACCGCCGGGCTGCTGACAGCCGTCGACTACGTCGCCGCCCACCCGGGGCGCACCGCCCTCGTCATCGCCTCCGACCTGGCCCGCTACGGCCTGCGCACGGGCGGCGAGCCCACCCAGGGTGCGGGCGCCGCCGCGATGCTCGTGCGCCAGGACCCGCGCCTGCTCGTCATCGACCCGGCCTCGACCGCCCGCACCGAGGACGTCTACGACTTCTGGCGCCCCGAGGGCGAGAGCGTGCCCCGCGTCGACGGGCACCTGTCCAACCGCTGCTACACCGACATGTTCACCCGGGTCTTCGCCGCGCACCGCGAGGCCACCGGCCTGGACGTGGAGGACTACGCGGCCCTGTGCTTCCACCTGCCGTACACCAAGATGGGACGCAAGGCGCTGGCCTGCGTCCTCACGCCCGAGCAGGCCCAGGAGCGCGGCCTGGAGCACCTGCACCGCCGCTACGACGACTCGCTCACCTACTCGCGGCGCGTCGGCAACTGCTACACGGCCTCCCTCTACCTCGGCCTGGCCTCCGTCCTGGACCACTCGGACCTGCGGGCCGGGGACCGTGTGGGCCTCTTCTCCTACGGCTCGGGGGCGGTGGGCGAGCTCGTCGTGGCCACCGTCGTCGAGGGCTTTGGCTCACGTCGCCGGCCCGAGGCGGGTGCCGCCGCGCTCGACGCCCGCAGGCGACTGGACGTCGAGGAGTACGAGGCCGTGCTCACCGACTCGCTCGCGCCGGTGGGCGAGGACACGTCCGGCACGCACTGCGTGGACGCCGGGCCCTACGCACTCACCGGGGTGGTGGACGGCGTGCGCCGCTACCGTCGGCCCTGAGGACATGGGGCACGTCATAGGACGGCACACCTGACGTGGAGCGCGGTGGTGCGTAGAGTCCGCTCGTGCACCACAACGTTCCCTCGCGCTCCGGGCAGGACCCGGCACCCCACATCGAGGTCTGGAACGACCTCGTCAGCACACGCGACCTCGTCCTGTCCCTGACGGTCTGCGGCCTGTGCTCCATCGGGGCGCTCGTCCTGGCCACCCTCACCTCCGGCCACCTGCTCTTCTGGGGCCTGGGCGGCTGCGTGCTCGGTTTCGCCCTCAGCTGCGTCCTCGTCACCCCCAAGCGCGAGGTGAGCATCGTGGAGGCCGACGGCGTGGAGCCCGACGCCGGAACCACCGAGATCGACGCCGACGCCGCCCAGGACGGCTCCGCCGACGTCGAGCCCGTCGTCCCCGCCCAGGCCGAGGAGGGGACACGATGACCCTCACGATGCTCGCGCTCATGCTCGCGGCGGTGCTGGCCGCCGTCATCCTCTACTCCTTCATCGGCTTCATCCCGGGCACCGACGAGACCAGCGTCCTCGCCCCCGTCACCCTCGCCCTTGTGCTGTCGGGCGCCGCCCCCGAGGTGGTGCTGTCCTTCTTCATCTCGGCGATCGTCACCCTCAACCTCATGAACGCCATCCCCACGGCCCTGGTGGGCCTGCCCGGCGGCGTCATGAGCGCCCCGCTCATGGAGCACGCCGTCCTGCTGCGCTCACGCGGCCTGGCGTCGACGACGATCCGCAAGATGGCCGTAGGCTCCGCCATCGGCACGGTCGTGTCCGTCCCGCTCGCCTTCCTCCTGGCGGCCGCCGTCGCCCCCCTGGCCGAGCCGATCAAGGACCGCGCCCCTCTCATCCTCGCCCTGGGCGCCTGCCTGCTGGCCGTGCTCGGACGCAACCGGGTCCTGGCGCTCGTGTCCATCATCCCCATGGCCTTCCTCTTCCGGGGCCTGCCGGCCGTCTACGAGGCCCAGGGGATCATCGAGCCCGGCGACAGCGTCAACATCTCCTTCTTCCTGGGCATCACGGTCGGCCCGCTGCTCGTCACCCTGCTCGAGCTGCTCAACAAGCGCCGCCGCCAGGAGCTGCCCCACGGCACCCTCACCCAGGCGCGTCTGGGCGCCGAGGGCTTCCGCTCGCGCGAGCTGCGTCCCCACCGGCTCGTCACCGCCGCCGAGGGCGGCTGGAGCGCCGCCATGGCCGCCGTCTCCGCGCCACTGTTCGTGCTCTCACCGGTGGGCCTGACCTTCCTGCTCGGCGAGGCCAGCACCGCCCGCCTCAAGGACCCGGTGGCCCGGGCCCAGCGGGCCGTGACGGTCATGAGCTCGCTCGCGCACTCGACCTACCTGGCGGGCGTCATCATCCCGCTCGTGGCCCTGGGCATCCCGATCTCCGGCGTGTCCGCGGGCCCGGCGGGCCCCCTGTTCGAGGCCGACGGCGTCTACAGCCTCGAGCACAACCTCCACCACCTGCTGGGCATGCCGCAGTTCGTCCTCGCCACCGTGCTGGGGGCGCTGGTCGCCGTCGTGCTCACCTACGTGGTGGCGGTGCGCTGGTCGAGCCAGATCACCCGCTTCGTCATGAGCCGGGTGCCCCACGAGGCCGTCCTGTCCCTGTTCGTGTGCCTCATCGTCGTTCTCGCCTACATCGACGCGGGCGTCGCCAACGTGTTCGGGGTGCTGCTCGTGGGCATCGCCTGCGGCTCGCTCAACCGCCTGGGCGTGTCCTACGGGGTGCAGTTCATGACCCTGTACGCCTCGCCCGGCATCGTCTCCTGGCTCGCCGCCCTCTGAGGGCAGGCCTAACGCCCTCTGAGGGCAGGCCGGTCGGCGTCAGGACGAGCGCCGGGCCAGGGCCCCCAGGTCCACGCCCAGCAGCCGGGCGCGCTCGGCGGTGGCCCCGGTGACGAGCAGGTCGGTGCGCGCCAGCTCCGCCACCCGGCCGGCGCCCAGCAGGGCCATGATGCCGCGCAGCTGCTCCTTCCAGGAGACGAGCTCGCGGAACAGGGCCTCGGGGCCGGACTCGGTGAGCGTGCGCATGAAGTGCCCCGAGGCGCCCACGGCGCACGCCCCCAGCGCCAGGCCGCGCACGACGTCCAGCGGCGTGCGCACCGCGCCGGAGGCCAGCACCTGGACCGGGAGCTCGCCCGCCTGCGTGTGCAGGCACTCCAGCAGGCACAGGGCGGCGCTCTGCCCCCAGCCCACGAGGTCGCGGTAGGCGCCGTCCTGCCGGCGGGAGGTCTCGATGGCCACGAAGTCCGTGCCGCCGTTGCCGGCCACGTCCACCGCCGCCACCCCCAGGGGCACGAGCTGATCGACGCTGCGCCGCGACAGCCCGAAGCCGACCTCCTTGACGACGACGGGCACGCCCACCGCCTCGGTGATCGCTCCGATGCGCTCGGCCCAGCCGGAGAAGTCCCGGTCGCCCTCGGGCATCGGGACCTCCTGGGCGACGTTGACGTGCACCTGCAGGGCGTCGGCCTGGAGCATCTCCACCGCGCGCACGGCCTGCTCGGGGCCCACCGTGGGCCCCACGTTGGCCAGCACGAAGGCCTGCGGGGCCTGGCGGCGGATGACGGTGAAGGTGTCCTCGCGGGAGGCGTCACGCAGCGCCACGTGCTGCGAGCCCGAGGCGATCGCCAGGCCCGCTGCCCCGGCGGCCTCCGCCAGGCCCGCGTTGAGCCGTCCCGTCGCCTCGGTGCCGCCCGTCATCGCGTTGACGTACACGGGCGCCTGCCAGCGCGAGCCCAGGACGGTGGTCGACAGGTCCACGGCGTCGACGTCGGTACCCGGCAGGGCGTGGTGCAGGAAGCCGACATCCGCCCACGGGGTCTGCTTGCCCGGCTCGTGCAGGCTCATGGCCAGGCGCACGTGCTCGTCCTTGCGCTCGGCGTGCGCGCCCACCCCCGTGCCGGGACGGGCACCGGAGGTGGGGTCGGGCTGCTGGGTGGGGCTCATGAGGCCTCCTGGGTCCACACGGTCAGGTCAAGGGGGACGATGCCGGCCGCCGCCCAGTCAGCACGCAGGGCCGCCGTGCTGGTGGCGGGCCCGTGCAGGGCGATGCCGCAGTCCCCGCCTCCGGCCCCCGAGCTCTTCGCCGCCGCCCCGTGGGCGCAGGCAATCTCCACCAGCCGACCGAGCTCGGGCGTCTCGATGACGACGCCGCTCAGCCGTGCCAGGCCCGCCAGGAGCCTGCGGTGCTCGCCCACGCGCCGGCACACCTCCGCCAGGTCCGCCGCCTCCAGGGCGCGCACGAGGCCGGCCAGGCAGGTGTCGGAGTCCGACAGGAACTGCGTGTAGCCCCCCACCGGGGCCGGGCCCTGGGTGTGCGCCTTGACGTCGGAGACGAGGCGGGAGGTCGAGGCCGGCTCACCGGTCCAGCCCACGAGCAGGTCGATGCCGTCGGCCTGCCTCATCCGACGCACCGCCAGCCCGGGCCAGTCGGCGGCGAGGAGCTCGGCCACGCCCGCCTCACGCCGCCGTCGACGCAGCCACTGACGGTCGGGGGAGGAGTAGCACACCCAGCCCGTGAAGGAGCTCGCCGCCAGGTCGCCGCCCGAGCCCACCGGCTCGACGGCGTCGGAGGCCAGCAGCGCCGTCTTGAACACGTCGAGGTCGCTCAGCTCCAGGTCGTGGAAGGCGGCCACGGCCCGCACGGTCGCCACCGTCACCGCGGCGGAGGAGCCCAGGCCGAGCTTGCGTCCCGAGGCGTCGTCGAGCTCGCTGATGACGTCCAGGTGCACCATGGCGGGCTCACGGCCTCGCTCACGCACGAGCTCCTCGACGGTGCGCAGCGCGGAGATGACGTAGTCGACCTCGCCGTCGCTCGGCACCGCCACGCCCTGGGCATCGCGCTCCCAGGTGCGCAGGCCGCCGTCGTACAGGGCGGAGGACACGCGGGCACGCGGAGCGTCGGCCGCGGCGGCCGTCACCGTGATGAAGCGGTCCACGGCCACGAGAAGGGCCGAGTGCCCGCTCTCGACGACGGCGTACTCTCCGGCGACGTACAGCTTTCCGGGCGCCTGGCGCGTGACGGACCGAGTCATGGGCACAGTCAATCAGGGCCCGGCTACTCGAAGCGGATTCCCTCGCCGCCGCGTCGCACCGTGACCGACGCGGCGGGGAAGGCCTCAGCCAGGGCGGTGGCTGCCTGCTGGGCGTGGGCGGTGTCGGTGAGGACCTTGACGTTGGGGCCCGCGTCCATCGTCGCCCACACGGGCAGCCCCGAGGCGCGCAGCGCCGCGACCTCGTGCAGGACCTCGACGGTGCCGGGCAGCCAGTACAGGACGGCAGGACGGGCTGCCAGCATCGTGGCGTGCATCCCCAGGGCGTTGCCCTCCGCCACGGCTCCCAGACGCTCGAGGTCGCCCTCGGCGGCGGCAGCGACGGCGGCGCTGAGGTCCTCTGCGCTGGCCTCCACCCAGGCCGGGTACAGGGGCGAGGTCCGCACCGTGTGACGCATCGCCTCCGTCGAGGACAGGGCCTTGGCCCCCTTCTCCACGGTGAGGACCACCATGGCCAGGTCCAGGGCGCAGGGCACCGGCTCCGCGTAGGAGCTCTCGTCGTCCGTGCCCCGGTTCCAGCGCACGAGACCCCCGAAGACCGAGCGCGAGGCCGAGCCCGAGCCGCGGCGCGCCAGCCGCGACAGCGCACGGCCGTCCATCTCCAGGCCCGCCGCCCGGCAGGCCGCGCCCGCCAGCGCCGCGAAGCCGGCGGCCGAGGAGGCCAGGCCCGCCGCCAGCGGCACCGTCGAGGTCGACACGACGCTCGCGGCCTCCTGCGCCCCCAGGCCCGCGCGCTCGCGCACGAGGGACAGGAAGCGGTGCACGCGCTCGCGGGCCCTGCCCTGGACCACGGTGCCGTTGATCGTCACGAGGTCCTCACCGTCCGCCCCGCCGTCGAAGGAGACGGTCGTCGTCGTCCACGTGTCGTCGAGGGTCAGTGACAGGCTCGACGTCGTCGGCAGGTGCAGGGCCTCGTCGGTCTTGCCCCAGTACTTGATGAGGGCGATGTTGGAGTTCGCGCTGGCCGTCGCCCGGCGGGCCCCGAGGTCGCTCACAGCGGGGCCTCGCTCGTGCGCAGCCGGTAGGTCCAGGTGCGTGCCGCGCCGGCCTGGGTCAGGGCCCGGCTCACGGCCTCGGCCGCCTGGGGCGAGTCGGTGAGGCTGATGAGGCAGCCCCCCAGGCCGCCGCCGGTCATCTTCGCGCCGAGCGCCCCCGCCTGGCGGGCCGCCTGTGTGAGGTTGTCGAGCAGGTCCAGGCTCACGCCGATCTCGGACAGGAGCTCGTGGGCGGCGTTCATCGTCTCGCCCAGGACGAGCGCCTCCCCGTGCGCCAGGGCCTCGATGGAACGGTGGGTGAGCCTGCCCAGACGCTGGATGCGCGGCCCGTAGAAGCCCGGGTCGGCCTCGTAGCGGCGCCGCAGCCCGCCGACGGCCTCCCGGGTCGAGCCGTGGATCCCCGAGTCGGCGATGACGAGCTGGACGCCCTCGATGCGCTGGCTGAGCAGACGCATCTCACCGGACTGGAAGCGGATGGGGGAGGGGGCCGTCGTCGCCGCGGCGTCGAGCCCCGAGGGCCGGTCATGGGCGATCTGCTCGGCCTGGTGGATGAGGGGAAGGAGCTCCTCACGGCTGGCCTGGCGCCCGCAGGCGTCCAGCACCGCGCGGATGATGGCGCCCGCGGAGGCGGCGGAGGAGCCCAGGCCCCGCTCGTGGGGGAAGTCGCTGGCGGTGACGACCTCGAAGGATTGGCCCAGGGCGCCCGAGCGCTCACGGGCCACCTCGAAGGCCCGCGCCACGCAGGCGAAGCGGTGGCCCGCCTCGCGCAGGGGGCCGTCGTAGTTCAGGGACCGCAGCCACGAGGGCCCGGGCGTGGGGGTGACGGTGGCGTTCATGCGCAGGTCGTGCAGCGGCACGGCCACGGCCGGGTGGCCGTAGACCACCGAGTGCTCGCCGATGAGGATCGCTTTGGCCCAGGTACGTCCGTGCCCCACACGGATGGAGGGGTGTTGATCCATGCTCAGCATTCCCTTGTCGTCGGTCACCGGGGCGGCCCTGCTGCCGGGGGACGGCTCATCGAAGGGCGCTTCCGAGGCTAGTGACCCCGTCGGACGGCCCGCAAGCCGACGCCGTACGCGGGGGCCCGGGCGCTGCGTGCTACCGGGTGCCTGCGCCGTGCCGCCACGGGCCGCGGGGTCGTCCCCGAGGTCCGGGCACGAGGGGACCGTCTCCGGCCCCTGAGGAAGGATACGAGACGCGGACGCCGTCCGTGAGCCGGGTGCGGGGCCCGGCGCAGGGCCCGGCGCGCGGGGCCCGGCGCAGTGAGCAGCGACGCCCCGGGGTGCGCACGGCACCGGGACACCGAGCACGTAGGATCGGCCCGTGCTTCAGACGATGTCCACCGCCTTCATCCGTACCCTCCGCGAGGACCCGGCTGACGCCGAGGTCGCCAGCCACAGGCTCCTGGTGCGCGCCGCCTACGTGCGTCGCACCGCGCCGGGCGTCTACACGTGGCTGCCGCTGGGGCTCGCTGTCCTGCGCAAGATCGAGAACATCATCCGTGACGAGATGAGTGCGATCGGCGCCCAGGAGGTGCACTTCTCCGCCCTGCAGCCCGCCGACCCCTACAAGGAGTCGCGCCGCTGGGACGAGTACGGCCCGACGCTCTTCCGTCTCAGGGACCGCAAGGACGGTGACTACCTGCTGGCCCCCACCCACGAGGAGATGTTCACCCTCCTGGCCAAGGACCTGCTCAGCTCCTACAAGGACCTGCCGACCGTCCTCTACCAGATCCAGACGAAGTACCGTGACGAGGCCCGCCCGCGCGCCGGCATCATCCGCGGCCGCCAGTTCGTCATGAAGGACTCCTACTCCTTCGACATCGACGACGACGCCCTGGCAGCCTCCTACCAGCTCCACCGTGACGCCTACGAGCGCATCTTCACCCGCCTGGGCCTGGAGTACGTGCCGGTCAACGCCATGGCCGGCGCCATGGGCGGCTCGCGCTCGGAGGAGTTCCTCCACCCGTCGCCGGTGGGGGAGGACACCTTCGTGCGCTCCGCCGGGGGCTACGCCGCCAACGCCGAGGCCGTCGTCACCCCGGTGCCCGAGCCTCTCGACGCCTCGGCGGAGCCGCCCGCCCGTGTCGTCGACACCCCCGACTGCCCGACCATCGACAGCCTCGTCGCGCTGCTCAACAGCGAGTACCCGCGCACCGACCGCCCCTGGACCGCGGCCGACACCCTCAAGAACATCGTCGTCACCCTCACTCACCCGGACGGGCGCCGCGAGCTGCTCGTCGTCGGCCTGCCCGGCGACCGGGACGTGGACATGAAGCGCCTGGAGGCGGCCGTCAGCCCCGCCGAGGTCGCCATGGCCGAGGCCGAGGACTTCAAGGGCCACCCCGAGCTCGTGCCCGGCTACATCGGCCCCACCGCCATCGGCCCCAACTCCCCGGCCCGCCGGGTCGAGACCGACGACGAGGGCCGCCAGGTACTCACCGGCTCCGTGCGCTACCTGCTCGACCCGCGCGTGGTGGACGGCACGAGCTGGGTGACCGGCGCCAACGCGCACCAGCAGCACGTGCTGCACCTGGTCAAGGGGCGCGACTTCGAGGCCGACGGCACCGTCGAGGCCGCCGAGGTACGGGCCGGCGACCCGGCCCCGGACGGCTCCGGCCCCCTGGAGATCGCCCGCGGCATCGAGGTCGCCCACATCTTCGCCCTGGGCCGCAAGTACGCCGACGCCCTGGGCTTCACCGTCCTGGACGAGAACGGCAAGGCCCGCACCGTCACCATGGGCTCCTACGGCATCGGCGTCTCGCGCGTCATGGCGGCCCTGGCCGAGGCCACCTGCGACGAGCACGGCCTGGCCTGGCCGATCCAGGTGGCGCCCTTCCAGGTCCAGGTGCTGGCCACGGGCAAGGACGAGGAGGTCTTCTCCACGGCCGCCGCCCTGGCCTCCGAGCTCGACCGGGCCGGTGTCGAGGTCCTCTACGACGACCGCCGCAAGGTCTCGGCGGGGGTGAAGTTCGCCGACTCCGAGCTGCTGGGCGTGCCCTTCACCGTTGTCGTCGGCCGTGACCTGGCGCGCTCGGGCACGGTCGAGATCCGCGACCGCCGCTCGGGCGAGCGCCGCAGCGTGCCGGCCGACAGCGCCGCCACGCAGGTCCGGCAGACCGTCCAGGCGGCCTTCGACGCCGCCCCGCGGCTCGGCTGACACCCAGCCGTGAGACGCACTCGCCCCGCCGGAGACCCGGCGGGGCGAGTGCGTACGAGGGGAGCAGGGGCGCGTGAGCAGCCTGCGCGAGCTGACCGGACACCGTCCGGCGCTAGCCCACAGGTCTGTCAGTAGCCCGGCAGGGCGCTGATCTCGGCGCCCCAGTCCCGGGCCGTCAGGGCGGCGTACACCGCCGCGTCCAGGTACTCGGCCCGGGCCTGGCCCGCGGTGGTGCCGACGGCGGCGACCTCCGCGCCGGCTACCTGCAGCCACACCTGGCGCGCCCAGGTGAGGTCGGGGCCCGCGTCCCCCTCGGCGGCGGGCTCCTCGTAGGCGGCCAGGCGCGTGTCCTCGCCGCCCGCGGCGAGTGAGGCGTTGACGAGGTCGTCGGCCGCCTGGGACTGCGCGTGGGCGAGCGCACGGGTGTCGCCCTCACTGCGCGCCGCGACCTCCTCCAGGGCGTAACGGGTCGCGTCATAGGCCCGCAGCAGGTCCCCGGGCAGGGGTGAGGTCAGGTCGGTGCCGCGTGCGGCCGGGCTGACGGAGCCCGGCGACAGGGCGGCAAGCCGCACCGACCACGAGACGGCCACGGCGGCGTAGAGCGAGGCCTTGTCCGCCTGCGTGGCGGCCAGGGCGGCCTCACGCGCCTGGACGACGCCCTGGGACAGGACCTCGGCGAGCGCCTCCTGCGTCGCTCCCTCCGCGGCGGTGGCCACCGGTGAGGCCGTGGGGTACGTCGTCGGCACGGCGGTGGCGTAGGGTTCCCACACGCCGCCCAGGGCCTCGAGCTGGACGGCCGTGTCGGCCACGAGGGCCGAGGCCACGGGAGCGGCCGGGTCGTCGGGGAAGGCCGCCAGCAGCGAGGCGGCCGTGGAGGACAGCAGCACCGTGTGCCGGGCGAGGGCGTCGCGCGTGGCCTCCTGCTCGGAGGCGGTGGGAAGCGCCTGCGGAGCTGCGTCGCCGATCCTCAGCCCGCAGCCGGCGGCGCCGACGGTGAGGGCACAGACGGCGAGGAGGGCCGTGGCGCGGTACAGGGGCGTGGGGCGGAGGGCGGGACCTCCCGGAGAGCTCGTCACGTCTTGATCCTGCCACGGGCGGGTAGCATGGAGGTGAACGACCACGCCCGCGGGGCGGACGGAGCACCCTGTCCGCTACCGCGGGCGCCACCGACCCTGGAGGGGACAACCATGGCCGACGCTCTCGCTGACCGGCTCACCGAGCTGCTCACCCCCGTCGTCGAGGGCGCCGGCCTCTTCCTTGAGGCCGTCGAGACGACGCGGGCCGGGCGCTACTCCACCGTGCGCGTCATCGTGGACCTTCCCGACGGCGAGGGCGACGTCGACCTCGACACCGTCGCCGCCGTCACCCCGGCCGTCGCCGACGCCCTTGACGCGGCCGACCCGGTCAAGGGCCAGTACACGCTCGAGGTCCTCAGCCCCGGGGCCGAGCGGCAGCTGAGCACCCCGCGCCACTTCCGCCGCGCCGTCGGGCACACCGTCACCCTCACGACGGCTGACGGTGACCTCACCGGCACCCTCACCGCCGCCGACGACGACGGCCTCGTCCTCGACGTCGACGGCACAGCCACGACGCTCACCCTCGCCGAGGTCACCCGGGCACGCACGCTCGTCAGCCTCTGACGGCACCGACCACCACCACCCGCGAGCCGGCCTCCACCGGGACGACACGGCCCCACACAGACGAGAGAGGACACCATGGACATCAACATGCCGGAGCTGCGAGGCGCCGCCGACGAGCTCGGCATCGACCTGGACGACCTCCTGCCTGCCATCGAGGACGCCATCCTCACCGCCTACCTCAAGGTCCCCGGTGCCATCAGGGGCTCCCACGTCGAGATCGACCGGCGCAGCGGGCACATGACGGTCCTTGCCCCGGAGGTGGACGAGGAGGACCAGCCCACGGGCGAGTTCTTCGACGACACCCCCGACGACTTCGGTCGCATCGCGCAGGCCACCGCCCGCTCGGTCATCGTCCAGCGCATCCAGGACCGTCGCGACTTCGAGGTCCTGGGCGCCTTCAAGGACAAGGCGGGAGAGCTCATCTCCGGCACCGTCGAGCAGGGGCGCGACCCCCGCATCGTCTACGTGCGCCTCGACGAGGAGCATGAGGGGATCATGCCGCCGCACGAGCAGGTCCCCGGCGAGCGCCTGCGCCACGGCGACCGCGTGCGCGTCTACGTCACGGAGGTCGCCCGCGGCCTCAAGGGCGCGCAGATCCTGCTCTCGCGCACCCACCCGGGCCTGGTGCGCAAGCTCTTCGAGCGCGAGGTCCCCGAGATCGGCTCCGGCGACGTCGAGATCGTCGCCGTTGCCCGGGAGGCCGGCCACCGCACCAAGATGGCGGTGCGCTCGCGTGTCAAGGGCGTCAACGCCAAGGGCGCCTGCATCGGCCCGATGGGCCAGCGCGTGCGCGCCGTCATGGCCGAGCTCGGTGGCGAGAAGATCGACATCGTCGACTACTCCGAGGACCCGGCGAGCTTCGTCGCCAACGCCCTGTCCCCGGCGCGCGTGTCCGAGGTGCGCATCCTGTCGATGGACGACAAGACCGCCCGCGCCACCGTCCCGGACTTCCAGCTCTCGCTGGCCATCGGCAAGGAGGGGCAGAACGCCCGCCTGGCGGCCCGCCTCACCGGCTGGAAGATCGACATCCACGCGGACGCCGAGTCCGGCGAGGTCCTTCCCGGCGTCGGGTCGCGCGCGGACGACGTGACCGGTCCCTCACAGCCGGACGACGAGGCCTGAGCGCACCGCCGGTAGACTCCTGGCGGACCCTGCCAGGCTTGCGGACGGCTAGCCGCCGCCCGCAGCACACCCGGCTGGACGAGCGGAAGGACACGCGTGACGGTGACGAGCACCTCGCACGTGCCCGAACGCACCTGCGTGGGCTGCCGCGGCAAGGGTCCCCGGGCGCACCTGCTGCGCCTGGTCCTCGACGACGGCGGGCTCGCCGTCGACCCCCGGGCCTCCATGCCCGGGCGGGGCGCGTGGATCCACCCGGATCTCGCGTGCCTGGAGCTCGCCGAGCGCAGGAACGCCCTCGGGCGCGCGCTGCGCACACGTGGGCCGTTGGATGCGGCCCCCGTACGCGACTGGCTCTGCCGACAGGTAGGCGAAGGAGCGTGCGACACCGGCCCCTCGGGCCGGGACCACCGATAGCAAAGGCGGGTAGGAAGCCGATGGGCACCCGATGAGTACCCAGCGATGAGCTGCCTCAACTGACGCCCACCCCTGTTCCGGGGTGGGCAACCGGACAGGAGAAAAGTGGCAAAACCACGCGTTCACGAGCTCGCGAAGGAGCTCGACCCCACTGGCAAGAAGATCACCTCGAAGATGATCTTGGCCTGGCTCAAGGATCAGGGGGAGTTCGTCAAGGCGGCGTCCTCCGCCGTCGAGCCCCCCGTCGCTCGCCGGGTCCGCGAGCACTTCGCCGCCAAGCCCGGCGGCACCGCGGGGGGCAGGGGCAAGGACGGCGCCAAGCCCGGCCCGCGCAGGCCCGCCGCCCCCGGCCCCAAGGCCCCGGCCGCAGCGGGCGCGCCGGCCCCCTCGGCGCCCAAGCCCAAGGCCCCCGCGCCCAAGGGCGGGCCCAAGCCGAAGGC
>CALEXZ010000004.1 GCA_937926195.1 uncultured Actinomyces sp.
CCCGGCCCCATGTTCGCGGTGGTGGCGGGGACCCGCACCGCCGCGACCTCGTGTGACAGACGGATGCTCACTCTCCCTCCACACGCTGGATGGAGACGACCTCGATGACGCGCTCCTGACCGCGCAGGTCCTCGACGGCGGCGTCGAGGCGCGCGACGGTGGCCGGGTGGGTGACGATGGTGACGACGGCCCGGTCCCCGCCGACGTAGGCGCTCTGGCGCACCGAGTCGATGGACACGTCGTTGGCGGCGAAGGCGGTGGCCACCGCCGCCAGCGAGCCCGGCCGGTCGTTGACGCACAGCTGGATCTGGTAGCGGGTGACGGCGGCCTCGGGGCCGAGCACCGGCAGGTCGGCGTAGGAGGACTCACGGGGGGCCTGGCCGCCGTTGACGCGGTGCGCGGCGGCGGCCACGACGTCGGACAGGACGGCGGAGGCGGTGGGGGCACCACCCGCGCCCTTGCCGTAGAACATGAGGGGGCCCGCCGCCTCGGCCTCGACGAGGACGGCGTTGAAGGCGCCGTGGACGCTGGCCAGCGGGTGGGTGGCGGGTACGAGCGCCGGGTGGACGCGCACGCTCACGCCCTCGGTGCCGTCGGGGCCGTCGATGCGCTGGGCGATGGCCAGCAGCTTGATCTCGCAGCCCGAGGCGTGGGCCTCGCGGATGTCGTCCACGGTGATGCTGCGGATGCCCTCGACGGTGACGTCACTCATGCCGACGCGGGTGTGGAAGGCCAGGGAGGCGATGATGGCGGCCTTGGCGGCGGCGTCGAGGCCGTCGACGTCGGCGGTCGGGTCGGCCTCGGCGTAACCGAGATCCTGGGCGGCGGCGAGCGCGGACTCGAAGCTCAGGCCCTTGGTGCTCATCTCGTCGAGGATGTAGTTGGTGGTGCCGTTGACGATGCCGAGCACGCTGGTGACGCGGTCGCCGGCCATGGACTCGCGCAGCGCGTAGACGACCGGGATGGCGCCGGCGACGGCGGCCTCGTAGTAGAAGTCGACGTCGGCGTCGGCCGCGGCGGCGTAGAGCTCGGGGCCGTGGGCGGCGATGAGGGCCTTGTTGCCGGTGATGACGGAGGCCCCGGACCGGAAGGCTGCGAGGATGAGGGTGCGGGCGGGCTCGATGCCGCCGATGAGCTCGATGACGATGTCGTTGCCGGTGGCGACGGCGGTGGCGTCGTCGGTGAGCAGGTCCCGGGGCACCGACGGGTCACGGGGGGCGGCGAGGTCGCGCACGGCGATGCCCGTGACCTCCAGGCGGGCGCCGCTGCGGGCGGCGAACTCCTCCGCCTGCTCGCCCAGGAGGCGCACGACCTGTGTGCCGACGGTGCCGGAGCCGAGGACGCCGACCTTGAGGACGGGGCGCGAGGGCGCGGGGGCTGCGGGCGAGGCCTGCTGGGACATGGGACCACCTTGATCTCGTGTGGCGTTTGGAGCAGGGGCCAGCATAGACGGGGCCACCGGCGCCGCGCGCGGGCGTCCGCTGCGGTGAGGCGCCGCACGTTTGACCATTACTGAGAACCGCTCCTATTTTAGGGTTGTCTAACCTTCATGCCGGGGCGCCCGAGTGGGCACTGCCCCCACGACACACCTCGAGGCCTCCATGAACCCCGCATCCGCGCAACCCGACACCATCCGCACCTCCTCCCGCTCCGGCCTGCGCGACTCCGTGCTGGGGACCCGCAACCTCATGACCGTGGCGGCGCTGGGCGTCGTCGGCTCTCTGCTCGTCGTGCCGCTGACGTACCTGTCCCTCGTCGTCGCCGTCAGCCCGCGCGGCATCCTCATCATGTGCGCCCTCATGGGGGCCTGGATCGTGCCGTACCTGCTGCCCGGCGTCATCGTCAACAAGCCCGGAGCCTTCATTGTCTCCGGTCTCATCATGGGGGTCGTCTCCGCCTTCCTCACCCCGCAGGGGCCCACCGCCATCATCGGCAACCTCATCGGCTCCCTCTTCGTCGGGGCACCGGTCGCCCTGTTCCTCTACCGGCACTGGACCTGGTGGGTCTACCTCATCTCCGGTGCCGTCTTCGGCGGGGCCAACGCGGCGATGTACTCGGCGGGCTTCCACATCGCCCTGAGCACCCAGGAGACGCTCATCGGCATCGTCCTGGCCGTCCTGTCCTGCTGGCTCGCCGTCGGCGTGTGCCTCCTGCTGCGCCGGGCCCTGGAGCGCACCGGTCTGGCCGTCTGCCGATGAGCAGCGCCCCCGCGATCGCCACCCTCGACGACGCCGCCGTCCAGTACGCCCGCACGAGCAGCTGGGTCCCCCAGGGCGCCTCCCTCGCCCTGCACCCCGGCACGACGACGTTGCTGCTGGGCCCCTCGGGCTGCGGCAAGTCCACCCTCACCCGGCTCCTGCCCGGGCTCGTGCCCCACTGCCTACCCTCCGTCTACCGCGGCTCGGTGCAGGTCGGTGGCCAGGAGGTCGCTGACGCCGAGGTCTCCCACCTGGCCGGGACCGTCGCCGTCGTCATGCAGGACCCCGACGCCCAGGTCGTCACCACCAGCGTCCTCGATGAGGTCTGCTACGGCCTGGAGAACCTGTGCGTGCCCGTCGACGAGATCGAGCCGCGTGCCCGCCGGGCCCTGGACGACGTCGGTCTGGCCGGCCGGGAGTCCACGAGCCCCTGGGAGCTGTCCGGCGGGCAGCGCCAGCGCCTCGTCCTCGCCTGCGCCCTGGCCCAGGCGCCCGCGCTGCTCGTCCTGGACGAGCCCACCGCCAACCTCGACCCGGCCGCCACCGCCGCCTTCTACCGGCTCCTGCCCGGCATCCAGTCGCGGGGTGCGGCCGTCCTCGTCGTCGAGCACGACCTCG
This sequence comes from uncultured Actinomyces sp., assembly GCA_937926195.1. Taxonomy (GTDB): domain Bacteria; phylum Actinomycetota; class Actinomycetes; order Actinomycetales; family Actinomycetaceae; genus Actinomyces. Next base: position 2,817 of record CALEXZ010000004.1, read on the forward strand.
ACGACGTCATCGAGCACGTCAGCCACGTCATCGCCCTGGGCCCCGACGGCGCCACCCTCGCCTGCGGCCCCACCCGCCGGGTCCTCGCCCACCACGGCCGTGCGCTCGCGCGCGCCGGGGTGCGCCTGCCCTCCGCCACGCGCCTGAGCCACCGGCTTCACGACGCCGAGCGGGCCGGGACACAGGGCCGGGCACAGGGCGCTGAGCAGGCCGGTGCGGGTGAGGACGCAGGCCGCCGCGCCACCGCGCACGACGAGCCCGCTGTCCCGCTCACCCTGGCCGACGGGGCCCGCCTGCTCGCCGCCGCCCGTCTCCCCGAGACCCACGCGCCCGACGGCGCCCCGACGTCGTCCCCGCCCGCGGGCGCCGGAGCGCAGGACGAGCCGGCCGGGCCTGCGGCTCCCCCAGCCCTTGAGGTCCGTGACCTGGACGTGCCGCGCGGGCGGGGCTCACGCAGGCACCGTGTCCTGGCCGGTATCAGCCTCACCGTCGCCGCCGGGCAGGTGCTGGCCGTCACCGGGGCCAACGGCTCGGGCAAGACGACCCTCCTGCGCGCCCTGGCCGGACTTGAGGCCTGGACGGGCGGGAGCGTGCGTGTTGCCGGCCGCGAGCGCCGCCCCGCCGTCCCCGGCCCCGAGGTCACGCTCGTGTCCCAGAACCCCGAGCACCAGTTCCTTGAGCGCACGGTGTCCGACGAGCTCGCCCACGGCCTGCGCCTGGCCGGTGCCGACGAGCAGGAGGTACGCCGCTCCGTCTCCGAGCGCCTGGAGCGCTTCGGGCTGGCCGAGCACGCCGAGGTCAGCCCCTTCCTCCTGTCGGGCGGGCAGCAGCGGCGCCTGTCGGTCGCCTCCGTCCTGGGCCGCCACCGCGACCTCATCTGTCTCGACGAGCCGACCTTCGGGCAGGACCAGCACAGCTGTGAGGCCCTCATGGCGCTGCTGCGCTCCATCGCCCGGGAGGGTACCGCCGTCGTCCTGAGCACCCACGACATGGGGCTCGTCGCCGAGCACGCCGACCGTGTCCTCGTCCTGGCCGACGGCCAGGCCCTGGCCGAGGGGACCCCGGAGGAGGTCCTCACCGACCCCGGTCTGCTGGAGCGCGCCGGGCTCACGCCGCCGCCCCTGGTGCGCATGCGCGCGCTCGCCCAGGCGGCGGGAGCCAGCCTCCCCGCGCTCATCCGGTGGGAGGACCTGTCGTGACCTGCCCCAGCCGCCCCGGCTTCTTCAACCCGCTGTCACCCTTCGCGGCCGTCGTGCCCGTCATGGTGGTCTCCTCCCTCGTCGTCGCCGTGCAGGTCCCGGTCCTCGTGCTCGCCGTCGGCCTGCTCCTGCTCGTCGTCGCCAACCCTCGTCGCGGCTGGCGCGCCGCGCTGGCCGTGCTGGCACTCGCCGTCGTCATCAGTACGTCCCTGGCCCTGAGCGCGCCGCTCGAGCGAGTGGGGGCATCCGAGGTCGTGCTGCGCCTGGGGGCGCTGGAACTCGAACGCAACCAGGTGCTCGCCGGGGTGCGGCTGGGCTGCAAGCTCGGCGCCGTCGTGTCCCTGTGCGTGCTCACCGGGCTGCTCTCACGCCCCGAGGACCTGCTGCGTGCCCTCGTCATCCACCTGCGTGTGCCCTACCGCATCGCCTACGCGGGTGTCGCCGCCATCAGCTTCCGCCAGCGTCTGGCCGCCGAGTACCGGGTGGTCAAGGAGGCGCACGCGCTGCGCGGCACCCGCGCGCCTCTGCCGGTCCTGCGTCCGCTCGTGCGGGCGTGGACGGCGGTGCCGGCCCTGACCGCCGGGGCGGTGCGGCACGCCGAGAGGGTGGCGGCCTCCATGGACGCACGCGGCTTCGGCGCCTACCGCGTGCGCACCGAGCGCCATCCTCCGCGCTGGCGATGGCGAGACAGCGTCGTCGTCCTCGTCGGCTGGGCACTGGCGGCCTGGCTGGCAGTCAGCTTCATCGGTGACGGCCTCGTCCTGCACGAGGTCTGAGCGCCGCATCATCAGCACGTACCCGGCCACCTTGGGAGGCCTCATGACCACCACCCCGCCCGTGACCCTGGGGCAGGTCCTGGCCCCCGTCCGCGGCAAGATCGCCCTGACGGCCCTGGCGGGCCTCGTCGCCTCCGGCTTCTCGCTCCTGCCCGCCGTCGCGATCACCGCCATCGCGGAGGGGGCCGTCACCCACACCCTCACAGCCCGCGCGGCCTGGCTGTGGCTGGGCGCGGTCGTCGTCGGCCTCACCCTGGGCCACGTCATCGCGATGTCCTCCACCGGCTGGGCACACGACGTCGAAAGCGCCTTCCGCACCGAGCTGCGCGTGAGGATCGCCCGGCACCTGGCCCGCCTGCCCCTGGGCTGGCACACCAACGAGTCCTCAGGACGCACGAAGGTGCTCATCACCGAGGACACCACCGCCATCCACTCACTCATCGCCCACTTCGGCACCGACCTGGGTGCCGTCGCGGGCGGCATGGTGCTGGGCTTCGCCTACCTGTTCACGCGCTCGTGGCAGCTCGCCCTGGTCCTGCTGGTCTGGCTGGTCCTCCTTCTCGTCCTGACGGCGACGGCGATGGCCGCGTCCCAGGGCACGGTCAACGCGGACTACCTCGAGGGGATGAAGAAGGTGGGCTCCTCCACCGTGGAGATGGTTGACGGCATCGCCACCGTCAAGGCCTTCGGTCTGGCCGGGAGCGTGTTCCGACGCTTCGATGAGGCCCTGGACCAGTACACGGACGCCGCCTACCGCTACATGAAGGGCCCCGGCCGTCCCATGGCCCTGCTCGGAGCGCTCATCTCCCCCGCGGGGATGCTCGTGCCCGTCCTCATCGCGGGGGTGTGGCTGGCCGGGCAGGGGGTCCTGCGTCCCGTGGACCTGCTGCCCTTCCTCCTGGTGGGCATCGGCCTGCCCAGCGGGCTCGTCAACCTCGTCACGCTCGTCAACCAGGTGACCCTGGGGGCTGAGGCCGCCGGCCGGCTCGGCACCCTCCTGTCCGAGCCGGTCCTGGCCGAGCCCGCCCGCCCGCAGCCGATCCGCCGGGACGAGGGCAGCGGCGTCGGCGTCGACCTCGAGCACGTGTGCTTCCGGTACACGGCCCGCACCGGGCAGGAGGAGCTGCCGCTGGCGGTGGACGACGTGAGCCTGCACCTGGAGCCGGGCACCGTCACCGCCGTCGTCGGCCCCTCCGGCTCCGGCAAGAGCACCCTCGTGCGCCTCATCGCCCGGTTCTGGGACGTGGAGTCCGGAACGGTCCGGGTGGGCGGCACCGACGTGCGCGAGGCGTCGAGCAGCGACCTGCTGTCCCACCTGGGGCTCGTCCTCCAGGAGGGCGGGACCCTGGCGGACACCGTGCGCGCCAACATCGCCCTGGGGCGCCCCGGCGCCACCGACGCCGAGGTGGAGGCCGCCGCCCGAGCCGCCCGCATCCACGAGCGGGTCCTGGCCCTGCCGCACGGCTACGACACCGTGCTGGGCTCCGAGGGGGCCCACCTGTCCGGTGGTGAGCGCCAGCGCCTCGCCCTGGCCCGGGTCTTCCTCGCCGACGCCCCCGTCCTCCTGCTGGACGAGGCCACCGCCCAGGCCGACGCCCACTCCGAGCGCGAGATCCAGCAGGCGCTGGCACGGCTGGCGGCCGGGCGCACCGTCATGGTCATCGCGCACCGCCTGTCCACCGTCGTCGACGCCGACCAGATCCTCGTCATGGACCACGGCCGGCTCGTCGAGCGCGGCACACACACCGAGCTGCTCGCACAGGGCGGCCTCTACTCCGAGATGTGGGAGGCACAGCAGTGATCCGTCGTCTTCAGCGCTGCCTGGGAACCAGCAGCAACATCGTTCCCCTCGTGGCGGCGCACGTCGTCGCCGGCGCCCTCCAGGGCCTGAGCCTCGTCCTTCTCGTGCCCTTCCTGCGGGCTTTCCTGGCCGGTGAGCCCAGCGGCCGGTGGCTGGCCGCCGTCGTCGCCACCGCGCTGGCGGGGCTGGGCGTGTCCTGCGTGGCCACCGTGCGCTCCTACGCGGTCTCCTGCTACGACGTGTGCGGGAGCCTCGTGCGCACCTTGGGCCACCGGGTCCAGCAGCTGCCCCTGGGGTGGTTCACCTCGGCGACGACGGGACAGGTCGCCACCGCTGTCTCACGGGACACCGCTAACCTGTCCCACCTGCCGTCTATCGCTCTGCCGCAGATCGCCTCCATGGATGGCAGCGCCGCGGTCATCGGCCTCAGTGCCCTCGTGCTGGAGTGGCGGATGGGTGTGGCGCTGCTGCTGGCCCTGCCGGGTACCGTCCTGTGCCTGCGCTGGCTCAGGCGTGCGGTGCGCGGTGAGTTCCGCGCCTCTCAGGAGGTCGCGGAGGAGCTCGGAGCGCGTCTGCTGGAGTTCAGCCGCCTGCAGGCCGTCCTGCGCGCCACCGGTGCGGTCAACGGGGAGGGCAGCGGCCAGGCCGGTACGGAGGCTGACGGCACCCGGGCGGGCGGGGCGCCGGGCTCCACCTGGGCGCCCCTGGAGGCGGCCCTGAGGGGCGACCACGCGGCGGCGCACAGGGCCCAGCACGCCAAGGGCCCGGCAGGTCAGGCCTTCCACACCTGTGTGGAGGCGGGTGTCGTCGCCTGCCTGGGGGTGGGCCTGTTCCTGCTGCTGGGGGGCGGTCTCGACCCGGCGGTCTTCATCACCCTGGCTCTCATGGCGGTGCGTTTCGCCGAGCCGGTGGGCATGCTCGCCTTCTTCGTCGATCCTCTGCACCAGTCCGACGTCGCTCTGGAGCGGATCGAGGCGATCCTGCACACCCCCTCCCTGCCGGAGCCGGACGCAGGACGGTGCGCCACGCTCAGGCCCGATCCCGAGGGTGGGCTGGAGGTGTGCCTGGAGCACGTGACCTTCGGCTACGTGCCCGGGCACGACGTCATCCACGATGTCACGCTGACCTTCCCGGCCCGTTCGGTCACCGCCCTCGTTGGTCCCTCGGGCTCGGGCAAGTCGACCCTCACCCGGCTGGTGGCCCGCTTCTGGGACGTGTCGGGCGGCACGGTGCGCGTGGGCGGTGCTGACGTGCGCGACCTGCGCACGGAGGACCTCATGGCGCAGGTCTCCATGGTCTTCCAGGACGTGTACCTGTTCGACACGACCATTGAGGAGAACGTGCGTATCGGGCGCGCGCAGGCCACGGACGAGCAGGTGCGTGAGGCGGCCGACCGGGCGGGGCTGAGCGAGGTCGTCGAGCGCCTGCCCCACGGGTGGGACACGCGGGTCGGGGAGGGTGGCTCCTCCCTGTCCGGGGGTGAACGCCAGCGGGTGGCGATCGCGCGGGCCTTCCTCAAGGACGCCCCGGTGCTGCTGCTCGACGAGGTCACCAGTGCCCTGGACGGGGTGAGCGAGGCGGGGGTGACGCGTGCGATGGAGGAGCTGAGCCGGGGGCGCACGGTGCTGGTCATCGCGCACCGCCTGTCGACGATCCGACGTGCGGACCGCATCGTCGTGCTGGTCGACGGGGCGGTCGAGGCCGTGGGCACGCACGACGAGCTCTATGCCGCGGGCGGCACGTACCGGCGCTTCTGGGAGGACCAGAGCGCGGTGGACCGGTGGAGGCTGGTGGGCGCGGGGGCCTGAGGCGGGCTACTGCCTGAGGCGGGCTACTCCCCCTCGAGGGCGAGGAGGTCCTCGAGGGTCTCGGGCCGCAGGACCCAGCCCTGCCGCCCGTCACGCACCCAGGCGACGCCGGGGCGGGTGAACATGTTGTAGTTGTTGGCCAGGCAGCGTCCGTAGGCTCCGACGGCGGGCACCGCCAGGACGTCGCCGACGGCGAGGTCCACGGGCAGGTCGACGTCGCGCACGAGGATGTCGCCGCTCTCGCAGTGCTTGCCAACGACGCGCGCACGGGTCAGGCCCACGGCCGTCTCGGGGCGGCGGTTGGCGACAAGCGCCGTGTAGGCGGCCTTGTACAGGGCGGGGCGGATGTTGTCGCTCATGCCGCCGTCGACGCTCACGTACAGGCGGGAGGCGCCGTCGTCGAGGGCGACGCGCTTGAGACCGGTGACCGTGTAGAGCATGACGGTGGACGGTCCGGAGACGCTGCGTCCGGTCTCGACCGACACGCTCGGAATCGGGTCTCCCAGCTCGGTGCACAGCTGGCGCACCGTCTCGGCGAGGGTCTGGGCGACCTGCGCCGGACTGGGTGGCACCGGGTCCGCCCCGGTGTAGGCGATGCCGTAGCCGCCACCCAGGTCGAGCTCGTGGACGACGACGCCGGTGGAGACGGCGACCTCGTGGCGCAGGGCGACGACGACGCGGGCGGCCTCACGGAAACCGGTCAGGTCCAGGATCTGGGAGCCGATGTGGGAGTGCAGCCCGTGCAGCTCGAGCTCGGGGGCGGCGATGATCGCGTCGATGGCCTGACGGGCGGTGCCGGCGTGGACGGAGAGGCCGAACTTCTGGTCCTCGTGGCCGGTGGAGATGAACTCGTGGCCTCCGGCGTGCACGCCGGTGGTCAGGCGCACCATGACCTTGCCGGTCTCCTCAGGCCCATAGACGCCGCTCGCACGCAGGTCGCGCACGGCACGGACGGCGAGCTCGACCTCCTCGAGGGAGTCGAGGACGAGGTGGC
>CALEXZ010000005.1 GCA_937926195.1 uncultured Actinomyces sp.
CCCAGTCCTCCAGGCGCTCGACGTCGCGCATGAGCGGCCAGGCGTGGGCGAGCAGCTGGTGGGCGACGAGCACCGGCTGGGCGTGCTGCATGTGGGTGCGCCCGGGCATGATCGCCTCGTCGGCACGGGCCGCCTGGTTGATGAGGGCGTCGACGACGTCGAGCACGAGACCGGCGACGTGACGCGCCTGGTCGCGCAGGTACATGCGGATGAGCGTGGCGATCTGGTCGTTGCGCGAGCGCCCGGCGCGCAGGCGCCCGCCCAGGTCCTCGCCGACGCGCTCCATGAGGCCGCGCTCAAGCGCGGTGTGCACGTCCTCGTCGGCCGGGGTGGGTGCGAAGGCGCCGCTGACGACGTCCTCCTCCAGGCGGTCGAGAGCAGCGAGCATGGCACTGAGCTGGGCCTCGTCAAGCAGGCCGACGCAGGCCAGCGCCCGGGCGTGGGCACGCGAGCCGGCGATGTCGTAGCGGGCCAGGCGCCAGTCGAAGTGGGTGGACACGCTCAGGGCCGTCAGGGCGTCGGCCGGTCCCCCGCTGAATCGTCCGCCCCACAGGCTGATACCGGGGGTGTCGGGCTGGTCGGGCGTCTGCGGCGTCAGGCTCGTCATGCGGCCCATTGTGCCCCGCTCCCCTGCGGCCGGGCCACGCACCTCGGAGCGTCGCACGGGCACACGGCCCGGCCGCCCACCGGGGCGGCCGGGCCGCTGCGGGGACGGCTGGATCAGTAGCCGGTGCCCCGGCCCAGGCGCACGTCGCGGGCCGCGGCGAGCTTGGACTGCATCCCGTAGATCTCGATGAAGCCCCGCGAGGAGGACTGGTCGAAGGTGTCCCCCGAGTCATAGGTCGCCAGGTTGAAGTCGTACAGACCGGTGTCGGTACGGCGGCCGTTGACGACGGCGCGCCCGCCGTGCAGGACGAGGCGGATGTCGCCGGTGACGTACTGCTGGGTGTCCTCGATGAAGACGTCCATGGACTTCTTCAGGGGCGAGTACCACTGGGCCTCGTAGACGAGCTCGCTCCACGTCTGCTCCATCTGCCGCTTGTAGCGGTGCTGCATGCGCTCAAGCGTGACGGCCTCCAGGGCACGGTGGGCCTCGATGAGGGTGACGGCCCCGGGCGCCTCGTAGATCTCGCGGGACTTGATGCCCACGAGCCGGTCCTCCACCATGTCGATGCGGCCGACGCCCTGGGCGCCGGCACGGCGGTTGAGCTCCTGGATGGCCTGGAGCGGGGTGACCGGCTCGCCGTCGATGGCCGTGGGCACACCCTGCTCGAAGTGGATGATGACCTCGTCCGGCAGCGGCGGGTAGCCGGGGTCGTCGGTGTAGGTGTAGACGTCCTTCGTCGGGGCGTTCCACAGGTCCTCGAGGAAACCGGTCTCGATGGCGCGGCCCCACACGTTCTGGTCGATGGAGAAGGGGTTGTGCTTCGTCGTCTCGATCGGCAGGCCGTGCTTCTCCGCGTAGTCGATGGCGAGGTCACGTGTGAGGGCGAGGTCGCGCACCGGCGACAGGCAGTTCATGTCCGGGGCCATGGAGGTGATGGCGACCTCGAAGCGGACCTGGTCGTTGCCCTTGCCGGTGCAGCCGTGGGCGACGGTGGAGGCGCCGAACTCGCGGGCGGCGCGCACCAGGTGCTTGGCGATGACGGGGCGCGACAGGGCAGACACGAGCGGGTAGGTGCCCTCGTACAGGGCGTTGGCCTTGAGCGCAGGCATGCAGTACTCGGTGGCGAACTCGTCGCGGGCGTCCGCCACGTAGGCCTCAACGGCACCGCAGTCGAGGGCTCGCTGACGGATGACCTCCAGGTCCTCACCACCCTGGCCGACGTCGACGGCGACCGTGACGACCTCTCGTCCGGTCTGCTCGCCGATCCAGCCGATTGCGACGGAGGTGTCCAGGCCTCCTGAGTACGCCAGGACGACACGGTCCTTGTGAGCGCTCATCATTCTCTTCCTTCATGGTGGGACACGGCGGGTGGGGACCCGCCTTTTTGGCGGTAGTGGTCTGGCATGGGTGGGGGCCGTGGGGACGGCCGTGGAAGCCGGGCCGTCGGCTCAGGGTCGCTCGGTACGTCGCTGGGCGGGGTCCGCCAGGGCCAGCAAGTGGAAGGCCAGACCCGAGGCGATCTCCTGGGAGCGTGTGATGACGAGAACCGTGTCGTCGCCGGCGATGCAGCCGAGCACTCCCGGGAACATGGCGTCATCGACCGCGCTGGCCAGCAGCTGGGCGCCGCCCGCCGGGGTGCGCAGGACCAGCTGGGAGTCGGCCCACTCGGCGGTGACGAGCAGGTCCGCGCACCAGCGCGAGAGCCGGGACGTGGAGCGCGTGGCCGTGTCCGCGGCGCTCGCCCTGGCGCCGTGCACCTGACCGGGTGCTCCTGCCTCGGGAATCGCGTACACCTGGGTGCCCGCCACCCTGACCTTGGTGGCGCGCAGCTCAACAAGGTCACGTGACAGGGTCGCCTGGGTGGTGGACACCCCGCGTGCGACAAGCGCGTCACGCAGCTCGGCCTGGGATCGAATGCGCTCCTTGCTGAGGATCTGGGTGATGAGCGCGTGACGAGCCGCCTTCGTCTGGGGGGCGGCGCTCGAGACGTCGCTCATGGCTGCTCCTCCCGGTTCAGGCGGGCGGCCAGGACCTCGCCCAGTGCGGTGGTCAGGGCGTGGGCGTCGTCGTCGCTGAGGATGAGCGGCGGCGCCAGGCGCAGGGTGTCGGGGCGGGGCGCGTTGACGATGAAGCCCCGCTCCAGCAGATCGGCAGCCACCTCGGCCGCGGAACCCACGCCCGGGTCGAGGACGACGCCCAGCAGCAGGCCTGCGCCACGCACGCCCGCGACCCCGGGCAGGGCGGCGATCTGCGCGACCCAGCGTCCGCCCAGCTCGGTGGCCCGCTCCAGCAGGCGCTCCCGACCGAGGGTGCGGATGACGGCCAGGGCGGCGGCCGCACACACGGGGTTGCCGCCGAAGGTCGTGCCGTGCTGGCCGGGTGTGAGCAGGCGACTGGCCTCCCCGGTGGCGACGACCGCGCCGATGGGCAGTCCCGCCCCCAGCCCCTTGGCGAGGGTGACGACGTCGGGGGTGACCCCGGGGGCCAGCAGGTGGTGGGCCATCCAGGACCCGGTGCGTCCCATGCCCGTCTGCACCTCGTCGATGACGAGCAGGGCGCCCGCCTCGCGGGTGAGCTCGCGGGCCGTGGCGATGAGGCCCTCGGGCAGGGGCCTGACCCCGGCCTCGCCCTGGATGGGCTCGATGAACAGTGCGGCGACGTCGGGCCCCATGGCGGCGCGCAGCGCGTCGGCGTCGGCGGGGACGAACTCGACGCCGCCGGGCAGCGGCTCGAAGGGCTCGCGGTAGGCGGCCTTGTGGGTGAGCGCGAGGGCACCCATGGTGCGCCCGTGGAAGGCGTTGTCGAGCGCGAGGACGCGGGGCCGGTTGGCGCCTCCGTGGCGGCGGGCGATCTTGAGCGCCGCCTCGTTGGCCTCAGTCCCCGAGTTGGCGAGGAAGACCTTGCTGTCGGAGGCCGGTGAGCCGGGGTGGACGAGGCCGATGAGGGACTCGGCGAGCTCGACCTGGGCCGGGGTGGTGAAGAAGTTCGACACGTGGCCCAGGGTGCTCAGCTGCTGGGTCACGGCCTCGACGACCGCGGGGTGGGCGTGACCGAGGCAGTTGACGGCGATGCCGGCGAGCAGGTCGACGTACTCCTTGCCGTCGGCGTCCCACACGTGGGCTCCCTCGCCGCGCACGAGGACCCGGCTGGGGGTGCCGAAGGTGTTCATGACGGCGCCGGTGTAGCGCTCCAGCCAGGCGGCGCCGGTGGTGGCGCCGACGGCAGGTCCAGGTGCCGGTGTGCCAGGTTCGGACAGGACGGTCATAGGCTCTTACCTCCGTTGAGCGGTGGTACCGGGGCGTCGCCGGGGTGGATGACGGTGCCCACACCCTGGTCGGTGATGATCTCCAGGAGCATGCTGTGGGCCTGACGTCCGTCGACGACGTGGGCCTGCCCCACTCCCCCGCGCACGGCCCGCAGACAGGCCTCCATCTTGGGGATCATCCCGGAGTCGAGCGTAGGCAGGAGCTTCTCGAGCGCCGCTGCGCTCATGAAGGGCACCAGCGAGCTGCGGTCGGGCCAGGCGGTGTAGAGCCCCTCGACATCGGTGAGCATGAGCAGCGTGCGTGCCTTGAGCGCCACGGCGATGGCGGCGGCGGCCGTGTCGGCGTTGATGTTGAGGACCGTCTCGGAGTCCGTCGTCAGCGGGGCGACCGAGGAGATCACGGGGATACGGCCCTGGTTGAGCAGGTCGATGATGGGCTGGGGGCTGACGTCGACGACGTCGCCGACAAGGCCGACGTCGACGCTCTGCCCGTCCACGGTCGCCAGGCGCTGGCGGGCCCGCAGCAGACCGCCGTCCTCGCCGCTGATGCCGACCGCGGCGGAGCCGTCGGTGTTGAGCAGGGAGACGAGCTCGCGCTGCACGGAGCCGGTGAGGACCATGCGGACCACGTCCATGACCTCGGGCGTGGTGACGCGCAGGCCGCCGCGGAACTCGGACTCGATGCCCAGACGCTCGAGCATGGCGTTGATCTGGGGTCCGCCGCCGTGGACGACGACGGGGTACACCCCGACCTGGTGGAGGAACAGGATGTCCTGGGCGAAGGCGCGTTTGAGGTCGTCGTTGACCATGGCGTTGCCGCCGTACTTGATGACCATGGTGGCGCCCTTGTAGGTACGCAGCCAGGGCATGGCCTCCAGGAGGACGGCCGCCTTCTCGGTGGGGGGGATGGTGGTGCTCATGGCTGCTCTCGCAAGGGTCGCGGATGGTGAGGGCTGGCGCCGCTCAGGTGTGGTAGTCGGCGTTGATAGTGACGTAGCCGTGGGTGAGGTCATTGGTCCAGACCGTCGCCTGGGCATCGCCCTCGGCCAGGAGGATGTCGATGCGGGTCTCGCGCGGTGTCATGTCCACGGTGGCCGGGTCCTCGCCGAGTCCCCCGTGGCTGAAGACAGTCACCCCGTTGATGGCGACGTCGACCTCGTCCGGGTCGAAGGGGCAGACCTCGGCCGGCACGGTGCCCAGCTGGGACAGGACGCGCCCCCAGTTGGGGTCCTCGCCCGCCACAGCGCACTTGAGCAGGTTGGAGGAGGAGACCGTGCGGGCGGCGGCCTCCGCGGCGGCCTCGCTCACCGCGCCTGAGACGGTGATGGCGATGTCGTGTGTGGCGCCCTCGGCGTCGGCGACGAGGCGGCGCGAGAGCAGTCCCAGCACCTGTGTCACGGCCGCGTCGAGCTCGGCCTGGCTCGGTACGGCGCCCGAGGCCCCGGAGGCGAGCATGAGCACGGTGTCGTTTGTCGACATGCACCCGTCGGAGCTGATGCGGTTGACGGTGCGGGCCGTGGCCCGCGCCAGCGCGGCCTGGGCTCCGGTCGGGTCGACGACGGCGTCGGTGGTCAGCACGCACAGCATGGTGGCCAGGCCCGGCGCCAGCATCCCGACGCCCTTGATCATCCCGCCCAGGTGCCAGGTGGCCCCGTCGGCGGTGCTCAGGGTGAGGGCGTCCTCCTTGGAGACCGTGTCCGTCGTCATGATGGCGGTGGCGGCCTCGTGCGCGCCGCGCTCCTCAGCGGTGAGGGCGTCGACGGCGGCCGCGGCGCCGTCGAGCAGCAGCGGCATGTCCAGGGGCACGCCGATGACGCCGGTGGAGCACACGAGGACGTCGGTGGCCTCGGGCAGGCCGAGGAGCGTGGCGACGTGGGCGGCGGTGGCGGCGGCGTCGGCCGCACCCTGGGGGCCGGTGCAGGCGTTGGCGCTGCCGGAGTTGAGGATGACGGCTCGGGCGTGCCCGTCGGCGACGGCGGCGCGCGAGAAGGTCACGGGTGCGGCCGCGACCCGGTTGGTGGTGAAGACGCCTGCGGCCACGTCGAGCGGGCCGTCGTTGACGACGAGGGCGAGGTCGGCTCGCCCGGAGGCCTTGAGGCCGGCGCGTACGCCCGCGGCGCGGAAGCCCTGTGCGGCGGTGATGCTCACGGTGCGACTCCTTGGGTGACGACCCCTGTGGTCTCGGGCAGGCCGAGTGCGAGGTTGAGGGACTGGAGGGCGGCACTGGCGGTGCCCTTGCCGAGGTTGTCGATGGCGCACATCATGACGGCGACACCGGCGGCGCGGTCGTAGGCGACCTGGACGGTGGCCAGGCCGGAGCCGGTGACCGTCCCGGTGGTGGGCCAGGTGCCCTCGGGCAGGAGGTGGACGAGGGCCTCTGCCTGCCCGGCGGTTCCGTAGGCCCCCTGCCAGGCCGAGCGCAGGGCCTCGTCGGGGTGCTCGCTGTGCAGGACACGCTCGCTCACGGGGGCGGTGACGGTGGCGAGGATGCCGCGGCTCATGGGCACGAGCACCGGTGTGAACGAGATCCGGGTGAGGCCGCTGCCCGCCCCGGCGACCTCGAGGTTCTGGATGATCTCGGGGATGTGCCGGTGGGTGCCGCCGACGGCGTAGGGCTGGGCGCTTCCGAGCGCCTCAGCGGCGCTGAGATGGGGCTTGAGGGACTTGCCGGCCCCGGAGTAGCCGACGGCGAGGACGGCAGTGAGGTGACCGACCTCGATGAGCCCGGCTGCGGCACCGGGCTGGGCGGCGAGGGTGACGGCGGTGACGTTGCAGCCGGGGACCGCGATGCGCCGCGTCGCGGCAAGCTCGGCGCGCTGGGCGCGGGCGGTCGTCTCCGAGGCGTGGAGCAGCTCGGGCATGCCGTAGGTCCAGGGCTCGGCGTGCTCCGTACCGTAGAAGGCCTGCCAGGCCGCGGCGCTCGTGAGGCGGTGGTCGGCACCGCAGTCGATGAGCAGGGGCGTGCGGCCGGTGGCGGCGGCGCGGGACTCCAGCGCGGCGGTGAGCTCGCCGGAGGCACCATGGGGAAGGGCGAGGACGACGACGTCGTGACCGACGAGGGTGTCGACCTCGGTGGGCTCGACGAGACGCTGGGCCAGGTCGATGAGGTGGGGGTGGTGCTGTCCGAGGAGGGTGCCTGCGGAGGAGCCCGCGGTGAGGGCGCCGATCTCGATCTCAGGATGGGCGCTCAGGAGACGCAGAACCTCTCCGCCCGCGTAACCCGTCGCACCGGCGACCGCAACTGTCCAGGTCATGCGAAAACCATACATGGACCTGCATAGACATACGGAGACGGAGGGGGTGCTCTCGCGTCTGCTTCATCACAGCGGCCTGTAACGCCAGCGGGAGCACGCCCGGCGCACCAGCACTGAGAGGGTCAGTACTGGGGATCGGTGCTGGGAATCGGTGCCGACAAGCGCCGGGATCAGTGCTGCGCGGTCAGTGTCTGGAGGATGGAGCCTGCCCAGGTGCGCACGGCCTCGACGTCGATGTAGTTGCCCTCGGCGGCCCCACCCATGCGCGCGATCGTGCGCTCGCGCAGGCTCAGGTGCACCGGGTCGAAGCGGCCCGCGAAGGTCACGTGGTTCTCGACGTCGAGGGACAGCAGCACGGGACCGATGCGGTGCGGGTCGGCGATCCGGCCCTGGGGCAGGCCGGACAGGCCCACCGAGAAGGCCCACACGGGCTTGGTGGACAGCTGCTGCTGGAAGCGCTCGGTGAAGTCCGTCGCCTCCTGCGTCCAGCGCGTCATGTAGATGGCGCTGCCCAGGATGAAGGCGTCGTAGCCGTCGACGTCGTCGACGAGCTCGGGCCGCCTGACGTCGACCTCCAGGCCACCGGCCCGGAGCTGCTCGGCGACTACGGTGGCGATCTCATCGGTTGAGCCGTGGCGGGAGGAGGATGTCAGGAGGATCTTCATGTCCCCAGTATCACGTCACCGGCGTACGGCCACAGGCGTTCGGCACAGGCCGGCGGGTGAGGACCCCCACAGCGGGGGGCGGGTCGGCTGCCGCACGAGGAGCGCGGCAGCCGACCGCCTCAGCTGCGCAGCTCGGCGCCCACACGCTTGGAGGCCTGCTTGACCACCCGCTTGCGCACGGCGGCGGTCTCGGCGGCGGTCAGCGTGTGCTCACCGCGCAGGCGCAGGGAGAAGGCCAGGGACTTGCGCCCCGCACCGATCTGCTCACCGCGGAAGACGTCGAACAGGCGCACCTCCTCGGCGAGGTCACCGGCGGCCGCGCGCACGACGGCCTCGACCTCGGCGGCCGGCACGTGCTCGTCGACGACGAGGGCGATGTCCTCCTTGGCGGCCGGGACGGTGCGCACGGGCCTGACCTGGAGCACACCCGCCTTCTCGACGGCGGCGAGCAGGGGCTCGAGGTCGATCTCGCAGGCGCAGCTGCGCGGCGGCAGGCCCAGGCTCCGCGCGACCCGCGGGTGCAGCTCGCCGGCGTGGGCGACGAGCGCGCCGGCAAGGAGCTCCTTGCCCCGGCGCACGGGGGCCAGACGCACCTCGGCGGTGCGCCCCGGGTGCCACGGGGCACAGGGCTGCTCGGGCGCACGGACCTCGACCTCGACACCCAGGGTGGAGGCCACCGTGCGCACGACCTGGACGGCGTCGGCCCAGTCCCAGGCGCGTCCCGCTCCCAGGACTCCGGCACGCTCGCGCGCACCCGCGAGGACGACGCCGACGTGCACGGGCTGGTAGGGGGTTCCGGCCTCCAGCGCCCGTACCTCCTCGTCGGTGGGGCGGCGGTCGGTGGGCATGACGGGCGCGGGGACCGTGCCCTCGGGCAGCGTCACCGCGCCGACCTCGTAGAGGGCGACGTCCTCCAGGCCGCGCGAGACGTTGCGTCGGGCGGTGTCCACGAGGGAGTCGATGACGCAGGTGCGCATGAGCGGCGCGTCCTCCTGCAGCGGGTTGGCCAGGCGCTGGGCACGACGACGCGGGTCGTCGGCCGGGATCTCCAGGCGGTCGTGGGCATCTCCGATGAAGGGGTAGGAGAGCACCTGGTTGAGACCGGCCTCGGCCAGGGCCCGCACGACGTCGCGGCGTGCACGCTGACGCAGGCTCAGGCCGGTGCCGGCCTTCGCCGTCGGGACGATGACGGGGATGCGGTCGTAGCCGTCGAGTCGGGCGACCTCCTCGGCCAGGTGGGCGGCACCGACGAGGTCGGGGCGCCAGGTGGGGGGCGTGACGGCCAGCAGGTCGTGGCCGGACTCGTCCTGGCCCGCCTCGGTCACGGTGCAGCCGATCTCCTCCAGCAGCTCGGTGACGCGCTCGGTGCCGTAGGCGACGCCGGTGAGGCGCTCGGCGGCGTCGGCGCGCACGATCAGCGGCTGGGGGGCGACGGTCCGGTCGATGTCCGTGGCGAGCGGGTCGGCGGTGCCCCCGCCGTACTCGACGAGAAGGTCGACGACCCGCTGGGCGGCCACGGGGGCCAGGGCCGTGTCGACGCCGCGCTCGTTGCGCTTGGAGGACTCGGTGGGAAGCCGGTGGCGGCGGGCGGAGCGGGCGACGGAGACGGCGTCGAAGTGGGCGGCCTCGATGAGCACGTCGGTCGTGCTCTCGTCGACCTCGGTCTCGGCCCCGCCGAAGACGCCGGCGAGGACGAGGGCGCGCGAGCCCTCACCGTCGGGAGAGTCGGAGATGACGAGGTCCTCGACGTCCAGGCTGCGGGTGACCTCGTCGAGGAAGGCGAGGCTCTCCCCCGGCCGGGCCCGGCGCACGACGACGGGCGCGCTCAGCCTGCCCAGGTCGAAGGCGTGCAGAGGCTGGCCCAGGTCGAGCATGACGTAGTTCGTCACGTCCACGGCCAGGCTGATGGGGCGCATGCCGGCCGCGGTCAGGCGCTCACGCATCCATGTCGGCGACTGGGCACCGGGGTCGATGCCGCGCACGACGCGGGCCACGTAGCGGTCGCACCCGGGACGGCCGTGGATGGGGCGGGCGTCCTCGGCGACGACGACAGGGAAGCCGCCCTCGCCCGCGGTGGCGACGCCCTGGGGGAACAGGCCCGTGTCGCTGCCGTCCGCGGGGTCACGGAAGCGGGCACCGGTGGCGTGCGCGTACTCGCGGGCGATGCCGCGCATGGAGAAGCAGTAGCCGCGGTCCGGGGTGATGTTGATCTCGAGGACCTCGTCACCCAGGCCGAGCAGCCCCAGGGCGTCGGTGCCGGGCTCGGGCAGCTCCTCGCCGTCGTGGCCGTGCTCGGCCAGCCACTGGTCCAGGACGATGATGCCGTCGTGGTCCTCGCCGATGCCCAGCTCGCGGGCGGAGCAGATCATGCCGTCGGAGACGTGGCCGTAGGTCTTGCGCGCGGCGATGCGGAAGTCGCCGGGCAGGACCGCGCCGGGCAGGCAGACGACGACCGTGTCCCCGACGTCGAAGTTGTGGGCGCCGCAGACGATGCCGCGGCTGGGCAGGTCGCTGGGCTCCTTGCCGGTGCCGGGGGCGTCGTTGTGCTGGGGGCCGACGTCGACGCGGCAGTAGTTGATGACCTTGCCGTTGGACTGCTCCTTGGCCTCGCGGGTGAGGACCTTGCCGACGACGAGAGGGCCGGTGACGGCCGGGGGGACGATGCGCTCCTCCTCCAGCCCCACGCGCACGAGGTCCGCGGCGAGCTGCTCGGCAGTGGTGCCGGCGGGGACGTCGACGTGCTCACGGAGCCACTCGATCGGGACGTAAGGCATGTCAGTTCCCCTTTCCGGTGGTGCCGAACTGCTGGGAGAAGCGGATGTCCCCCTCGACGATGTCGTGCATGTCGGCGATGCCGTGGCGCAGCATGAGAGTGCGTTCCAGGCCCATGCCGAAGGCGAAGCCGGTGTAGACCTCGGGGTCGATGCCGCAGGCGATGAGCACGTTGGGGTTGACCATGCCGCAGCCACCCCACTCGATCCAGCCCGGGCCGCCCTTCTTCTGCGGGAACCACAGGTCCATCTCGGCGCTGGGCTCGGTGAAGGGGAAGAAGGAGGGGCGCAGGCGGGTGCGGGCCTCGGGGCCGAACATGGCGCGGGCGAAGTGGTCCAGGGTGCCCTTGAGGTGCGCCATCGTCAGGCCCTTGTCGACGGCCAGGCCCTCGACCTGGTGGAAGACGGGCGTGTGGGTGGCGTCGAGCTCGTCGGAGCGGAACACCTTACCGGGGCAGGCCACGTACAGGGGCGGCTCCTGGGCGAGCATGACGTGCGCCTGCACGGGTGAGGTGTGGGTGCGCAGCACCAGGTTGGCGCTCGCGCCGTCGGCGGCCCCGACGCTGGGACCGTCGACGTAGAAGGTGTCCTGCATCTGACGGGCGGGGTGGTCGATGTCGAAATTGAGCGCGTCGAAGTCGAACCACTCGTGCTCAGTCTCCGGGCCCTCCGCGATGGACCAGCCCATGGAGACGAAGAAGTCGGAGACCTCGTCGATGAGGACGTCCAGGGGGTGGCGCGAGCCCCGGGGGCCGCGGTCCGTGGGGACGGTGACGTCAACGGCCTCGGTGGCGAGCATCGTCGCCTCCGCCTCGGCCTCCAGGACCTCCTGGCGCGCGGCCAGGGCGGTGTTCATACGAGCGCGGGCCGCGCCGAGCAGGCGCCCCGCGGTGGGCTTGTCCGCCGCGTCGAGGGCGCCGATGCCGCGGTTCGTCAGAGCCAGGACGGAGGCGTCACCGGTGAAGGCGATGCGGGTCTCCTTGAGGGCGGCGAGGTCCTCGGCGGCAGCGACGGCTGCCAGGGCCTTGTCAACGAGGGCGTGGATCCCCTCCTCGTCCAGCGGCGACAGCGCGCCCGGTGCCTCAGTCATCTCTCACCTTCCCTGGGTGTGACGGAACTCGTCTGCTCGCACAGGGTAGTCCCGGCCCGTGAGGGAGCCGAAATCCGGGCTCCGGTGATGCTCACGGCGTGGGACGGGCGCGCACCACCGCACCCGCCGGGACGGGGGGGGAAAAAAAAGATGCTCAGAAGGGCGGGACCTCGTCGAGCAGGGGAGCCAGGCCGAGGATGTGCAGCGCATGGTCGTACGGGACAGGCTCGTAGGCTCCTGCGTGCTCACCGGGGCGGGGACCGCGGCTCTCAAGCAGTGGCTGAGCGGTGGCAGGGCGGCGGTCGCGCCCTTGGGTCCGGGCTGTGCCGGCCGTACTGGCCGCGCTGGCCAGGGCCAGTCCCTTCTCAAGCCGGGCGAGAACGGGGGCGCTCAGCGCCCGCTCAAGGATGGCGGGCAGCCTCCCACCCGGTCGGGTCAGCCCCCTGGGGCCGGTGCGCTGGGGCAGGCGGTGCACGCTGCCGTCGGGGCGACGCTCGTAGCGCGCCCCAGTGGGCGTGCGCCAGGTGAGCACGCCCTCGGACGTGCGGGTCAGCGACCAACCGGGGGTGTGCTTGAGGCGGTGGTGGGCCTGGCACAGGCAGGTGAGGTTGTCCAGTGAGGTAGTGCCACCCTCGGCCCAGGCCTGCACGTGGTCGATGTCGCAGCGTGACGCGGGCACCTCACAGCCCGGGTGGGTGCAGGACGCGTCCCGCGCCCGGACCAGGTCCGCCAGTGCGGCCGGGGGACGGTAACGGGTGCGCCCGACGTCGACGACGGTGCCGCTGAGAGGGTCGGTCACCACGCGCCTCCACGTTCCACCCGCCGCCAGAGCCAGGGCGACGGCAGTGGGGACAGACGCGCGACGACCACCGACGGTCAGGGAGGCCTCCTCGGCCACGCCAGCTGGCGGGTTAGTGGACGCACTGGTGGCACTGGACGCACTGGTGCCGCCTGGCGGCGGGGAGATGGACGCACTGGCACCGCCGCTCGCGGGCACGGACGCCTGCGGGGCCAGGAGGAGGTCGGGCGCACTGCTCCCAGGTATCCCGTCCCCGGGCGTCACGTTTCGAAGCGTGCTGTTTCCTTCAGCGGTGGGAGGACTGGTGGCGGGCACGTTGAGAGGCTCGACAAGGTGGTCGAGCGGGACGGTCACGTCAACCCTGACCGTCAAGCCGGGTGGTGGGTAGACGGGATCGTGGCCTGACGGGCTCCACCAGGGACCGGTCGAACTCATCAGGGCGCTCAGCGAGGCCAACAGGCTCTCAAGAGGAACACCATCAGCCAGCAGCACGGGCTGACGCGCCACACCGGGCCAGGTGTCGACCGCGATGATCCCGTCCGCACCGCCTGCGGCGCGCTCGGCACCCACGGTGTTCACAGTCCCCAGGGTGCGCTCGGCACCCACGGCGTGCGCCGCACCCGCGGCGCACGCCGTCGTCAGGTCCATGACGTTGGTCGCCTCCGGCTGGGTGGCGTTGGTCGCCTCCGGCTGGGTGGCAGTCTCGGCGCTTGTGGCGTTGGCGAGCGCGGTAGAGCTGGTCGCCGCTGCGGAGGCGTGGCTCGAACGCAGGGTCGCCAAGGTCATCGACGTGAGCGCATCGGCACGCAGCTGCCCCAGAGTTCGCTGGTCTCCCGCGGAGCGGGCGGAGGCGGCGATGGCGTCAAGGGCGGCGTCCAGCAGGAAGGCGTCCGGAGAGGGCAGCAGCAGCCGCACCAGGCTCACGCCCTGCCCAGCGGGGCGCGGGCGGCCCACGTGGCGGGCGTCCTCGTTGCGCCGCCTACGTGTGCACGTCCCCTCAGGATCCAAGGCCGCGAGAGCGCGGTCCAGGTCCTTGGCCAGCTGCGAGTGCGTGCGGTGAGCCGCACGCGGCAGGACTCGCTCCTGGACCGCCAGTGCGGTGTCCGCGTGCTCGCCGCTCAGACGGCGGGTGACGAGGGCGGTCTTGGCCTCGTCGATCAGTCCGGCACGGTGCAGGCACTCGGTGCGGGACAGCATGCCGCCGAGCAGGGCCTCACCGCGCTCGACGACCTGGGTGGCGCGAGTACGGGAGACGCCCAGACGGCAGGCGACCTCACCAGTGGTGTTGAGCATCCGCCCCTCGTGGTTGACGCCGCCACCAGGCAGGGCGGAGGTCCCGTCCCAGCCCCAGGCCCGACCGGACATGTCGTCCGTACGCGCCAGCAGTGCCGCCAGCACCGCCTCAGCCCAGCTCGCCCACGCCTTCATCCGCGAGGCCGCCGCCATGAGCGCACTGACCGCCTCAGCGCCGAGAGCCGTGACGGCATCGGCCCCGCCGGCGACGGAGGCGTCCAGGAACCAGCTGCTGGCCGACTCCACCAGCGACCGCTCAGCGGGATTCAACGGCTCCGGGAGCAGCGCCGCGCCGGAGGCCTCGTCCGAGCCCTCCTCACGCGGGTCCACCGCAACGAGCAGGTGTGAGACAACCTCCTCCAGCACGAGCGCCAGGTCCCCGCCCGGGGCCATGGAGTCCAACCGTTCCACGAGGGCATCGCGAGACTCCATCGAAGCACGATCATGACGAGCGCAGGACAACGAGGGCTCCCCGCCCCGAGGAGCTACCCCTCTCACCGCCACGCTCTCGAACATATGTACAGTCTACCCTGGTGACCCACCAAACGGAACCCCAGAATGACTGCTATTCCAACGAGAACACGCTCTCCACCGGAGGTACTTCACCGCCGGGTCCCGAAAAGGAAGAACCCGTACGCGAGGTACCGCAGCAGCACGCACCCCTCGCAGCACCTACCGCGTGCGGACTTCCACCCGGCGCGCCACCGCGCCGAGCAGCCAGTTGATGGTGACGAAGAGCAGCGCGACGATGAGGTAGGCGGGCAGGTACACGTCGAGACGGTGCGCCGCCTGAGCGGAGTTCGACAGCAGGCGCGCGCTGTACATGAGCTCGCCGTAGGCGACGACGTAGCCCAGCGACGTGTTCTTGAGGATCGTCACCAGCTGGGTGATGAGGGTGGGCAGCATGAGGCGCAGCGCCTGGGGGGCGAGCACGAGCCGCATCGTCAGCCCCTCCCCCATGCCCAGGGCCCAGGCGGCCTCGCGCTGGCCGCGGTCCAGGGCGAGGACGCCGGAGCGGAACACCTCCGCCGTCGTCGCCGACACGCACATGACGATGGGGATGGTGAGCATCCAGAAGGACGGCAGTGTCAGGCCCCAGCGCGGCACGGCCAGCAGGAAGAAGTAGATGAGCAGCAGCATGGGCACGGCCCGCATGGCGTCGATCCACGTGCCGACGACCAGGCGCAGCAGGCGGTGGCGTGACAGGCGCAGCCAGCCCAGAGCGACCCCGAGGGGGAAGGACAGGCCGGCCCCCACCGCCGTCGCCGCCAGCGTGTCCCCCAGCGCCTGGGCGAGGTAGCGGACGATGGACTGCCCCAGGAAGTAGCGCCAGCTCGGGTACTCCAGCTGCCCGGCGCGCCACAGCTGCCAGGTCCCGGCGGCGAGCAGCCCGATGAGAGCCACGGTGGCCAGGGCGGAGGCGACGGCGATACGGCGCCGACCGCGGGGCCCGGGAGCGTCGAAGAGGAGCGCTGCGTCGGAGGCCTGCTGGCGGGCGGAAGTCCTGGCCCCGGGCCGCGGACCGCGCAGGGTGAGGTCGGCGCTCATCACTGCACCCCCTCGACGGCGACCAGACGCTTCTCCAGCAGGCCACCGAGCTTGGTGGCGCCGAAGGCGATGAACAGGTACGTCAGCCCCGAGGTGAGGAAGGTGATGACGGCCTCGGCGTAACGCAGGTTGAGCTGCTGGGTGACGTTGGTCAGCTCCGGTACCCCGATGGCGGCGGCCAAGGAGGAGCCGATGAGGCAGGAGATGAAGATGTTGACCAGGGGCTGGACGGTGCGGGCCAGGGCCTGCGGCAGCACCACCTGGGTGACGATGAGGCCGAAGGGCAGGCCCAGGGCGCGGGCCGCCTCGACCTGGCCGCGGGGCACGGAGTTGATGCCCGAGCGCACCGTCTCGCACACGAAGCCGGAGGCGGAGAAGACCAGGGCGCCCACGGCCGCGCCGAAGAGGGAGAAGGGCACGCCCGCGCGCGGCAGGCCGAAGGCGAAGAGGATCATGAGGCACAGCACCGGGATGTTGCAGGCGACGTTCACCCACACGGCCCCCAGCGCACGCAGGGGCGGCACCGGGCTCACCCGGCACACGGCAACGAGTGTTCCCAGCAGCAGGGCGCCGACGTAGGCGGCAAGCGCGAGGACGAGGGTCAGGCCCAGGCCCTCGGCGAGCATGCCGAGGTTGTCGGTGATGACGTTCATGGGCGGCTCCTGGTCGTCGGTGGATACGGGGCTCGGGCCCGTCCGGCGGCGGTCCCCGTCGTCGGCCCTCCCGCGTGGGGTGGGCCGACGACGCCGGGCCTCAGGCCGTCTCGGAGCCGGGGGCGGAGCCGATGGCCGGGGGCTCGGGCGCCTCGTTCTCACCGAGGACGGTGCCGATGGTGGCCTTCCAGATGGCGTCCCAGGTCCCGTCGGACTCGATGGTCGTGAGGAAGGTGTTGACGAAGGCCTGGGCGTCCGAGCCCTTGGGCAGGCCGATCCCGTAGGGGTCCTCGGTGAAGGGCTTGCCGACGATCTTGAGCTTGTCGTTGCCCTGCACCGTGCTCAGCAGCAGGGAGTGGTCGACGACGTAGGCCTCGACCTGACCGGCCTCCAGGGCGGCCACGCAGTCGGTGTGGGCCTCGAACTGGACCTGCTGGGCCTCGGGCGCCGCCTTGTCCAGGGCGGGGCCGGAGGAGGAGTTGGACTGCACGGCGACCTTGTGCCCGGCGAGAGTGTCCACTCCGGTGATCTGCGTGTTGTCCGCACGCACGAGGACCGCCTGCCCGGAGGAGTAGTACGGGCCGGCGAAGGTGATCTTCTCGGCGCGTGCCGGGGTGATGGTGTAGGTCGCGAAGACCGCGTCGACGGAGCCGTTCTCCAGGAGGGTCTCGCGGGTGTCGGAGGTGACCACGGTGATCTCGGTGAGGGCCGTGGGGTCGTCCCCGCCGATGATGTAGCGCGCGAGGGCCTGCGACAGAGCAGCGTCGAAGCCCTTGACCTTGCCGGTCGTGGGGTCCTCCAGGGAGAAGATCTGGGAGGTCTTGACACCGCCGACGCGCAGGACCCCGGCCTTCCTGACCGCGCTGGCCCAGGTGGAGGCGGCGACGGCATCCTCTGCGGCGAGCGGGCCGGATCGGATGACCGAGTCGTAGTCGACGGCGCCCGAGGAGGAGCCCCCGGACCCGTCGTTGATGGCCTCGCCGTCCGCGCCGGTGTCGGCGCAGGCCGCGAGGACGGCCGCGAGGGACAGGGCGCCGGAGGCGGTCAGGACGGAGCGGCGGTTGAGCTGCGCCATGGGGTTTCCTTTCGTGGCGACGGACCGGGGCGGTGTGATCGGGGCCGCAGGCAGGCCGACGGCGCCCGGTGGTGTCAGTGGCTGAGGACCTTGGACAGGAAGTCGCGGGCGCGCTCGGTGGCGGGCGCCGTGAAGAACTGCTCGGGGGCGGCGAGCTCGACGACCTGTCCCCCGTCCATGAAGGCGACGCGGTCCGCGACCGAGCGGGCGAAGCCCATCTCGTGGGTGACGACGAGCATGGTCATGCCGCTGGCGGCAAGGTCCTTGATGACGTCGAGGACCTCGTTGATCATCTCCGGGTCCAGGGCGCTGGTGGGCTCGTCGAAGAGCATGACCTTGGGTTCCATCGCCAGGGCGCGCGCGATGGCCACGCGCTGCTGCTGGCCGCCTGAGAGCTGGGTGGGGCGCTTGGCGGCCTGGTCGGCCAGGCCCACGCGCTTCAGGAGCTCGCGGGCGCGCTCCTCGGCCTGCGCCCGGGGGACGCGGCGCACGCGCACGGGGGCGAGCGTGATGTTGTCCAGCACGGTGCGGTGCGGGAAGAGGTTGAAGGACTGGAAGACCATGCCGACCTCGGCGCGCAGGCGCGCGAGCTCCTTGCCCTCCTCCGGCAGCCGCTCGCCGTCGATCTCGATGGTGCCCGAGTCGATGGTCTCCAGCCGGTTGATCGTGCGGCACAGGGTCGACTTGCCGGAGCCGGAGGCACCGATGACGACGACGACCTCGCCGGCGTGCACGTCCAGGCTGACGTCGTCGAGGGCGGTGAAGGCGCCGAAGCGCTTGGTCACGTTGCTGACGCGGACGAGCGGGTGGCGGGCCGGGGTGGAAGCGGGTGCGGTCACGCGTGCCTCTTCTCGAGGTCGTGGGCGAACGGGACTGGGACTGTCACTGACAGTGACAGCAACACATTCGCATGCGCACGCGTTCCCTCCTTCAGGGGTGACGGGGCCGTGATGCTCAACACGACTCCGGGCCTGCCCCTGACGCTAGCAGGAGCGCGGGCCGCGGCGTCAACCCGGACGGGCATCAGCCCGCATGCTGGGCGCGCGCGGAGGCGTAGAGACACACCGCCGCGGCCGCGGACACGTTGAGGGACTCCGCCGCCCCGAACACGGGGATGGAGACGACGGCGTCGACCTCGCTCAGCAGCTCGGGCTGCAGGCCGCGCGCCTCGTTGCCCAGGAGCCAGGCGCTGGGGCGCGCCAGCAGCTCATCGGCCTCGAACAGGTCAACGTCCCCGCGCGAGTCCGCTGCGAGCGTCCCCAGCCCCGCCTCGCGCAGGGCGGTGAGGACCTCGTCGAGGGCGAGGCCGGTGAGCACCGGCAGGTGGAAGAGGCTGCCTGCGGTGGCGCGCACCGTCTTGGGGTTGGTGACCTCGACGCTGCCGCGTGCGAGCACGACCGCGTCGGCCCCCGCGGCGTCGGCGGCGCGGATGATCGTGCCCGCGTTGCCCGGGTCCTGGGTCTCGGTGAGGACGACGACGAGCCGTGCACCGCCGAGCAGCGCGTCCAGGCGGTCGGAGGAGGTGAGCACCTGGGTGGAGACGACGGCGAGAAGCCCCTGGGCGTCGCTGCTCATGGCGGCCATGACCGCCTCCGTCACCCGGTGGACGTAGATGCGCGCGCCGCGCGCCTGGGCGACGACCTCCTCGTAGCGGGTGGCGGCGGCGTCGGTGACGTAGAGGTCGAGGACGTGCCGGGGGGCGTGCCTCACGGCCTCACGCACGCCCTGGGGCCCCTCGACGAGAAAGCGGCCGTGGCGGGTGCGCATGCCGCGGCGGGCGAGGGCGGCCACGCGCGTCACCCGCTGCGAGGCCGGGTTGTCCATGAGATCGGGGCGGGGCGCGGGCTCTCCCGCGGGGCGGGGCATGGGGATGCCGGGTCTCCAGGTCGTGTCGTCGCCGCGCGTGCTCATGGGGCTGAGCGTACGGGAAGCGCCGACCGCGGGCGGCGGCGGGCGGGGAGCGCACGACGACGGCGCCGTCACCTGTGTGGTGGCGGCGCCGTCGTGGCGGCTGGTGCCGTGTGCCCTCAGGCCTTGGGGGCGTTGACGTCGGCCGGCAGGGCCTTCTTGGCGACCTCGACGAGGGCCGTGAAGGCGGCGGGCTCGTTGACGGCGAGCTCGGCGAGCATGCGACGGTCGACCTCGACGCCGGCCAGGCCCAGGCCCTGGATGAACCGGTTGTAGGTCAGGCCCTGGGCACGAGCGGCGGCGTTGATGCGCTGGATCCACAGGCGACGGAAGTCGCCCTTGCGGGCGCGACGGTCACGGAAGGCGTAGACGCCGGAGTGGGTGACCTGCTCCTTGGCCTTGCGGTACAGGCGCGAGCGCTGGCCGCGGTAGCCGGAGGCCTGCTCGAGGACGGAACGACGCTTCTTCTGGGCGTTGACAGCCCGCTTCACACGTGCCATGTGATGACTCCTTTACGTGACGGGGCCGGTCAGCGACCGAGCAGCCTCTTGGCCTGGCGCAGGTTCGTGGGGTCGACGACCTGGTCCCTGGACAGCTTGCGCTTGCGGCGCGAGGACTTGACCTCGAGCAGGTGGCGCTTGTTCGCCTGCTCACGCATGAGCTTGCCGCTGCCGGTGACCCGGAAGCGCTTCTTAGCACCGGAGTGCGTCTTGTTCTTCGGCATTCTTGGATTCCTCTTGTCGGCCCTCGGGCTCGCGCCCGGGCTGTGGACCCCACGCGGGGCGCCGGTGGGGTGGGTCTATGGACTCGGGCTCAGGCCTGCTCGGTGCCGGCCTCGGCGGCCGGGGCCTGGGTCTCGCCCTTGTGCGCGTGCTTCTCGGCACGGCGGTTGGCGCGGGCCTCCTCGCGGCGGCGGCGCTGGTCGGACTTGAGCTCGGCCTTCTTGCGGGTCGGCGCGAGGACCATGACCATCTGGCGGCCGTCCTGGCGCGGGTGCGACTCAATGGTGGCGAGCTCACCGACCTGCTCGGCGACCTTCTGCAGCAGACGGATGCCCAGCTCGGGGCGGGACTGCTCGCGGCCGCGGAAGCGGACGATGCACTTGACCTTGTCACCACCCCGAAGGAAGCGCTCGACGTGCCCCATCTTGGTGGCGTAGTCGTGGGCGTCGATCTTGGGGCGGAACTGGATCTCCTTGAGCTGCGTGTTCGCCTGGTTGCGGCGGGCGTCACGCGCCTTCATGGCCGACTCGTACTTGAACTTGCCGTAGTCCATGAGCTTGCACACCGGGGGGCGCGCGTCGGGGGCCACCTCGACGAGGTCGAGGTCGGCCTCCTCGGCAAGACGTAGGGCGTCCTCGACCCGGACGACACCGACCTGCTCACCGCTGGGACCGACGAGGCGCACCTCGGGGACGCGGATCCGTTCGTTGATACGGGGCTCGCTGATGGGAGTTCCTCACTTCCGGAAGACAGGTGACCGCGGGGACGACGAAGGCCTTCGCCGCTTGACGCGCACGAAGGCCCTTCATGTACCGCTGGGGTACGGTCAGACAGTCGCCGTGGGCGCCGCTGACCGCGAGGATCGCTCCTCGCACGACCCGGTCCCCGAACGAGAACCCAGGTGGGATTACTCCGCTTGCGCTCCGGGGACGGGCCCCGGACGGTCGGTACGCAAGGCTACCAGCCTCTTCAGGGGCTTCCCAGGTCATCGTCGAGGGCGTTGACGTGACCCTTCCCACGCCCGCCCCGCCGTCGCGGCCGCGCTCAGGCGGGCAGCGGGCACAGCTCGACGGTGTCGATGAGCTCGCCCCACGCGGGGTTGACCATGACCATCTGGCAGGCCTCCAGGGTGGCGGCGACGGCGGGGGTGCCGCCGTCGGCGTCGATGCGCAGGAAGACCCGCAGCTCGGCGCTGTCCCCGGGGGCGAAGGCGACGCCGGTGACGCCGTCGACGGCGCCGAGCTGGGCCGCGACCTCGTCCTGGACGGGCTCGTTGCGCCACGAGGGCACCCACGCCTCTTCCCCGGCCAGCGCGACGACGGCGGGGCGCGGCAGGCGCAGGTCACGGGTCCCCGGGTCCAGGACCCACAGCTGGTCGGTCTCAACGACGGCGACCTGGGCGGCGCGCACGGGGTCGACGGGGACGGGGCGCACGTCCGGCCTCCAGGCGCTCATCGCCGCGGCGCTGGTGAAGACCGGCAGGGCGATGTGCCCGTCGGGAAGGTCGACGGCGAGGGTGGCGGCGTCCTGGGCGGCGTCCGCGGTGTGGACCTCGTGCCTGGGCGCCACCCCGCCCAGGCCGAGGCGCCCGGCGGGACCGGGGACGGTGGTGAGGGTGTGGGCGGCGACCGGCAGGATGACGCGGCTCGCCGTCAGTGCCGTCCACAGGGCGTCGAGGTACTCGTGGCGGGGCAGGCCCGTCGCCTCCAGGGCGGCGGTGACCGCGGGGGCGGCGGAGCCGTCGTCGTCGGCGAAGGGGCTGGGGGAGGCGAGCAGGCGCTCCATCTTGGCCCGGGCGGCCAGCGCCGCCGCGACCTGGGGATCGGCGTCCGGGGGGAGCGCAGGGTGCTGGGGGTCGGCACCGTCGGGCGCCCCGCTCACGCGCGCGCCTCCTCCACGCTCGCGCCGCGGGCCACGGCCAGGGCCTGCTGGAGGGTGAAGCTGCCGCTGTACAGGGCCTTGCCGACGATGGCGGCGTCGATGCCCTCGTCGACGAGGGCCGCGAGCTCGGCGATGTCCTCCAGGCGGGCGATGCCGCCCGAGGCGACGACGGGGGCGCTCGTGCGGGCGGCGACCTCGCGCAGCAGCACGGTGTTGGGCCCCTGGAGGGTGCCGTCCTTGGTGACGTCGGTGACGACGTAGCGCGAGCAGCCTGCGGCGTCCAGGCGCGCGAGGGTCTGCCACAGGTCCCCGCCCTCCTTCGTCCAGCCGCGGGCCGCCAGCGTCGTGCCGCGCACGTCCAGGCCGACGGCGATCTTCTCCCCGTGATCGGCGATGACCTTCTCGGTCCACTCGGGGTCCTCCAGGGCGGCCGTGCCGAGGTTGACGCGGGTGGCACCGGCGTCGAGGGCGCGGGCCAGGGAGGCGTCGTCACGGATGCCGCCGGAGAGCTCGACCTTGATGCCGACCTCACCGACGATGCGGGCCAGCAGCTCGGCGTTGGAGCCGCGTCCGAAGGCGGCGTCGAGGTCGACCAGGTGGATCCACTCGGCACCGGCCTCGACCCAGTCGTGGGCGGCGTCGACGGGGCTGCCGTAGTCGGTCTCGGAGCCGGCCTCGCCCCGGAGCAGGCGCACGGCCTTGCCGTCAGCGACGTCGACGGCGGGAAGCAGGGTGAGCATGAGGATCCTCTCGTGTGGGGTGTCAGAGGGTGGTGAGCCAGTTGCGCAGGAGCTCGGCGCCGACGTCGCCGGACTTCTCGGGGTGGAACTGGGTGGCGCTGAGCGCCCCGTTCTCCACGGCGGCGAGGAAGTCCTCGCCGTGCGTGGCCCAGGCGGCCAGCGGCAGGCGGGTGGGCCCCTCACCGAGAAGCTGGGCCGGGTCGGTCTTGGCGGCGTAGGAGTGGACGAAGTAGAAGCGCCGCCCGTCGATGCCCTCGAAGAGGACGCTTCCCTCGGGGGCACGGACCTCGGACCACCCCATGTGGGGCACGACGTCGGCCTCCAGCCGCGAGACGGTTCCGGGCCACTGGGCGAGGCCTGCCGTGAGGGCACCGGGGGCGTCGGCGGCGCCCTGTGCCCCTGGGACGGGTCCGGTGGCGAACTCGGCGGAGGCCTCGAACATCACCTGCATGCCCACGCAGATCCCCAGGACGGGGCGCCCTCCGGCCAGGCGGCGGTCGATGAGCCGGGGGGCGTCGACGGCGCGCAACTGGTCCATGACCGAGGCGAAGGCGCCCACGCCCGGCACAAGCAGCCCGTCCGCGCTCTCGACAGCGGCGGCGTCGTGGGTGAGCTCGACCTCGGCGCCCACGCGCTCCAGAGCGCGCACGGCCGAGCGGACGTTGCCGCTCCCGTAGGACAGGACGACGACCTTGGGCTGGCTCATGGGGCCACCCTAGCGGCGCCCGGGCGCGCCGCCGCCGCCGTCTCAACGCGGCTCCCCGTCACCCACGGTCCGGGCCACGGGGCGACCGGGCACCACCCGGCACGACTGGCGCCACCCCCACGGTTGCAGCCAGGATGCCTCCGTGAGCACTCCCCCCGCGCCGCCGAGCTCCTTCGGCCTGTCCATCCCGGGCGTCCGCCTGGAGAGCATCATCGGTCGAGGCGGCTTCGCCACCGTCTACAGCGGGACCCAGGAGTCCCTGGAGCGGCCGGTGGCCGTCAAGGTCGACTCGCGCGCGCTGCACGACGAGCGCAACCGGCGCCGCTACCTGCGGGAGGTCCAGGCGGCCGGGCGCATCACCGGGCACCCGCACGTCGTCTCCCTCATCGACACGGGGGTGCTGGCGGACTCGCGTCCCTACATCGTCATGGAGCGCTGCGACGGCGGGAGCCTGTCCGACCTGGTGAAGTCCGGTCCGCTGCCCGCCGTCGACGCGGTCGCCCTCGTGGGTGCGGCGAGCTCCGCCCTGGGGGCGGCTCACCGGGCCGGGGTCCTGCACCGGGACGTCAAGCCCGACAACATCCTCCTGGACGCCTACGGGTCGCCGCGTCTGACGGACTTCGGGATCGCCTCGGTCGAGCGCGAGGGGCAGGACCCGACGGTCACCCTGGAGTGCCTCACCCCGGACTTCGCCTGCCCGGAGGCCTTCGCGCTGACCCCGCCCCGCCCCGAGGGCGACGTGTGGTCCATGGGTGCGGTCCTCTTCTACCTGCTCGCCGGCAAGGGCCCGCGCCGTGCCGCTGACGGCTCCGCGCAGTCCTTCGCCCAGATCGTGCGGGTGCTCGATCGTCCCGTCGACCTGAGCAACCCGCTCATCCCCGAGGTGGTGCGCCCGGTGCTCTCCACCGCCATGCACACCGACGCCGGCTCGCGCTACCCCGACGGCGTGGCCCTGTGCGACGCCCTGACGGAGCTGGGCGAGCAGCTGGGCGAGGGGCAGATGACCGTCACCGGCCCCGGGGCGGCCCTGAGGCTGGCGCAGGCGGTCGTCCCGCCGCCGGAGCCCGCCAGCCAGACGCTCGTTCCGCCCGGCGCGCCCGCCCCGGTGGTGGGCCCGGCGGCCGTGACCAGGAGGCTGGCCGTGCCGCCGACGGGACCGGGGGCGAGTCTCACCGGCCCGCAGGCGCAGCACGCCGTCCCGGTCATCACCTCCCCGGTGGGTGGCGCTGGCCCCACCGGCCGCCGTCGGCGCTCGCTCACCGCCCTGAGCACCGGTCTGGTCATCGGCACGCTGCTGGGTCTGGGGCTGGGGTGGACGCTGTGGAACGAGGCGGCTGCCGCGACGACGAGCAGCGCCGCAGCGGCGAACGAGACCGCGGCGTCCGGCAGCGACGCCGAGCCCACGGCACAGGCGGAAGAGTCGGGCGCGAGCAGCACGCCGCCGCACGCGGTGGGCACCTGCCTGGGCGGGATCGTGTCCATCGCGGGGACCGCCACCGCACAGAAGACCGACTGCCACAGCGCCCACTACTGGGAGGTCTTCGCCGTGGGCACCCTCGACGCGTCGACCACCGGCATGACGGAGAGCGACCTGGCGGCCGACCCCAACGTCCAGGCCACGTGCACACGGGCCGCGGCCACCGCCTACGGCGAGCCGGACCCGGACGTCTCCGTGCTGGGACCCAGCGAGGTCGACTGGAAGGTCGACGGCAACCGGGGCTTCTCCTGCATCGTCTCGCCCGCGGAGGGCGACGAGCGCACCCGCCCCTACTCCGAGGGCTGAGCCCCGGCCGCAGCCTCCGGCGACGCGGCCCTGAGGAGCGCGCTGTCCGCGACGGCGCACGGGTGGCGGCGGTCAGGCACCGCCACCACCCGCGCGCTCAGGCCTTGCCGTCGCCCTTGCGTCCGCGCGGACCGCGACCGAAGAGCCAGCGCGACGCCCGGCCGGGACGGACCTCGCTCGTGCGCAGCGCCCCGTCGACGTCCTGGGCGCGGGTCATGCCGATGAGGATGTCCTCGATGACCGGGTCGGCGGCGGCGAGCACGAGCCCGGCGCTCGTCTCCTCCCCCGCCGCTCCCGACCTGTAGTGCCGGGCCGTGATCGTGCCCGACAGGCCGGCCTCGATGCCGACGTCGGTCGCCAGGTCCGCGGTGAGCAGCACGACCCCGGCCCTGGACAGGCGAGAGAGGGTACCCGCCAGCTCGGCCGCCTCGACCGGCTCGGACTGGGCGCCGGCGACGAGCTCGCTGACGTCCCACTCGGCGTGGGAGGAGACGAGCTCCTTGACGGCCAGGGCGCCCGAGCTCGACGGCACGACCGTGCACTCCAGGTCGCTGGCGACGCACAGCACCGCCAGCGCCTGGGCGCCGGCGAGGGGCGTCATGACGACGGCGACCTTGACGGCGCGCGGCAGGCCCTCGGGCTGGGTGACGGGCGCGGGCACGGCCTCTCCCGCGGGGCCCAGCGGAGCCAGTCCCGCTAGAGAGGACAGGTCGTCGGGGACCTCGACCTCGGGGACGGCGAGCGCGTCGGGGTCGCGGTAGGTGTTGTGGGGCACGTCCTCGATGGACACGGTGGCCGGCTCGTCGTCGACGGGCTCCGCCGCCACGAGCTGCTCGATCATGGCGGCGAGCTCGGCGTCGATGTCCGCAGCGCCGGCACCGTCAGCACCGTCAGCGCTGCCGACGCTGCCGGTACCGCCGACGTCGGCGCCCAAAGCGTCCTGGGGCTCCTGCGGCTGTCCCGAGACCTCCTCGGGCAGGTCCTCGCGGCTGCTCACAGCGCCCCCTTGGTGGAGGGGATGCCGTCGACGCGCGGGTCCAGGGCCACGGCCGTGCGCAGGGCGCGGGCCAGGGCCTTGAACTCGGCCTCGGCGACGTGGTGCGGGTCGCGGCCGGAGACGACGTTGACGTGCAGGCAGATGCCGGCGTGGTAGGCGATGGCCTCCAGCACGTGGCGGACCATCGAGCCCGTGAAGTGACCGCCGATGAGGTGGTGGACGAAGGCCTCGGACTCGCCCGTGTGGACGAGGTAGGGGCGCCCGGAGACGTCGACGACGGCCTGGGCGAGCGCCTCGTCGAGCGGGACCAGGGCGTCACCGAAGCGGACGATGCCGCGCTTGTCGCCCAGGGCTGCCCTGAGGGCCTCACCGATGCAGATGGCCGTGTCCTCCACCGTGTGGTGGACGTCGATGTCCGTGTCGCCCTGGGCGCGCACGGTCAGGTCGATGAGGGAGTGCTTGCCCAGCGCGGTGAGCATGTGGTCGTAGAACGGCACCGAGGTGTCGATATCCGTCCTGCCGGTGCCGTCGAGGTCGATCTCGACCACGACGCTCGACTCGCTGGTCGTGCGCTCGATACGAGCGGTACGGGACATTCCTGGGTCTCCTGGTCTCGTGGGTGCGCGGGGCCCGGTGGGCTCAGCGGCAGGTGACGGCGGTCAGCGCGGCGCGGAAGGCCTCCATCTGCTCCGGCGTGCCCATGCACACCCGAAGGTACCCTTCCGGACCGACGACCCGGATGAGGACACCGCGCTCCAGCAGGGCCTCGAAGACGGCCCGACGGTCCTCGAAGGGACCGAAGAGGACGAAGTTGGCGTCGGAGTCGAAGGCCGTCAGCCCCTGCTCGCGCAGCCAGGCGACGGTCGCGTCACGCTCCTGGCGCAGCGAGGCGACCTGGCTCATGAGCTCCTCACGGTGGGCGAGGGCGGCCAGGGCCGCCGCCTGGCTGACGGCGGACAGGTGGTAGGGCAGGCGCACCACCCTCAGGGCGTCCACCAGCTCCCGGGAGGCGGCGAGGTACCCCAGACGCAGGCCGGCCATACCGAAGGCCTTGCTCATCGTGCGGCTGACCGCCAGGTGCTCGTGCTCAGCGAGGAGCTCCATCGCGCTGGGCACACCGGGGCGACGGAACTCGCCGTAGGCCTCGTCGACGACGACGACGGCGTCCGTGGCACCGCCGTCGGGCCCCAGCGGTCCCGCCCCACGGGCGGCGTCGAGGACGGCGCGCAGGTCCTCCAGGGACAAGGCCGTGCCCGTGGGGTTGTTGGGGCTGGCAAGGATGAGGACGGACGGGCGGTGCTCGGCGACGGCGGCCCGCACGGCCTCGACGTCGAGGGTGAAGTCCTGGCGGCGCGGGACGGTGACGTACTCGGTGAGGGTGTCGCGCGCGTACTCGGGGTACATCGAGTAGGTGGGGGTGAAGGACAGGCACACGCGGCCGGGCCCGCCGAAGGCCTGCAGGACGTGGAGCATGACCTCGTTGGAGCCGTTGGCGGCCCAGACCTGCTGCCACGCCACCCTCACGCCGGACTCGACCGCGAGGTAGTCGGCCAGGGCCTCGCGCAGGGCGGGCAGCTCACGGTCCGGGTAACGGTTGAGGCGGGTGGCGACGGCGCGCACGGCCTCGGCGATGTCGTCGACGACGGCCTGTGACGGCGGGTAGGGATTCTCGTTGACGTTGAGCCGGGCGGGCACGTCGAGCTCGGGGGCGCCGTAGGGGGTCTCGCCCGCAAGACCGGGCCGCAGGGGGAGGTTGCTCACGCCCGCAGTGTAGGAGCCGACGGGCCGCGGCGCCCGCCTCGGCCCGTCGGCTCCGGTCCGCGAGCGCTCACAGCCGTTCGGAGGCCAGGCGCGCGCCCTGCACGAGGGCCTCCAGCTTGGACCAGGCGATCTGGTGGTGGACGCGCCCTCCCAGCCCGCAGTCGGTGGAGGCGAGGACCCGCTCGGGCCCGACGATCCGGGCCAGGCGCTCGATGCGCTCGGCGACGAGCCGGGGGTGCTCGACGACATTCGTCGCGTGGGAGACGACACCGGGCACGAGGTACTTGCCCTCCGGCAGCTCGGTCGTCTCCCACAGGCGCCACTCGTGCTCGTGGCGCGCGTTGGCCGCCTCGAAGGACAGCCCGTCGGCGTTGACCGCCAGGGCGAGGTCCACGAGGTCGCCGAAGCCGATGTCGGTGGAGTGGGGGCCGTGCCAGGAGCCCCAGCACACGTGCAGACGCACCCGGGCGGGGTCGATCCCCTCCAGGGCGCGGTTGAGGGCCTCGATGCGCGGCACGAGCCAGGCGCGGTACTGCTCGATGGTGGGCTCGGGGTTGACCTGGTCCCAGCACTCGGCAAGGTCGGGGGCGTCGACCTGGACGGAGAGTCCGGCCTCGGTGATGGCCCGGTACTCGTGGCGCAGGGCGTCGGCGGCGGCGAGCAGGACGGACTCGTCGTCGGCGTAGTGCGCGTCGGCGAGGCGGGCGAGGGACCCGGGAGACAGCGCGGCGACGAAACCGCGGGACGTGTCGGCTCCGGCGGTGGCGAGAGCCTGGGTGAGCAGCCGCGTGTCGCGGGCGACGTCGTCAGCGCCCGTGTAGGTCAGGGGGCCGGTGACGACGGGTACGCTCTCGCTGCCGCCCACGAGGCCGATGCCGCTGGCGGGGTCCGCGTAGGCCTCCTGGAAGGCCCGCCAGTCGCGCCGGTCGGTGAAGGCGGACAGGGTGAGCAGCCCCTGGGCGGAGCGCGGCTCGCGCACGCCCGCGTTCCCGAGGTCGGCGACGTCGTAGAGGCTGATGCCGGACAGGCGGGTGAAGGAGTAGGTCCACCAGGCGGAGTAGTCGACGGGGTCGACCGAGAAGTGGCCGTACTCGCCGTCGTTGACGATGTCGAGACCGGCCCGCAGCTGCCGGGTGACGACGGCGGTGACCTCCTGGGCGAGGACCTCGCGGAAGGTGGCGCCGTCGATCTGTCCGGCGGCGTGGCGGCGGTTGGCGTCGAGCAGGGCGGGGGTGCGCGGCAGGGAGCCGACGTGGGTGGTGCGGATGGGGGTGGTCATGGGTGGTCCTGTCAGTCCTGACGGCGGTGCCGTCGTCGGGGTGGTGCGGGACCGGCGCCGGCGCGGGTGCGCGCGGCTTGGGGCTGAGGCGGCCGGGCGCCTCAGCGGGGCATGGCCTCCCCTGCGACGCGCCGGGGCGTCGGCAGGGGGCTCTCCGTCCTGGAGCTGCGGGGCGCCTGCTCACGGCAGGTGGTCGCTGCGCCGCTGGTCACTGTGGTGGGTCCTTCCATCGTTCCTGGCGGGAGCACCGTCCGCTCGGGGCGGGTGGTTGCTGCGGCGTCGGTGAGCCAGGTCTCTCGGCCGCTCGGGATGGCTGTACGGCGAGGCTACACGAGGCTGCGCGCTAGCGTGAGGTCATGACGACCGCCCCCACCGCGAGCTCAGCCCCGGCGGACCCTGCGCTGCGGGCGCGCGCCGAGGAGGTGCTGCGCGCGCTCGTCGGACGCGAGGACGCCCGCCTGCGCGAGGACCAGTGGAGGGCCATTGAGGCCCTCGTCGTGGGCCACCGGCGCACGCTCGTCGTCCAGCGCACCGGCTGGGGCAAGTCCGCCGTCTACTTCGTGGCCACGGCGCTGCTGCGCGAGGGCTGGGCGGGTGGGCGCCGGGGCGCGAGTGTCATCATCTCCCCGCTGCTGGCCCTCATGCGCGACCAGGTGGCGGCGGCCCGGCGCGCCGGCATCCACGCGGTGACGATGAACTCGGCCAACGCCACCGAGTGGGAGACGATCGAGGAGCAGGTGCGCGCCGGTGCCGTCGACGTCCTGCTCGTCTCCCCCGAGCGGCTCAACAACCCGGTCTTCCGTGACGAGGTGCTCCCCCACCTGGCCGCCGACGCCGCCCTGGTGGTCGTCGACGAGGCGCACTGCATCTCGGACTGGGGCCACGACTTCCGCCCCGACTACCGGCGCATCCGCACGCTGCTGGCACACCTGCCGGAGCACACGCCCGTGCTGGCGACGACGGCGACGGCCAACGCGCGGGTGACGGCGGACGTCGCCGAGCAGCTGGCGGCGCGTGATGCAGGGCAGGCCGAGGTGCTGGTGCTGCGCGGCTCGCTGGAGCGCGCCGCCCTGCACCTGGCGGTGCTCACGCTTGCTGACGCCGCCACCCGCCTGGCCTGGCTCACCGGCTACCTGCGGGGCACGCCCGGCTCGGGCATCGTCTACTGCCTCACCGTCTCGGCGGCCGAGCAGGTCACGGCGGGCCTGCGCGAGGCGGGGCTTGAGGTCGCCACCTACACGGGGCAGACGGACCCGGCCGAGCGCGAGCGCCTGGAGGAGGAGCTGAGGTCCAACCGGGTCAAGGCGCTCGTGGCGACCTCCG
The DNA here is from genome assembly GCA_937926195.1 of uncultured Actinomyces sp. Taxonomy (GTDB): domain Bacteria; phylum Actinomycetota; class Actinomycetes; order Actinomycetales; family Actinomycetaceae; genus Actinomyces. The sequence goes on from CALEXZ010000005.1 coordinate 30,121, forward strand.
CCCTGGGGATGGGCTTCGACAAGCCGGACCTCGCCTTCGTCGTGCACGTGGGGGCGCCGGCCTCCCCGGTGGCCTACTACCAGCAGGTCGGGCGTGCCGGGCGCGGGGTCGAGCGGGCCGAGGTGGTGCTCCTTCCGGGTGCGGAGGACCGCGCGATCTGGGACTGGTTCGGCGCTCAGGGCTTCCCGCCCGAGGCGCAGGTGCGGGAGGTCCTGGCGGGGCTGGAGGCGGCCCGGCAGGAGGGTGAGGGCGTCATGAGCACCGCCCTGCTGGAGACGGTGACGCAGCTGCGGCGCAGCCGCCTGGAGTCGATGCTCAAGGTCCTCGACGTCGACGGCGCGGTGCGGCGGGTGCGCGGCGGCTGGGTGTCGACCGGGGCGCCGTGGGTCTACGACGCCGAGCGCTACCGCAGGGTGGAGGCGGCGCGCAGGGCCGAGCAGGACCTCATGGTCGCCTACGAGCGGCTGGAGGCGCCCGCCTGCCGGATGGCCTTCCTGCGTGCGGCCCTCGACGACCCGGTCATGGCCGAGGGCTGGCGCTGCGGGTGCTGTGACCTGTGCGGGGGCCTCGTGCTCGACGTCGGCACGGCGGCCAAGGAGCGCGAGGCGGCACACGAGTGCCTCACCCGCGTCGGGGTCCTCATCGAGCCGCGCAAGCAGTGGCCCGTCGGCATGGACCGGTTGGGCCTGCCCTCCTTGCGCGGACGCATCCCGCAGGCGAGCCGGGCCGAGGTCGGCCTCGCCGTCGGGCGTCTGGACGGGCTCGGGGTCTCCGCGGCCCTGCGCGCGCTCATCGAGCCCGCGGCGGCTGTGCCCGGGGGTGCCCGGGCGTCCGCGGGCCCGGAGGAGCCCGATGCGCGCGGCGGGGCGGACGGTGCTGTCCCCGAGGCGCTGCGTGAGGCCGCCGTCGAGGTCGCCGTCCGGCTCGGGCAGCTGGCCCAGCCCGACGGCGACGGCCAGGAGGAGGGCGCCGACGGGCAGGAGGGTGAGCTCGTCGTCGTGGTCGTTGACTCGCGCACCCGGCCCAGGCTCGTGCGCCAGCTCGGCCACGCGGTGGCCCGCACCCTGGCGGCGCAGCCGCTGGGGGTCGTCTCCGTGCGAGGTGAGCCCGGGCGTCACGACGTCGGCTCCGCCTTCCGGCTGGCGCAGGTCGCCCGCTCCCTGTCGGTCGAGGACTGGCCGCGCCGCGCGCTCGCCCGTCTCCAGGGCGCGCACGTCGTGCTCGTGGACGACTGGAGCGACTCGGGCTGGACCCTGGCCTACGCGGCCGCGCTGCTGCGCGAGGCCGGGGCGGCTGAGGTGCGGCCCTTCGTCCTGGCGCAGCGCTGAGCGGGAGGCTGCGGGTGGCTACCGCAGGCGGGCGCACACGGCCTCGCCGTGGGCGGGCAGGTCCTCGGACTCGGCCAGGGCGGTGAGCGGGGAGGCGAGCGAGGCGAGGGCGGCCGCGTCGTACTCGACGACCTGGACGGGCTTGAGGTAGGCCATGACGCTCAGGCCGGCGGCGAAGCGGGCGGTGCCGCCGGTGGGCAGCACGTGGTTGGAGCCGGCGAGGTAGTCGCCCAGCGGCACCGGCGAGCAGGGGCCGACGAAGATCGCGCCCGCGTTGCGGATGCGGCGGGCGACCGCCGGGGCGTCGGCCGTGTGGATCTCCAGGTGCTCGGCCGCGTAGGCGTCGGCGACGGCGACGCCCTGCTCCAGGTCGCGCACGAGCACGACGGCGGACTGCGGGCCGGTGAGGGCGGTGCGTGCCCGCTCGGCGTGCTTCGTGGCGGCGACGCGGCGCTCCAGGGCCTCGTCGGTGGCCTGTGCGAGGGCGGGAGAGTCGGTGATGAGGACGCTGCCGGCGTTGGGGTCGTGCTCGGCCTGGGAGAGCAGGTCGGCGGCCACGAGCTCGGGGTCGGCGGTGGCGTCGGCGAGCACGGCGATCTCGGTGGGTCCGGCCTCGGCGTCGATGCCGACGACGCCGCGCACCGCGCGCTTGGCGGCGGCGACGAAGATGTTGCCGGGGCCGGTGACGACGTCGACCGGCTCGCACAGCTGCTCGCCGCTGCCGCCCGCGGCGGCGATGTCCGCCCGGTCGGTCTCCGTCTCGGCGCCGGCACCGTAGGCGAGCATGGCCACCGCCTGGGCGCCGCCGACGGCGTAGACCTCCTCGACACCCAGCAGGGCGCAGGCGGCGAGGATCGTCGGGTGGGGCAGCCCCCCGTGCTCCTTCTGCGGCGGGGAGGCGAGGGCGATCTGCTCGACGCCGGCGACCTGCGCGGCGACGACGTTCATGACGACCGAGCTGGGGTAGACGGCCAGGCCGCCGGGCACGTAGAGGCCCACGCGCCGCACGGGCACCCAGCGCTGGGTGACGGAGCCGCCGGGGACGATCTGCGTGACGCGCTCGGTGGGCAGCTGGGCGCCGTGGCCGGCACGGTTGTGGGCGATGGACAGCTCCAGGGCCTCGCGCACCGCCGGGTCGAGGGCGGCCAGCGCCTCGGCGAGGGCGGCGGCGGGCACGCGCAGGTGCTCGGGGCGCACGTGGTCGAAGCGCTCGGCGGCGTCGCGCAGGGCGGCCGCGCCGCGAGCGCGCACGTCCTCGATGGTGGGGGTGACGGCCTCCAGGGCGGAGGCGACGTCGAGGGTGGCCCGGGGCAGGGCCTCGGCGAGCTCGCGTGCGGTGAGGTCGGTGTCGCGCAGGTCGATGCGGGAGAGCATGGGGCCAGCGTAACGACGCGACTGGGACAGGGCCGGGACGTCCGGGTACTGGGGCGCCGGGTCCTCAGGGGCGGGCGGTGTAGCGGCGGGTGCGCTCGTCGTCGATGACGCCCGCCCAGTTGAGCCCGAAGCCGAAGCCGTAGCGGTTGCCGGCGGCGTCGGTGTAGGCCTCGTAGTCGAAGGGCAGGTCCTCGGCGTGGGCCTCCACCGTCTCCATGGAGGCGGGCATGGTCACGGGCAGCAGGCCGCGGGGCGTGAGACGTCCGCGCAGCAGCTCCCACACGTGCTCCTGCTGGACGCCCAGGTCGACGACGACGGCGTCGGCGAGCGGCTCGACCTCCGACATGACGGTGGGGTTGTGCAGGCGCAGGACGACGATGACCGGCTTGTCCCCCATCTCCTGGCGGGCGGCGCGCACGAGCTCCAGGTCACCGGCGTTGTAGACGGTGGCGCGCTTGCCGTGCACGGAGCGGTCCGGGTGCTCGCGCTCGCGCGGGTCGCCCTGGGCGATGGAGCGTGCGCGCGCGGCGTGGGCCGTGTAGGGGCCGTACTGCAAGGAGATCGGCAGGTAGCCGTTGCCTCCGGCCCGGCGGTCCTCGATGCTGTACTGCTCGCTGAGCGGGGACTCGATGAAGACGACGGCGACGTCTGCGTCCTGCGGCGAGCCGGCCCGCTTCAGGGCCGCCTCACTGGCCCGGTAGGGGTCGATCTGCCGGGCGGGCTCGTGCGTGCGCATGAAGCCCGGACGGGCGTCGACGTGGCGCTGCGGGACCCAGGCGCGCCGGGTGGTGGCCGGCAGCGGCAGGACGGCCTCGCCGTCGGGCCGGTGGTTCTTGAGCAGGACGAGGCTGTCGCGCTGGGCGGCGCGGCCGGCCTCCATGAAGGGGGCGCAGCCGACGACGGCTGTGGACCGGGCGGGGTCGAGGTAGGGGTTCTCGAACAGGCCGGTGCGGAAGAAGGTGCGCAGCAGGCGGGCCGCGGAGGCATCGAAGCGGGAGCGGGCGGCGGCCTCGCCGTCGCGTGCGGCGATGATGCGGTAGGCCTCGATGAGGGGGCCGGCGTCGCTGTTGCCGCCGAACTGGTCGACGCCGTTGTCGATGGCCAGGGCGTGGCGCTCGGCGACGCTGAGCTCCTCGACGCCGTAGCAGCGCTGGCCGAAGGCTCCGATCTCCGGGTCGGGGTCGGCGGTGACGCCCCAGTCGGTGCACACGACGCCGTCGAAGCCGTAGCGCTGGCGCAGCATGTCGTGGACGATGACGCGGTTGTAGGCGTTGGCACGCGGGGGCTGCTCGCCGTCGGGGGTGTTGGTGACGGTGCCGTCGGGGGCGCGGTAGGCCCAGGAAACCGTGTAGTAGGGCATGACGGCGCTGGCGGCGGCGGTGGGGCCCTCAAGACGGAAGGCGGCGTCGGTGAAGGGCAGCAGGTGCTGGGCCTCGTTGCCGCCCGGGTAGACGGCGAACTTGCCGAAGCCGTAGTGGGCGTCGCGACCGGCCTCACCGGTGCCCCCGCCGGGCCAGTGCTTGACCATGGTGGCGACGCTGCCCGCGCCCCAGCCGGCATCGGCCACGGAGCGCTCGACGGTGGGCAGGCCGACGGCGGCACCCGGCTGGCGGTCGGGCTCCTCGGTGCTCTGCATGGCGTCGCAGTAGGCGCGCACGTAGTCACCGGTGAGGGCGGCGTGCGGGCCCCAGGTGTCCTGCAGGCGCATCCACCGCGGGTCGGTGGCGAGGTCGATCTGGGGGCCCAGCGCCGTCGTGATGCCCAGCGCCCGGTACTCGCGGGAGATGATGGCGGCGCTGGTGCGCACGCGCTCGGGGTCGAAGAGGGCGGCCATGCCCAGGCCCTCCGGCCAGCGTGAGACGTCGACGGCACTCGTGGCGAACTCGGCACCGGTGGCCTCGGCGGCGCCGTGGCGCGGGTCGGAGGAGGTGTTAACGGGGATGCCCCAGGGCGCGGCCTCGACCAGGGCCTGCATGGCGTTGTTCCAGCGGGCGGCCGTGTCCGCCGACTGCAGGGTGATGGCCAGGACGTGACGCAGGTGGTCCTCGGTGAGCATGGCGACCTGCTGGTCGGTGAGAGACCAGTCGGGCACCCCGGCCTCGGCCAGGGTGCGCCCACCGTAGGTGCCCGGGAAGGGGCCGACGCCGGGGTTGGGCACGGCCTGGTGCGGGGAGTAGAGCATGAGGCCGGCGATCTGCTCGATGCTCAGGCGGCTGGCGAGGTCCGCGGCGCGCTCCTCGGCGGTCAGGCGCCAGTCCTCGTAGGGCAGGAGCTCGCCGGTGCGGGCGAGGTCCTTGAACAGGTGCCCGTCGACCTCGATGACCGGGGCGCTGGTGGTGCCCAGCGTGGGACCGCCGTCCTGGTGGTGGAGGGTGACGGCGGGGTCGGTGAGAGCGGTGGGTGTTGAGGAGATGGTCACGGTGGGCTCCTTCGCGGGGCGGGCCGACGGCGGCAGCGGGCGACGGTGCCCGGCAAGAACGGTGGCCTTGGCGCCACCGCACACCAACCACAGTGGCACACATCACCACCCAGGGGACAGTTCGATGACGGGAGGCTCTCCGATGAAGGCGGCAGCCCGCGCCTCGTCGAACAGCCTGCGCTGGTCTGCGTTCAGGTGCACGGTATGACGCGAGAGACGCCGTAGCGCCTCACGACGGTGGGCAGTCGCCCCGTAGTCGGGCCGGAGCCCGACGACTCGGCGCATCACCTCGATCAGCTCGAACGGATGGAGCTCTTCGACGGAGATCTTGTCCAGCGCTCGGACACGGAAGGAGCGCACGCGCACGCGACTAGGCAGGCGCATGTCCCCCATCGTCCAGACGTACCCAAACTGGTCCTTCTGAGCGCGGCCTATGGTCTCGACGACCGACGTGATGGTCCGACGGTGCGAGTCCTGGACCTCCGTCACCCCGAAAGCCCCGGCCACCAGTCGGCACAGGCGCACGGGATGGATGGGGGCCTCGGCCGTGACGACGGCGCGGGCAACCGCCTCGACCTTGGCGCGGGCCTCGGCACTGTGTCCTGAAGCGCGGTCGAGGAGGTCGCCGTCGTAGGACGGGTAAGGCGCCGCCCATGCGTGGTAGCGCTCGATCTCCGTGCGCAGGACGCTGGGGACCTCCTCCTTCTCGAACTCAGGGACTGGGGCAGGCGTCTCGGTCCTGTGCGTCTCGACACGTGTCACAGACATGCCCGGACGCACCCGTGCCTGCGCGGCGGTAGGTGACCGATGCGGCCGCTCCTTGCGGGAACGGGGCGGTGCAGGAACCCCCGCGGTGATTCGTGCGGCGCCACCTGAGTCGAGTACGCCAGGGGCTGCGACCCCCCTGGCGGCGCTCATCGCGGTGCGGTGTCCGCGGGGCGTCTTCTCCGTCGAGATGGACATCGCCTCGGCTCGAACCTGGCGCTCGGTGTCGTTTCCGGGCGCACCGGTGTCAAGCTGGGCAGACCTACGCGCGTCCTCCTCCACGGCGCGGCGAGTGGCGTTCTCGACACGACGAGTCTCCGCCTCCGCGCGCACACGATCGGACGTGGGTAGCTCCTGTGGACGAGGTGCCGGACGGCGGGACGCCCTCCGCCTCGAAACGGCTTTGAGATCAGCCTCGAACTGTTTGTTGGCATCATCCACGGCCTCGCACAGGCGAGCGATGACACCGTCCCGGTTCTCTATCCACTCTGGCAACCAGATACGTTCAACCCGGTTCCAGTGCATGGCGTTCGTCAGCACGATGGCAGGCAGAACATCCCGGTCCGAGACGGTTTCGCGCCGGTGCCAGCCCTCGCCGTCAAGCAGGACAGCGACACATGGTCGATCGGGACGGCCTGCGGGGGCGAGGACGAGATCAACCTTGAAGCTCGAGCGTCCTAGCTCGGAACTCACCTCGAGGCCGGTCTCGCGCAGTGCTCGACCGACGTCCTCGCGGTGGTAGTCAAGCGCAGACTGCGAGGTCGCGTGCCTCGGGTTCGGCTGCTGGTCGGCAAGGTCAAGGTACTCACGCAGGTGCTTGAGACCGACAGAGCTTGAGCGCTCGGAGTGAAGGTCGGAGGGCGAGAAGCTCAGGAAGACGACCACCTCCTTACGGGCACGGGTGATAGCGACATTGAAGCGCCGCTCACCTCCAACTCGGTTGAGGGGCCCAAAGTTGAGGGGCACCTCACCATTAGCGGCCTTGGAGAAGCCGACGGAGAACAGGATCGTGTCCCGCTCATCCCCTTGGACGTTCTCGAGGTTCTTGACAAACAGCCCGTCAGCCGCATCAAGGGCGGCAGCGAGCCGTGAGTCCTCATCCTCGCGCAGGTAACGCTCGATGATGTCGCGCTGCTGAGCGTTGAAGGTGACGATACCCAGCGAGGGCACCGTGGTGGGAGATGCCTCGAACCTGGCCTTGACCTCGTCGACGACCGCACGCGCCTCGACGGGGTTCGTACGACGCAGGTCGGCAGCAACCCCTCTCTCACCTTGGCGGTGAAACACACCGTCGACCTTTCTCAGGCTGATGCCGTATCCGGGGACGGTACCGCGGGCGTCGAGAGGACTGGGGAAGGAAGCGAGGCCGCCCTCGTAGTACGCGTTGTTGGAGAACGAGATCAGTGACTCGACCTGGCTGCGGTAGTGCCAGGCCAGCGTGTACGTCTTGATACCGAGATCAACGCACTCAGCAAGGATCGACTCGTCGGGTGTGAACAGCTCGTCTTCCTCGTCCTCGGTACCCGTGAACTGTGCGAAGACAGTGGGAGGCATCTGCTTCGAGTCACCGACGACGACGACGGAACGCCCACGTCCCATGGCCCCGACAGCTGAAGCGACGGTGATCTGGGAGGCCTCGTCGAAGATGACGATGTCGGAGTAGGTGCGCGTAGGTGGGAAGAAACGGGCTGCAGAGTCTGGCGACACCAGAACGCAGGGTGTCAGCGCGAAGATAAGGTCGCCATACTCCTCCATCATGGCGCGGATCGGCTGGCCGCCCCTCTTGGTGCGGCGGATCTGAGCCTCCAGTCCGGGCACACGTCCCGTCGCACTCTCCCAGACCTCCTTGCGGCGGTCGACAGCGGCTCGCAAAGTCCTCCCGACGAGGAAGCGTCTCACCGTGCGCAGCGACTTCGCGAACGAAGCTACCGACTGGTTGTGCGCTGCGGACGTGAACCGGGCAAGACTCGTCGCCTCGCGCCGTTCACTGAGAGCGGCGGCAGCGAAGCCGACCTCCCATGCCTGTGGCAGGTCGTCGGCAGGAACCTCTCCGCTCATAATCTGGTCGGCGGCGTCAGCAAGGCCCGCATCCCGCAGCGGCTCAACGGCCTTAAGGAGTCGGTTCCAAGCGAGCAGGTTGCGTCGGACCACACCGGCTGAGTCAGGACCGTCGGTCTGGGTCGCTGCGAGCAGGTCCTCTGCCCCGATCTCGGGGACAAGAGCAGTGAGCCCTGACAGGGCGGTGTCGGCGTCTGCGCTCAGACGGATGAGGTCGGAGCGGTCCTCGCGACCCATGAGAGCGAGAACGGCACCTCGCTGATCACCTGAGTCGGCCAAGGCCCGGACAACCGAACGCACTCGTTCCGCGGCGGAACGGGCGAGCGCTCGGTCAGCGGCCCGCCACACGCTCCACTGTCCGTTAGCAGACCTCCAGAAGCTGGGCATGAGCCGGGACATCTCGGTCGTGACAAGCCGGTCAAGGTCACGCAGGTGCTCAAGGTCAAGGAGGAACCTCAGGACCTCGTCAGGATCAGTTGGAAGCTCACCGCCGACCCGATAGGAGTCAAAAGGAGCCAGGGCGGCACGGATCTTCTTGCGTCGGCCCCAGCGGACGCTAGAGACGGCTAGAATCTCACGTCTCACACTCTCAATATCGACGGCCAGCGCGTTCGTGCCGACAAAGGTGAAAGCAAAGGGGCAGAATGCACCGATATGTGCCATCTGCGACAGGAGCGCATCGAGGGAGGCCGTACCTTCAGGACTCTCAACGACACTCACGTCCTCAATGGTGACGTCAAGCGCGCTCAGAGCTTTGAATGCAGCAGCATGATGGGCGGGATTATCAGCAAGAGCCTGCTCAAGATCAAGGAGTCCCGTGGGAACAGCGGCAAGGGCGTGTCGGGCAGCGCCGAGGGCAGTAAGAATCTTGTCGATGGTCTCGACATCACGGACGGCGCGCAGGCTCCCCCACTGCTGCCGTGCTCCATCGGGGAGGGACTGGAGGGCGTCAGCGGCGTCGTCGAGCGTCTGGACCAGGACTTCGCGCTGCTCCAAGGTGATACTGGCAGCCGCGGAGTCATGGATGTGCAACCGCGCCGCTGACTCACCTTCGGCAAGGAGGGAGTTATGCGCTCCGTAGAAGGAGAAACCCGCCGTGTCCTGGTCGTGAAGGTCGTCCCGGTAGCGGTTGAGAGCACGTCGAGAGACGGAGACCTGTCGTTCGGCACGACGAAGGTCCGTTGGTTCACGGTCAGGACACAGAGCGAGCGAGCGACCGAGCCCGCGACGCAGGTCCTCACGCCTGACCTGTGGGTCATGGAGATCGAGAACGAGATCACCGACGCCCATGGCGTCAAGCCTGCGAGCAACGACATCCAGAGCAGCGCGCTTCTCGGCGACGAACATCACCGACTTGCCCTGGTCGATGGCATGCACGATGAGATTGGCGATCGTCTGGGACTTGCCGGTGCCGGGAGGACCCTGAACCACCATCGTGCGGCCCGCGGTGGCGGAGGCAATGACCTGGGCCTGGGAGGCATCGGCTAACGTCGGCAGCTGCGCGATGAGGTCATCGAGGTCAGCGCACGGGACGTCGGTGGCCGGGTCCTCAAAGTGACGGTCCGGCTGCTCGATGAGGTACTCGACGAGAGGGTTGCGAGCGATGTCGCGCCAGTGGTCGTCAAGGTCCTTCCACAGGCGGGAGGCTGCGAATCGGAAGATACCGAGGTGAAGAGTGTCCTCGACTCGGAAGGGCAACTCGTACCGCACCAGGAGCCGACGCAGTGCGTCGAGCGTGGCCGCGATGTCAACGCCTGACTCATCCTCGGCAGGGTTGGTCAGGACGTCAAGATCGAGGCCGAGGTCGGTTCGGAAACGCTCGATCAGCGTGTAGTTGGGCGTGGAGGCGCCGGTCTCATCGATGGTGATCGAGAAGGGACTGAGTCGGCTCGGGCGCGACAGGCGGACGGGAATGAGAATGAGGGGCGAGCGAATTTCCTTAAGCCCAGACTGCCACACGAGGGTACCGAGGGCGAGGTAGAGGTTGTTGGCACCAGTCTCGCTGACGATGAGGCGGGCATCCGACGCAAGACGCTGAAGCCTGCGGTCGTAACGGTCCTCGCGAAGGGCTATCTCAACCGCTTGGTCATTGCGGAACAGGTCGGTGAGACGGGCGGCGTCCGCATGACTGAGCTCAGTGGGCGCCTTAGTCGTGCTCAGCCGCTCGACCTCCGTATGGCGCAGTTCGATCGCCTGGGAAGCGTTGATCAGGTCCTCAAGGGCCGGCAGTGCTTGGGGCGGCAGGAGAATCTCGTCAGCAGCGGTGACAGTGCGGTTGAGCAGCCGATTACGCAGCGACAGATCAAGCAGGTCGCGTTTCCACTGGGTCACTCGGGGAGGGCAGTCCGCATCTCGAGTCTCGGAGGGACGGCGACCACTGAGGTTGACTGGGCCCAGCAGGGGAAGGTCAGCACTCTCGAGTAACGGCTGCGGGGACTCATCAACGTCCGCGATGAGCTGGTTCATCGCAGCGATGCCACGCTCGCGAGCAGCGCGGATCGACAGGACCCGCGTAAGCCCGTCACGACGCAGCACAGAGGAGGGCTGCTTCGCGGAGTGAACGGACACCCGGGAGGCGGCACTCACGGCAGCAGCATCGATAAGACGAACCTGGCCCGTGTCAACGGAGTTTGCAACGCGGTTAGTCTCAAGCTCAAGCCGGTCGGTGGCGTGCTCCTCGGTCCAGTAGCCGACATAGGCGGAGGTTCTCGTCAGGACGAGGAGGGGATCTCCGCCGCACCTCTCAACAGCAGCAGCAAGAAGAAGGACGAGGTCGAGAGAGCAACCAGAACGACTCTCCAGAAGGTCGTTCGGGCGCTGAACGCGTACGGGGGACTCACCCCAGGTCCCTGTTCGGGGCACGACCATCATGCCCAGGTCTTGCAGAAGCTCAAGAGCCGTGGCAACGACCGTGTCGACGGCTCCCGGTGTGGCGGCGACGAAGGTGCGCAACCCATCGATGAGCTCGTCAGGAGTGCCATCCTGCGGAGCGTCGGTATCCGAGGTCTCACAAGCGCCCGCATGGTGGGTACCTCGGGTCAGTGCTCCCGCCAGAGTGCGAGCGACCTGTACGAGGAGGAGGGTGACACCGTCGTCGTCAGGGTGGACATGCGTGGCGAGGGCAGCGAGGGATGAGTCTTGCGCACCAGCGAGCGACCAGATGTCTGCAGGCAGCACCTGAGGTCCCTCAAGCGTGACGACGCGGTTCCAGGGACCGCTGTTGAGCTCAAGGTGGATGACTGAGCCTGTGACCTCCTTGAGCTCGGAGAGAGCAACGACCTCAGGAGTGAGCAAGTGGGTCACGCCCGCGCATCCAATCCTCGCTGGAAGGTCTAGGACGTGCATCCAGGGCGAGCTCAACGCGTTCAGGCCCGCTTCATCGAAGACAGTGAGAGTGATCGTGATCTCGTCTAGGTCGTACTCCCGGGGTGGGGTTCGGTCCGCAGGCTCCTCGGACGAACCAGCCACGCTGCGGATGGTGAACTCATCGGGGTCAAGAAAGTCGATTCCCTCGGACTCGTCGGTCCCGGCGGGATCGTTGGGCTCGTGGCCCGGCGCGGTGAGGACGACAGCGACGGCAGGAAGACGCTGCAGAAGCGCCTGCGCGTAGGAATACCTGTTGGGAATCCAGAGGTTGACTGAGAGGGCATCGAGCGGATTGGGACGTGTCAGCTGGGCTGCCTGGTCCCGGGACACGGTCTGCGGCTCGATCACGTCGTCAGTCCTGGCGGTCAGCTGCGGGGTGCCGACCGCACAGGATGCGTCGGGCTCCCCCTTGAGAGCGGGTAGCTGCCGCGAGGCTAGCGAGGGGTCAGTCTCGGTGCGCTCAGGCACGGCAGCAAGAGCCGGGACCGCCACCGTGTCGGTCTCCCGCACGTCACGGCGACGGATCGCCTCATCGATGAGCCCACCCATCGCTTCATTGATAAGCCTATCTACCTGGTTGACGCCATCGGTTGCGCCGATGAGGCGCAACGTCTCCTGGACGGCGATAAGGGCCGCAAGATGTTGAGACACGTTGAAAGATCCGTGGACGACGGCATTGCGAAAGCGACGGACTTCATGAAGCTTGGAAGCAAGCCCAGCCGAGATCCGCACCAGATAACGACCACCAAACCGGCCGGTAAGTAGACGGAGCTGGAGGCTCAGATCGTTGAGATCCGTGTACGTGTGCTCATCACCCGTCACCTCGACGATGGCCGGCCACGTGTCCGCGATCCCTGCCTCAGCGAGCCGAGCCTCGACAAAGGGCCGCAAATGGGTCGGCAGGACATCAAAGATCGCGATGCGCACGAGACTGCGGGCAGCGGTGTTCACGCAAGAGGCCTTTCTCTCAGCAAGCCGCGTGAGGGCGAGATCCTGGCTCTCCCGGCTCGGGTCAACCCTACGAAACCTCGACGGAGGTCACACAATCGTGACGTCTTCAGGCTGCCCACCGGGATGTCTTCGCTAGCCACGAGAGCTGAAGTGCCATCTGGGAGCAGGCGCGCTGGTCCCGGAGTGCGTGAACAACCAGGCTGCCCCAGCAGCAAACAGCATGGCCTTCCAGGCGCGCGTCGCCGTGTCATCGGGACGCGCCGGTCTCGGGTGCCCGCTAGTCGCTAGCGGGCACCCGAGACCGGCGCCGTCAGTCGGTGACGTAGGCGGTCGGAGAGCTAAAGAACGTAGACCGTGTCCGCTCAGCCCGCGAGCGCGACACGGCCGACGAAGGCGAGGATCTCGGCCTCGACCTCGGCGCGCGTCGTCGGCTCGTTGTGGATCTCGTGGCGCACGCCGGTCCACACGCGGGTGCGCACGTCGCGCAGCCCGGCGGACCACAGGTCGTTGGCGAGCGCGTACGCGCCCTCCCCGTAGTTGGCAACCGGGTCCTGGTCTCCGGCGATGATGAGCACCGGCAGGTTGCGGGGCATGGAACGCGCCCAGACGGGTCCGTTGCAGCGGCGGTAGAGCTCGCAGAAGGACTTGGCGAAGCGCAGCGTCATGGGGGCGCCGAAGTTGTTGAAGGGGTCGACGGCGTGGTCGGCGACCACGCCCTCGTCCAGGGCGACCCAGGCGGTCGCAGGCACGCCGTCCTCGTGGCGGTCGTTGGCGCCGGTGAACATGAGGGCCGACAGCCCGTCGACGTCGAGGGCCTCCCCGCCGCGCTCGGCGATGGCCGCGTCGATGGCCCGCTGCGTCGCGGGGTCCTCCAGGCCGAGCATGTGGGCGACGGGCCCGCAGTAGACGGCTGCGGCGAGGCCCTCGGGGTGGGCGGCTGACAGGGCACGGGCGATCATCGAGCCCCAGGAGTGGCCGAAGAGGATGTAGGGCAGCCCCGGGAAGCGCTCGGTGACGATCTCACGCAGCCGCTGCTCGTCCTCGACCACGACCTGCTCGCCGTGCTCGCCGGCGTCCTGCCAGATGCCCGAGCGCATGGCGGTGGCGCCGTGGCCGGCGTGGTCGTCGGCGGCGACGACGTAGCCGTGTTCGACGAGGGCGGCGATGAGGTGGAGGTAGCGGCGCGAGTGCTCGCCCAGGCCGTGGATGAGCTGGATGATGCCGCGCGGGCGGGTGGTGGCGGGCGTGTAGATCCAGGCCTGGATCTCGTCGCGGCCGTTCGTGGAGGTGAAGGGGACCTCGTACAGCGCCATGGGTCTGACCTCTCTGTCAGGTAGGGGGTACCAGACCAGGCTAGTGGGAGGGCCCCGGCTGCATCAGCCCTCCCGGGTCTCCTCGGTCTCGGAGGCCTCCTCGGCGTCCGGGGCCTTCTCCTCCTCCCGGACCTCCTCGGCCTTCTCCAGCTGGGGCTGGGCCCGGCGCCCCAGCCTCGGCACCGCGAAGCGCGAGCGCTGGGGGGACAGAAGGGCCTTGCTCAGCTTCTGGTACAGGTTCTCGGCCTGCTTCTGGACCTTGTGGGCCTGGCGCTCGCGCTCCCCCTCGGGTGCCGAGCGCGCCACCGTGAGCGCCGCACGCAGGCGCCGTACCTGCGCGCTCCACATCTGCGCGGGGGCGTCCTCCGGGAGCGCCTCACCGTGCTCGGCGAGCACGACGTCGAGGGCGTCCAGGGAGTCCTCGATCTCCTCGATGGACAGGACCTCGGCGGGACGCGGCTTGAGGCGCTCGGCGCCGGCCTTGAACCAGGCCTCCAGGCGCTCGGGGTCGTTGAGGGCGTCGACAAGCTTGTTGCCGACGAAGGAGGCCACCGTGGGCACGACCTTACGTCCGGCGCGCACGACCTTGAAGACGGTGCTGATCTTCGGGCTCATGGGGCAAGTGTCTCATCTCGCCAAGGTCTCAACGGCGTGCGAGGGCCCAGGTGGGCAGCCCGCCCCATCCAGATCGTGAACGTTCACATTCGGGCTCGGAGTCACTACACTCGGCCACGACGCCCAGTCCCCGGCAACGATGCCCCGGTGCCGGGGCCGTCGGCCCCCCACCGGCGGCCGGGCACCACGACCACCAACGGAGCACCCCGCATGAGCACCCCCACCGTCGACCTGAGCCGCACCGCCCTCGGCATCGAGCTCGGCTCCACCCGCATCAAGGCCGTCCTCACCGACCCCTCCGGCACCGTCGTGGCCACCGGTGGCCACGACTGGGAGAACTCCCTCGTCGAGGGCATCTGGACCTACTCCCTCGACGAGGTCGTCACCGGCATCAGGTCCGCCTACGCCGCCCTCGCCTCGGACCTGCGCACCACCCACGGCACCGAGCTCACCACCACCGGAGCCATCGGCGTCTCCGCCATGATGCACGGCTATATCCCCCTCGACGCCGACGGCGGCCTCCTCACCCGCTTCCGCACCTGGCGCAACACCATCACGGCGGACTCCTCTCGCACGCTCTCCCAGTGCTTCGGCGTCAACATCCCCCAGCGCTGGACCGTCTCGCACATCCACCACGCCGTCACCGGCCACGAGGAGCACGTCAGCCGCATCGACCGCGTGACCACGCTCGCCGGCTACGTCCACTGGAGGCTCACCGGCCACCACGTCCTGGGCGTCGGCGAGGCCTCCGGCGTCTTCCCCATCGGCCCCGACAACCGCTCCTTCGACGCCACCATGCTCAAGGCCTTCGACACCCTCGTCACCGCCGAGCCCGCCGTCACCTGGTCCCTCAAGGACGTGCTGCCCGCCGTCGCCCTGGCCGGCGAGGAGGCCGGCACCCTCACCGCTGAGGGCGCCGCCCTGCTCGACCCGACGGGAACCCTGCGTGCGGGCATCCCCCTGTGCCCGCCGGAGGGCGACGCCGGCACCGGCATGGTCGCCACCAACGCCGTGCGCCCGCGCACCGGCAACGTCTCGGCGGGCACCAGCGCCTTCGCGATGATCGTCCTCGACCAGCCCCTGCGCACCCTCATCGAGGAGATCGACCTCGTCGCCACCCCCTCGGGCGCCCCTGTCGCCATGGCGCACGCCAACAACTGCACCTCCGACCTCAACGCCTGGGTGGAGGTCTTCTCCCAGTTCGCCCAGGCCGTCGGCACCCCCGTCGAGCGCGGGCCGCTCTTCGACCTCCTGCTGGAGGCGGCCGCCACGACCTCCATGGACGAGGCCGGGGTCATGAGCTACAACTTCCTGTCCGGCGACGCCCTCGTGGGGCTGGGTGAGGGACGCCCGCTCACGGTGCGCCGCCCGGAGGCCCGCTTCAGCCTCGCCGGGCTCATGCGCTCGCACCTGTTCGCCCTCTTCGCGGCGATGGCGCACGGCCTGCGCATCCTGCGCGGCGCCACCGACGTGCGCATCGAGTCCATGCACGCCCACGGCGGCATCTTCAAGACCCCCGAGATCCCCCAGCGGGCGCTGGCCGCCGCCTTCGGCACCCCCGTGTCCGTCTCCGCCACGGCCTCCGAGGGCGGGGCCTGGGGCATGGCGCTGCTCGCCGGCTACCGCATGTGGGCCGAGGGCCGCAGCCTGGAGGACTACCTGGAGGAGGTCGTCTTCGCCGACACCGAGGAGGTCACCATCGAGGCCACGCCTGAGGAGGTCGCCGAGTACGCGCGCTACCTCGACCGCTTCGTCGCCGCTCTGGCGCTGCCAAGGACCGCCATCGAGGTCTACTGAGGCCCGTGCGGCCCTCCAGTGCGGCGACGTCGTCCCGCTCGACGTCTTCTTCGCGGACCCGACCTTCGCGCGCATCGTCCAGGGCATCACCGACGCCTTGAGCGACACGAGGGTCGTCCCGGTCCTCCTGCCGACGGCGACACCGCAGGAGCAGGGCAAGGCCTACCGCCTCATCACGAGCCAGACCGTGGACGCGGTCATCCACCTCTCCCCCTGGGCGGACCAGGGCCTGCTCGACTCGCTGGCCTCCCAGCACGTGCCGACGGTCGTGTGCGGCCAGGACGAAGGCCTTGAGAAGGACTCCCCCTTCTCCTTCGTCTACTCCGACGACCGCCTCGGCGCCGTCCAGGCGGCCGAGCGCGTCCAGGCGGCCGGCCGGACGAGCCCCGTCGCGATCCTCGGCAAGCAGGACCAGCCCGCAGCCACGGACCGCCTCAAGGGATACCGGGAGGTCTTCAACTGCCTGAGCGCCGAGCGGGTCCGGTGGGGTGACTGGTCGGAACGCGCAGGCGCTGCCGCCATGCGCAGCATCCTCGACCAGGGCCTGTCCCCTGACGCGGTCCTCGCCGGGTCGGACCGGATCGCGAGGGGCGCCATCGAGGTGCTGCGCCAGGCCGGGCGGGACGTGCCCGCGGACGTGTCAGTCATCGGCTACGACGACCACCCGACGGCGGTGGACCTGTCCCCCGCGCTCACGACCATCGCCCAGCCCATGCACGCCCAGGGAGAGGCCGCGTGCCTGCTGGCGCAGGACATGGTCGAGGGCGCCACCGCCCGCACGGTCCTTCTGCCGACCGAGCTCAAGGAGCGCGAGACGGTCTGAGCCCCGCCCTCAGCCGGCCCAGTACGCCCAGACGGCCCGTCGTTGCGGCGGCGCCCACCCGGCATCGGGGGTGCCGACCTCCCCCGTGACGGCGCTGACGACGAGCGCCGCCAGCCCCGGCTCGTCCCGCTCGGCGCAGTCGTGCTCGAGCATGTGCAGCAGCGGCCCCATGTGCCGGGGAAGGACGAGCCCTCCGATGGCCTGTGACAGCTCGCCGTAGGTGAGCACGTCCCTGTGCCGTGCCGCCTCGATAAGCGCTGAGCGCGCACGTGCGGTGGCAAGCGCGAGCCTGGGCGTGAGCGTGTACTGCCGTCGGCCCACCTGGTATCTCTCGCCGACGACGAGCGCGAGCCCGAGCCCCTCCGGGTCCTCCGCGCCCGCCCCTGCCGGGTGCGCGTCCTGCCCTGCCATGGCCGCAGCCTAGGCAGGGGCCGACCTGCGTCCTGGGAGCCGGTCGGATCCTGGCACACTGGCCCCATGAGCAGTCAGTCCCTCCCCGTCATCGCAGTGCACGGCGAGATCAAGCTCGGCCAGTTCCTCAAGCTCGCGGGCCTGGTGGAGGACGGCGCCGAGGCGCGCGTGGCAATCCAGTGCGGCGACGTCCTCGTCAACGGGGAGCCCGAGACCCGCCGTGGTCACCGTCTGGCCGACGGCGACGTCGTCGTCGTGGACCTGCCCGCCGGCACGGCCGGCGCCGTCGTCGCCATCACCGCCGAGGCCTGAGCGCAGTAACCGGGGCTGAGCGCCGGCGGGCTGCCCGGCGCTCAGCGCGACAGGCAGGCCGGGCCCAGCAGCGCCTTGATGTCGGAGTAGAAGGCCTGGCTGGCCTCCACCCTCAGCGACGCGTCCAGCTGGGTGCGCACCTCACGCCCCGGGCTCGTGAGCGTCAGCCGCACCGGACTGTCCCCCGGGTGCTTCTCCAGCACCGTGCGGAACCGCTCGACCAGCGGCCCCGTGCAGCGGTTGGTCGGCAGCGTGATGGTCACGGCCGCGTGGGCGACGCTGGACACGTCCGGCAGCGTCAGCTCCTGCGCGTACAGGGCGACCTGCCCGTCACGACGGTTGAGCTTGCCGCGGATCGTCACCACGGTGTCCGGCGCCAGCATCGTCGAGACCGTCTGGTAGGTCGCCGGGAAGAAGAGGCACTCGACGCTTCCGCCCAGGTCCTCGACCTGGACGATGGCCCACAGGTTGCCCTGCTTGGTCGTCTTGCGCTGGAGGGAGGTGATGAGTCCCGCGACCGTCACCATGGCGCCGTCGGGCCGGTCCTCGTTGGCGATGAGGTCGGCGATCTCCGTGTCCGCCAGCTTGCCCAGCAGCCCCTCCAGGCCCAGCAGCGGGTGGTCGGAGACGTACAGGCCGAGCATGTCGCGCTCATAGGCGAGCTTGTCCTTCTTGTCCCACTCGGGCAGGTCGGGAACCTCGGAGGAGAAGACCGGTCCCGAGGCGAAGGGGTCCTGCCCCGCGTCGTCGCCACCCATGAGGGAGGCGAAGAGGTCGAACTGCCCGGCCGCCTCGTTGCGCTTGACGCCGATGATCTCGTCGACGAAGTCCTCGTGGCAGGCCTGCAGGGCACGGCGGGAACGGCCCAGGGAGTCGAAGGCCCCGGCCTTGATGAGCGAGTCGATGGTGCGCTTGTTGCACACGACCGCGGGAACCTTGTCGAGGAAGTCCTCGAAGGACGTGAAGGAGCCCTTGTCGGTGCGCGCCTCGACCACCGCGTCGACGACGTTCTGGCCGACGTTGCGGATGGCCCCCATGCCGAAGCGCACGTCCTGGCCCACGGCGGAGAACTGCGCGCGCGAGGCGTTGACGTCCGGCGCCAGGACGCGGATGCCCATGTGGCGGCACTCGCCCAGGTAGACGGCGAGCTTGTCCTTGTTGTCCTTCGCGCTGGTGAGCAGGGCGGCCATGTACTCGGTCGGGTAGTGGGTCTTGAGGTAGGCGGTCCAGTAGGTGACGACGCCGTAGGCGGCCGAGTGCGCCTTGTTGAAGGCGTACTTGGCGAAGGGGACGACGACGTCCCACAGGGCCTTGACCGACTCCTTGGAGAACCCGTTGGAGACCATGCCGGCCTCGAACTCGACGTACATCTTCTCCAGGATGTCCATCTTCTTCTTGCCCATGGCCTTGCGCAGGGCGTCGGCCTTGCCCATCGTGAAGCCCGCCAGGTCCGTGGCGATCTTCATCACCTGCTCCTGGTAGACGATGAGGCCGTAGGTGTTGCCCAGGATCGGCTCCAGGGCCTCCTTGAGCTCGGGGTGGATCGGGATGATCTCCTGCACGCCGTTCTTGCGCAGGGCGTAGTTCGTGTGCGACTCCGCCCCCATGGGCCCGGGGCGGTAGAGGGCGCCGACGGCGGAGATGTCCTCGAAGTTGTCGGGCTTCATGAGGCGCAGGAGGGTGCGCATGCCGCCGCCGTCGAGCTGGAAGACTCCCAGGGTCTCACCGCGCGCGAGCAGCTGGTAGGTCTCGGCGTCGTCGAGGCCGACGTGGTCGATGTCCAGCGGCTCCTTGCCGTTGGCGACGATGTTGTCCAGGGCGTCGGAGATGACCGTGAGGTTGCGCAGGCCCAGGAAGTCCATCTTGAGCAGGCCCAGGTGCTCACAGGTGGGGTAGTCGAACTGGGTGATGTAGGCGCCGTCCTGCAGGCGCTGCATCATGGGGATGACGTCGGTCAGCGCCGTGGAGGACATGATGACGGCGCAGGCGTGCACGCCCCACTGGCGGGTGACGCCCTCCAGCCCCTGGGCGAGCTCGACGATCTTCTGGGCGTCGGGGTCGCCTGCGTGCAGGTCACGGAACTCCTGGGCCTCCCCGTAGCGCTCGTCCTCGGGGTTGAAGATGCCCTTGATGGTGATGTCCTTGCCCATGATCGTGGGCGGCATCGCCTTGGTGAGCCTGTCGCCGACGGCGTAGGGGTAGCCCATGACGCGGCTGGCGTCCTTGAGGGACTGCTTGGCCTTGATGACGCCGTAGGTGACGACCTGGCTGATCCTGTCCGAGCCGTACTTGTCCTTGACGTACTCGATGACCTCGTCGCGCCTGCGCTCGTCGAAGTCGACGTCGATATCGGGCATGGAGATGCGCTCGGGGTTGAGGAAGCGCTCGAAGATGAGCCCGTGCTCGATGGGGTCGAGCTCGGTGATGCCCATGGCGTAGGCGACGATGGACCCGGCACCCGAGCCTCGGCCTGGCCCGACGCGGATGCCGTGCTCCTTGGCCCAGTTGATGTAGTCGGCGACGACGAGGAAGTAGCCGGGGAAGCCCATCTGGACGATGACGCCGATCTCGTACTCGGCCTGACGGCGACGGTCCTCGGGGACAGCGCCGTGGTAGCGGCGCTCCATGCCGCGCCAGCACTCCTTGACGAACCAGGAGTCCATGGTCTCGCCCTCGGGCACGGGGAAGTCGGGCATGAAGGAGGCGCCCTCGTCCACGGTCTGGAAGGTGACGTCGCACTGCTCGGCCACCAGCAGCGTGTTGTCGCAGGCCTCGGGCATCTCCTTGAAGAGCTCGCGCATCTCGCGCCCCGGGCGCAGGTAGTAGGTGGGGCCGCCGTCGAACTTGAAGCGGTCCGGGTCGGACAGCACGGAGCCGGAGTTGATGCACAGCATCGCGTCCTGGATGCTGGCGTCCTCGGGGCGCACGTAGTGGGAGTCGTTGGTGGCGACGAGCGGGGCGCCGAGCTCCCGGGACAGGCGAAGCAGGTCCTTGGTCACCCGGGTCTCGATGTCCAGGCCGTGGTCCATGAGCTCGACGTAGAAGAAGTCCTTGCCGAAGATCTCCTGCAGCTCGCCGGCGCAGCGGCGGGCCTCCTCCCACTGGCCCAGACGCAGGCGGGTCTGGACCTCGCCGGAGGGGCAGCCGGTGGAGCCGATGAGGCCGCCCGCGTAGCGCGACAGCAGCTCGCGATCCATGCGGGGGGCCTTGCCCCACTGGCCCTCGAGGGAGGCGTAGGAGTCCATCCGCATGAGGTTGTGCAGGCCCTCGTTGTCGCGGGCCAGCAGCGTCAGGTGCGTGTAGGCGCCGCGGGCGGAGACGTCGTCAGAGCGCTGGGACTCCTCGCCCCAGAAGACACGTGTCTTGTCGAAGCGGCTGGTGCCCGGCGTCATGTAGGCCTCGACGCCGATGATCGGCTTGATGCCGGCCTTCTTGGCGGCGGCGTAGAACTCGTAGGCGCCGAACATGTAGCCGTGGTCGGTGATGGCCAGGGCGCGCTGGCCCAGGCGCTTGGCCTCGGCGATGTAGTCCTTGATCTTGCCGGCGCCGTCGAGCATCGAGTAGTCCGTGTGGACGTGCAGGTGGACGAAGTCGTCCTTGGGGGCCTCGGTGCTCGTGTCCGTCATGGCCTCATCCTAGGTGGGGGTGCTCAGCCCCCCGGGGTGCCGGGGGCCACACCGGCGGCGGTGCCGCGCGGCTCAGCGCAGGACGCTCGTGTCGCGCAGGACCTCCAGGGCGTGGACGAGGTCGTCGGGGTACTCGCTGACGAAGGTCATCCACTGGCCCGTCAGGGGGTGGGCGAGGCCGAGCTCGCGTGCGTGCAGCCACTGGCGCACGAGAGCGGTGCGTCGTGAGAGCGACTCGGTGGCACCGTAGGTGGCGTCACCGACGCAGGGGTGGCCGACGGCGGCCATGTGGACGCGGATCTGGTGGGTGCGCCCGGTCTCCAGGTGCACCTCGACGAGGTCCGCCAGCGGCATGGACTCGATGACGTCGTAGTGGGTGACGGACTCGCGCCCGCCGTCGATGACGGCCATCTTCCACTCGCGGCTGGGGTGGCGGCCGATGGGCGCGTCGATGGTGCCGGAGGTGGGGTCGAGGTGCCCCTGGACGAGGGCGTGGTAGACCTTGTCGACCGCGTGCTCGCGGAAGGCACGCTTGAGCACGGAGTACGCGACCTCGCCCTTGGCGACGATCATGACGCCAGAGGTCCCCACGTCCAGGCGCGAGACGATGCCCTGGCGCTCGGCGGCGCCGGAGGTGGCCACCCTCACGTGCATGGCCTTGAGCGCGCCGAGCACGTCGGGACCGTCCCATCCCATCGAGGGGTGGGCGGCCACTCCTGCCGGCTTGTCGACGACGACAATGTCCTCGTCCTCGTAGAGAATGCCCAGCCCCTCCACGGGGGTGGCCACGGGACCGAGGGGCCGCGGCTCGGGCATGTCGACCTCCAGCAGGACGCCGGTGCCCAGCCGGTCGGACTTGCCCAGCGCCACGCCGTCGACGCGCACACCGCCCGCAGCGCAGATCTCCCCGGCCTTGGTACGTGACAGCCCGGTCATGCGTGCCAGGGCTGCGTCGACGCGCTCGCCCGCGAGCCCGTCGGGAACGGGCATGAGACGCGGGCTCATACGCCCGGCCCGTCGGCGCTGGCGGTCTCCGGCTCGTCCGCGGCGGTCTCCGCCTCACCGTCAGCGCCGTCGGGCGTCTCAGTGTCCGCAGCAGGGGCCTGGGGTCCACCGTCCCCGCTCCCGGCGCGGGTCCCGTCGACCTCGACACCGCACACGCTGAGCGCCATGACCGCCGCGGCCGCCACGACGATGGCAATGTCGGCGACATTGCCCACGAAGTAGCCCCCGTAGTCGATGAAGTCGACGACGTGGCCGCGCAGCACCCCGGGCGAGCGCAGGAGACGGTCGATGAGGTTGCCCACGGCCCCGCCGAGGATGAGCCCCAGGGTGACGGCCCACGGCAGGGAGGCCAGCCGCCTGGAGATCCGCAGGATGATGATCGTCACAGCCAGCGCGACGAGGGAGAAGAGCCAGGTCTGTCCCGTCGCGAAGGAGAAGGCGGCGCCGGGGTTGCGCAGCAGCACAAGGCCGAGCAGGTCGCCGAGGACCGGCACGCGGTGGCCGTCCGCGAGGGCGCCCACAGCCCAGGCCTTGGTGGCCTGGTCGACGAGGGCGACAACGACGGCAACGGCCCACAGGACCGGGAGGTAGCCGCCGAGACGGGTGCGTGGGCGCCGAGTGGCGGACGTGTCCTGCACTGACGGGGTCATGGGTCCTCTCAGGTGTCTCACACCGCGAGGGCGGCGCCCCGTCGTGGGGTCGCCGCCCTCGCGGGTCGGTCATGGGGTGCCGCCGGGGCGGCGTACCGGGTCTCAGAGCGAGGTGGAGCCGTTGTCGGCGCCGTCCTCAACATTGCTGAGGAGGTTGTGCAGGTAGCTCTTGAGGCGGGTCCGGTAGTCGGACTCGAAGCGGCGCAGCTCATCGATCTTGTGCTCGAGGCCGGAGCGCTCCTTCTCGAGCTGGGCGAGAGTGCGGTTGCGCTGGTCCTCGGCCTCGCGAACGATCGACTCACCCGTGTTACGGGCCTCGTTGACGATGCGGTCGGCCTCGGCCTTACCGTTCGAGACGTGCTCGTCGTGCAGGCGCTGGGCCAGCTCGAGCATGCCGGAGACGGCGGCGGGCTCCTGGTCGGTGCCCGAGACGCCCGCGAAGGAGGCGGGCGAGGACACGGCCGACGTCCGGTCGACGGTGGGGGCGGACTGCTGGTCGACGGAGGGGGCACCCTGGCCGAGCTCGGTGATACGGGCGTTGGCAGCCTCGAGCCTCGCCTTGAGGTCGGCATTCTCCGCCTCAAGCTGACGCATCGCCTCCACGACCTCGTCGAGGAACTCGTCGACCTCATCCTGCTCGTAGCCCTCGCGGAACT
>CALEXZ010000006.1 GCA_937926195.1 uncultured Actinomyces sp.
GTTCTCTCGCCGCGGAGGAACCTCTATGCCCACGAACGACGCCTCCACGTCCTCCTCTATCACTGTCAACGTTCCCCCAGCGCGACGGAGCTGGCTTTCATGGAAGTTCCTGGTCTGCGCCGTCGTCGTGGCGGTCGTTCTCGGCGCAATCGTCACCATGAACCTCGGGTCGGTGTTCGGGTCGCTGCCCTTGTCGGGCAGCCAGTCGGAGTCGACCAACACCCAGGTTGTTCGGTCTATCGAGTTCAAGCAGGACATCACTCTCCTGAGCCTGTCGGTGGATGCCGTCGCCACTCAGGAGAACAGTTCTCACATCGGTTCCTGGAAGATCCCCGGCACCAGCCAGACGGCGATCATGCGGTACGGTTTTGACGCGAAGCTGGGCATTGACGGCTCCAAGGTCACCATCGAGCAGACGGGCGAGTCCTCCTACACGATCACCGTGCCCTCCTTCGAGTTCCTGGCGTACGACAACTTCACCGTCGAGACGGTGTCCGAGGACGGTGGCGTCCTGTCTGGCATGACTCCGGACATCGACAAGGAGGAGATGGTGAACGGTCTCATCAACGACGAGACCAAGGCCCAGCACGTCGCCGACAACGTCGAGCTGCTCAAGATCCAGTGCGAGAACTTCTACAACAACATCGTGCACGCCATCGATCCCGGCATCGTCCTCACCTTCGTCTACACCGACGTGGTTGCGGACGCCGCCTGATCCCGGAGCACGCCCGTGAGCATCGAACAGTACGACGGCGCCCGGCTCGACGAGACGGCGTAGGCCGGGTCCGAGCTTATCCTCAGTGGCGACCCCGAGGCCGGGTCTGGACTCGTATCCCAGCAGGCCGAGGCCGAGCAGTACGCGATCGCGTTCCTCTCGAAGGTCATCCGGCTGCGAGGCGTGAGGATCGACCGCGAGCAGTTCCTCACCCAGGAGCTGCGCACACTGGGGCTGAGTGACGCCCAGATCGGGCAGGCCATCGCCTCCACACCCGTCCAGGCCGCCGTCGGGCTCAAAGACCTTGACGCGCTCGCGCTCATCGGCGTCAAGGTCACCAAGGACTCCTTCGCCAAGACGGTGACCAAGGTCGTCCCGGTCCTCAGCGGGGCGATCTCGGGTGGAATGACCCTCGTCATGCTCAAGAGCCAGGCGGACCGGCTCCGCACCCACCTGCGTGAGCTGCCGCCGCCGAGGGCGGACGCGGCGGCCTACACCGCAGCGGCACTGGTGTCCACGCAGCGGACATGACGCCGAGCACACGTCCGGATGCGAGCGGAATCCGCAGAACTCCGCGGACGTCCGGTGGACGTGTCGGCTGCGATCCCGGTCATGTCCGCTGTGTGGACGTAGGGTCGAACGAACACCTGCATGGTGCCCTGCGTCGAGGGCGTCGTCGGCCGGCACGCCGTCGGAACGCCAATGACGTGCCGGCATTGCGACCGGCGGGTGGAGGCATGAGCCCCGGACCTGGGCTTGGCGTGTGTGGGTTGGGGCATGCCCTCTTGCCGTCTGATGCAGGAGGCGAAGGTGCGCGCGACGACGTGCGCGAGGCCGTCGAGACCCTGGTGCGCGTGGAGCGCGCGCCGTCTGTCACGGCTCGGAGGATTCGACCCCGTTGCCCAGGTCCGAGCCCAGGTTGCAGGACCTTCTTGAGTAGGAGGAGGTCTGCGTGCACGGGCTTGTCCTCACCGAGCTCGCCGTGGGAACCCTCTCGTACCGTGAGGAGCCTCTCCTGGCCTTGCAGAGGTTGCGGAGCCTGCCAACAGCTCGTGACACCGAGGCGCTGTGGCTCATCGAGTCCCGTCGGCTCTGGGACAGAGGCCTGCCACCCTCGCGGCGACCGTCCGCAGCGGCGCTCAGTGGTGGGCGACCGCGCGGCCCGCCTCGCGGGCGTTGGACTCGGCCGTCATCATCTTGAGGATCTCCGAGATCCTCAGTCCGCGGGTCGGCACGGCCACCGGGTCCTCGAACAGGAGGTCACCGAGCACGTTCTGCACGTACTCCATGTCCTTGTCCCCGCGCCCCGACAGGTTGACGAGGATGTTCACCGGCTCGCCCTCGTAGCCCTCGGCCTCCAGCTCCTCGGCCATCTTCAGCGCCTGCGCCAGCGCGTGCGAGGACTCCAGCGCCGGGATGATGCCCTCGTAGCGGCTGAGCATGCGGAAGGCCTGCAGGGCCTCGTTGTCGTCGATGCCCAGGTACTCGGCCCGCCCCGTCTGCATGAGCCAGGCGTGCTCAGCGCCCACGCCCGGGTAGTCCAGGCCCGCGGACACCGAGAAGGACTCGCCCACGTTGCCGTCGCTGGAGCGCAGCACGTAGGAGCGCGAGCCGTGCAGGACGCCGATCTCACCACGGTTGAGTGGCGCCCCGTGACGGTGCGTGTCCAGGCCCTCCCCGGCCGGCTCCACACCGATGAGACGCACCTCGGCGTTGCCGGGCTCGTCCTTGAGGTACTCGGCGAAGGCGCCGATGGCGTTGGACCCGCCCCCGACGGCGGCGACGACGCAGTCCGGCAGGCGCCCGGTGCGCTCAAGCATCTGCTGGCGCGTCTCCCGGGAGATGACCGACTGGAACTCCTTGACGAGCGTGGGGAAGGGGTGCGGCCCGCAGGCCGAGCCCAGCAGGTAGTGCGTCGTCGCCAGGTTCTCCACCCAGTCACCCAGCGCGATGTCGATCGCGTTGGACATGGAGCCGCCCTCGTCGTTGGTCACCGGCACGACCTTCGCCCCCATGAGGCGCATACGGCGCACGTTGGGCTGCTGGCGGGCCACGTCCGTCGCCCCCATGTAGATCGTGCACTCCATGCCCATGAGCGCCGCCACCATCGCGGTGGCCGTGCCGTGCTGGCCCGCGCCGGTCTCCGCGATGAGACGGGTCTTGCCCAGACGCTTGGCCAGGAGCGCCTGAGCCAGCACCTGGTTGCCCTTGTGGGCGCCGCCGTGGGCAAGGTCCTCGCGCTTGAGGAAGATGCGGGCCCGGCCCCGTCCGTGCCCCTCCAGGGGCAGGTTGGCGCACTCGGTGACCGGGGTGGGCCGGCCCAGGTACTCGCGCTGGAGACGGTCGAGCTCGGCGAGGAAGTCGGGGTCCGCCACGGCCTCGACGTAGGCCCTCTCCAGCTCGTCGAGCACCGGAAGGAGCTGCTCGGGCACGTACTGGCCGCCGAACTCCCCGAAGAATGCCGGGATGAGGGTGTCGCGGGTCTGGACCGCCGGGACCTGGTCGCTGGCCATGAGCCAACCTCTCTCAGTCGTGCGTCCGACGGCGCAGGGCACGCCGAAGACGCGACCGGCCCGCCACCTCAAAGGAGGGGCGAGCCGGTGATCGGTGCGCGCAGACGCGAGACTCGCCGTCAGGCGCGCCACCACGGTCCGCGTGCTGTACACATGGCGCAGATGCTAGGTGCCGCCCGCATGACGGGCAAGGCGCGCTCAGCT
This sequence comes from uncultured Actinomyces sp., assembly GCA_937926195.1. Lineage (GTDB taxonomy): Bacteria > Actinomycetota > Actinomycetes > Actinomycetales > Actinomycetaceae > Actinomyces. The sequence continues at coordinate 3,433 of CALEXZ010000006.1, forward strand.
GGTGGCCATCGTCTGCGCGATCTCGTCACGCACCTGGTGGGCGGCGCTGCGCCGCGTCACGATCTCGTCGACGACGACGAGCCCCACCACCACGACGAAGCCCAGCAGGCCCAGGCCCACGACCGTCCACAGCTGCTCACCGGGCGGGAGCTGGGTGCCGTCCTCGGACTGCCACGGCCACAGTGCCCGCATGCCGCCCACCATGAGCCCCGCCAGCGCAGAGAGCGTCATCGCCTCGAAGCGGGCCAGCAGCACCTGCAGCACCTTGACGATGAAGGCCAGGCCGAGGGCCGCCCCCGCCGCGAAGAAGCCCAGGTAGCCCAGGTTGAGCGTGTCGACGGCGCGCAGCGTCGGCTGGTACAGGCCCATGGTCAGCAGCAGGAAGGAGCCGGACAGTCCGGGCAGCACGAGGGCGGAGACGGCGATGGCGGCCGCGGCGACGATGATGAGGGGGTTGGGCGTCAACCTCGTCGGGTCCAGGGACACGAGCAGGTAGGTGAGGACCGCGGCGACGGCCCCGACGGCGACCAGCCGCAGCGGGCTCTGACGGCGAGTGCGCGCCCCGAGCGGCACCGCCCCCACGGAGGCGGTGATCATCCGCACCGGCACCGCCACGGAGGCGAGCACCATGCCCAGGAACAGGCCGCGCATGAGCGTGGGGTGGTGCTCGACGGCGTTGGCCATCGGCCCGGCGATCGTGAGCACGGCCGCCGCCATACCCACCATGACGGGCAGGAGCACCCGCCACTGCACCTCGGCCAGGCGGGCTCGGGCCCTGGTGGCGCGGTCCGGTCCCATGATGAGCGCCTTGAGGGCGGAGATGAGGGCGGAGGCCGAGTCGATGAGCTCGTGGTAGATGCCCACGACGAGCGCCACCGTGCCTCCCGAGACGCCGGGGACGGTCTCGACCGTCCCGATGAGGGCGCCGCGCACGACATTGCCCACGATCGAGGTGCGCCGGCGCGGGGCCGGGGCCGCGACGGCTGCGCGCGCGCCGTCGAGGGGGGCGTCGTCGTCGACCCTCTGGCCCTGGGGGCCGGGAGAGGCGGGGGAGGTGGGCGTCATGGGAGTCTCCTCGAGATGGGGCGCTGTCCTGCGATGACGGTAAAGGCAGATGCTGTGCGCGTCATGTGCGCAGGGCGTGAGACGCGTCGCGGTTGCGGTGCCCCACGACGTCGTCGGACAGTGGCCCCGTGACCAGCGCAGCGACCGACCCCGCCCACGACCCTCATGACCGCCGCGGCTCCGCCCTCGACGCCCGCGCCGGGACTCCCGCCGACGCCGGGGCCCCTGCCACCGAGACGGAGCGCGGCGTCCTGACCGTGCGTGCCGCGCGGCCCGACGACGCCGCCCGCGTCGCGCGCCTGCTGTGCCTGCGCGCGGGCGCGAGCGTCGACGAGGCCCGCCAGCAGGCCCCCGTCATGATCGAGAACCTGCCCGCCCTCGTCATCGCGACCCTCGCCCCGGACGGAGTCGGTGCCGCCGACGAGCACGCCGAGGACCTGGCGATCCCGGTCGCGCTCGCGGGCGCCTTCTTCCTGCCCCCGGGCATGTTCCCGGAGGACGGGTGGATGGTCACCGGGCTCATCGTCGACCCGGACGTCTCGCGCGGGGGCATCGGGCGGGCCGTGCTGGCCGAGCTCGTGCGCGAGGTCGGCCGGCTCCAGCCCGGTGCCGTCCTACAGACCTTCGTCGACGCCACCCACCACGCCCTCATCGCCACACACCTGTCCGTCGGCTTCCAGAAGGTGACGGAGCAGCGCTCCTTCGCCGGGATGGACATGCCCGACGGCGGGGTCGTGCTCGCCCTCGTCTGCCCGGGGGCCGGTCAGGGCTGCTGAGGAGGCTGC
>CALEXZ010000007.1 GCA_937926195.1 uncultured Actinomyces sp.
GGCTGGCCCTGGTACGCCTGTCCCTGCGGATAGGGCTGACCCTGGTAGCCCTGGTCCTGGGGATAGGGCTGGCCGGGGTAGCCGTCAGAGGGGTACTGGTTGGGGTCGTAGCTGGTCACGTCTATGCCCTTCGTCGGCAGGTGTGGTCACTGACAGGTGGTCGCGCACGAGCACCGCGCCCGGTGGTGACGAGGCTGCGCACAGCATCGCACCCCCACGTATCGGGCGCGTGCAAACTAGCCCGCGTCCACGTCGGGCGCAAGTCCTCGCACAGGGTGCCCGGCGGCTCGCAGCGCAGCCTTCGCCTGGCCGACGGTCATGGTCCCGTAGTGGAAAACGCTCGCGGCCAGGACGGCGTCCGCGCCGTGGTCCGCCGCGGCGGCGAAGTCCTCAGGGCGTCCCGCGCCACCGGAGGCGATGAGAGGCACGCTCACCCGGGAACGGACGTCGTCGAGCATCTCAAGGTCGAAGCCCTCGGTCACGCCGTCGGCGTCCATGGAGTTGAGGAGGATCTCCCCGGCACCCAGGTCACAGGCACGCACAGCCCACTCGACGGCGTCGATACCGGTGGAGCGCCGCCCGCCGTGGGTGGTCACCTCGTAGCCCGAGGCCGTGCTCACGCCCTCGGGGCAGCGGCGGGCGTCGACGCTCAGGACGATGACCTGGGCGCCGAAGCGTCGCGAGACCTCGGTGAGCAGCTCGGGGCGTGCGATGGCCGCGGTGTTGATGCCGACCTTGTCGGCGCCCGCCGCCAGCAGGGTGGCGACGTCCTCGACGCTGCGCACTCCCCCGCCGACGGTCAGCGGGACGAAGACCTGCTCGGCCGTCGCGGAGACGACGTCGAGCATCGTGGCCCTGCCCTCCGAGGACGCGGAGACGTCAAGGAAGGTGATCTCGTCGGCACCCTGCTCGTCGTAGCGGCGGGCCAGCTCGACGGGGTCGCCCGCGTCGCGCAGGCCCTGGAAGTTGACGCCCTTGACGACACGACCGTCCTTGACGTCAAGGCAGGGGATGACGCGCACGGCGACGCTCATGGGTGCTCCTGTCGGTTGCCGGCGCCCTGGCGCCGGACGCGTGGTCGGCTCGCGGTCAGGGTAGCGCGACGGGAACGATAGCCTGCCGCCGTGTCCAGCAGCCGCTCCCCCGGTACCCGTGCCAGCGGGTCGTCCCCCGTCTTGCCGCTCGACGCTCCCGGGGCACTCGTGCTGGCACCGCAGGAGGCCGCCGAGGAGCTCACCCTGCGGGGGCGGCCGGGGGCCGCGGGTGCCCTTGTCGTCATCGACGGCGCCACGGGCGCGGGCAAGACACAGCTGGCGAGCCGGGTGCTCACCCGGCTCAGGCAGCAGGGCTACCAGGCGGCGGTGCTGTCAACGGATCTGCTCGTGCCGGGCTGGGACGGTCTGGCAGAGGGCGTCTCGAGCACGGCCGCGCTGCTGGGAGCGCTGGCGGGCGGCCAGGACGGGCACGTTCCCACCTGGGACTGGCAGCAGATGGCTCCCGGTGACGAGCTGTGCCTGCGCCCGCTGGCCGGTGGGGTGCTGGTCGTCGAGGGCAGCGGTGCGCTGGCGGCGGCCGCCCAGGACCTCAGGCCGTTGAGGGTCGTGCGCGTGCTCGTCGAGGCACCCCAGTCGCTGCGCCACGCACGTATCGCCGCACGTGACAGCTACACGTGGGACGTCGAGGCCTGGCAGCGGCAGGAGGAGCGCCAGCGCGCCCGCTGGCAGCAGCAGGCCGCGTGGTGGCCCGAAGTGCTCGTACGCCACGCCTGAGTCCGCCGCGGCTCGGGTGCTGCTCCTACTTGCGGGTGCTGGGGTCCTGCGCGGAGGGCGTGACCCTGACGACCTCCGGTCTGCCGGAGGCGCCGTCGCTGACGTCGGTGAGCTCGTCGTCGTCGACGACGGCCAGCACGTCGATGACGACGGCGACCGGCTCGTCGCCACGCGCCTGGTCCGCCGGCAGGGAGAGGATGACGCGCGAGCCGACGGTGACGTCGACCAGCTGCTCAGCGATGCCCCTGAGGGTGTCGTCCATGTGGATGGTGCCTGGCAGGACCGTCCAGCCGTAGCTGTCGGTACGCACGCCGCCGTCGTTCCAGGAGACCGTCTGGTAGCGGGCGACGACCGTGTCGGTGGAGGACACCTGGGGGCCGTCGCCACTGATGAGGACCGAGGCGCTCGTACGCGTGGGGACCGGCAGCCCGTTGAGGGAGACGGTCATCGTGCCGTCCTCGGCGAGGACGGCCGTGGGCGCGTTGGCGGGTGCGTCCCTCTGGGTCCCGACGGCGCTGGTAGGCAGGACGTCGACGACGGTGATCTCGGTGAAGAAGGTGCCGTCGGCAGCCTCCACCGGCGCACGCAGGACGAGGCGGGTGCCCTCGGTGGCGCCCTCGACCGAGGTGGCCAGGACGTCGCCCACCTGGGAGGGGTCGAGCACCCCACGGTAGAGCCGGGCGCCCGCGGCGTTTCCGGTCGTGTTCGTGCCGTCCGTCCCGTTGAAGACGGAGACCGACAGCAGGACGGCGTCCCCTGTGCTGACGGTGCGGCCCTCGCCTTCGACGAGGACGTCGGTGAGCACGTCGGCCGGCGGGGCGGCCACCGCGAGCAAGGAGACGACGGGGACGGAACCGAGCCTGCCAACGACGTCGAGCACCTCGCGGATCGGGGCGTTGGCGTCGGCGGTCGGCAGCGTCACCGTGCCGGAGCCGACACTCGCCGAGGCCGGTCCGGAGGAGAAGAGGCCGCGCTGGGCCAGGCCCAGCGGGACGAGGACGACGGCGAGGACCGCCAGGACGGCCAGGCCGACGGCGGCCACGCCCCGGGGGCGAGGCCGTCCGAGGGCGGCGCCAATGGCTCGCTGCGCACCGGTAGCGGTGGACGGCTCGTAGGACGGCGGGCTCACCTTGACCGTGGGGGCGGTGAGCCGTGCCAGATCCTCGGCCTCAGCCTGCGCCCGCCGGGGACTCTCAGCCTCAGCCTGCGCCCGCCGGGGACTCTCAGCCTCAGCCTGCACCTGGCGGGCACTATCAGCCTCGGCCTGGCGGGCACTATCAGCCTCGGCCTGGCGGGCACGCTCGGCCCCGGCCCGCTGCGCACGCTCGGCCTCAGCCTGCGCCCCACGCGAGCGCTCAGCCTCAGCCTGGCGCTCGCGCTCGCGCTCCAGCTCGCGCCGCTGCCTACGGGTCATAGGCGGCTCCTCACGGGAGGCCGCGTGCAGCGCGTGCCTTCCCGTGACGGGGCGCGGGGCGTCTCTGGGCACCGTAGGGCCCGGGGTCGTCTGCTGAGTCATGACAACACCGAGTATGTCAGACCTTCATCGTGGCGGTATCCATCCGTCTGCTGCCTCACACGCCCGTCGGCACCTGGCCCTCGCGGGCGGCGGCCAAGGCGTCCATGGTCTCCAGCAGGGCGTCCACCCGAGGGTCCGAGGTCGCAAAGGGGTCACGCAGCGCCACCGGGGCGCTGCGTCCGTCGTCGAGTTTGAGGTTGACCCAGTCCGCCGACAAGTCCAGGCGCAGGTCCTCCGCCCGGCCGATGGCGGTGCCGCGCAGGTGCGCCCGGGTCGTGGCCGGGGGCAGGTGCGTGGCCCTCACGCAGGCGGGCTCGTCGACCCAGCGCCGCAGCATCCCGGCGGACTCCAGCCGGCCACGCAGCCCGTCCGTGGTGGACACGTCGTGGTAGGCCAGGGCCAGGCGCGAGACCCGCGGGTCCTCCAGGCCGACGCCGTTGCGCTCGGTGTAGCGGGTGAGGAGCTGGAGCTTGGCGGCCCAGTCGAGCTCGGTGGCGACGTCCTGGGGGCGCTGGCGGCGCACGGCGTCCAGGCCGCGCTCCCACAGGTCGAGGACCGCGCGGTGCAGCGCGGAGAGCTCGGAGCCGCCCACGTGGGCGCGCACGCGCGCCAGGTGCTCCTCCTGCAGGTCCAGGGGGGTGATGGTGCGTCCGTCAGCCAGCTCGAGGGGCACGGTTGCGGTCAGGTCGTGGCAGGTGTCACGGATCGCGCGCATGGGCTGGGCCAGCCGCAGGTCCGCGAGACTGCCGCCCTCCTCCAGGTAGCTGAGCAGAAGATCCATCTGCCCGATCTTGAGCAGCGTGGCACCCTGGGCGATGTTGGAGTCCCCGACGATGACATGCATGCGCCGGTAGCGCTCGGCATCCGCATGGGGCTCGTCACGGGTGTTGATGAGCGGGCGCGAGCGGGTGGTGGCGGAGGAGACCGCGTCCTCCATCTGGTCGGCGCGCTGGGAGAAGACGAAGCACGCCCCGCCGTCCGGCGTGGGCATGATGTGCCCAGCCCCCACAAGGACCTGGCGGGTGACCAGGTGGGCGACAAGCGTGCGGGCGTCGTTCCAGAAGTCGCCGCGGCGCCGCACGAGGTAGTTCTCATGACAGCCGAAGCCGCTGCCCTGGGCGTCGCGGTTGTTCTTGAGCAGGTGGATGCGCCCGGGCACACCCTGCTCGGCCAGACGGTCGTTGGCCTGCTGCGCCAGGCGCGCCATGAGGATCTCGCCGGCACGGTCCTGGGCGAGAAGGTCCTCCAGACGGTCGCACTCGGCGGTGGCGTACTCGGGGTGGGACCCGACGTCGACGTACAGGCGTGCCCCCGCGCGGGTGAACACGTTGGAGGAGCGGCCCCGGGCCACCACGGGAGCGAAGAGCTCACGGGCGGCGTGGTCGGCGTCGAGCGGCGGGGTGTCCCCGGTCGTGGAGGCGCAGGTGATGCCGTACTCCGTCTCGATGCCGATGACACGCCGTGCCGGGGCCGTCACCTCACTCGCCGCCCTTCTGGACGAAGCCCTGGACGAAGGCGGCGGCGTTGGTCTCCAGGACGGCGTCGATCTCGTCGAGGATGTCGTCGACGCCGGTGACCTGGGCCTGTCCGCTCGTGGCAGGGCCGAGGCCGGGCTCGTCGTCGGAGGGACCGCCGGTGGGCAGGATCTGCTCGCTGAGGCTCATGGGGCCAGTGTCTCTCTCAGATCGTGCAGGACCCAATCGCTTAGACGCGCCTCACACGGTGGGGACGGAGCCCGCAGCGGTACGCACGGCTTCCAGGAGGTCCCGGGCCCGGGCCTCGTCGCAGCTGACGTCGTCGGGCAGCGCCAGGCGCAGCAGGTGGCCGCGGCCGGGGGCGTCGAGGACAAGGCTCGTCCAGGAGGCACCCACGACCCCGGGCACCTGCGCTACGGCCTGGCCGCGCACGACCGCCCGCGTGCCGCGGGGCGCGACGTCGGCCGCCCGCTCGACCTCGGCGTCGCTCACCAGGCGCCGGGTGCGGCCGCAGGAGATGAGCTTCTCGGCCACTCCCCTGCCTGGGCGCAGGTCCGCCCACTGGATGTCGAGGGCCGCCAGACGCTGGTCGTCCCACCCGGAGCCGGTGCGGGCGCGCAGGGCGTCACACAGCTGCTTCTTGGCGACCCACTCGACGTCACGGGCGGCGGTGTCGGTGGCACGGGCCTCCTCGGCGGTGCCCAGGGCGGCGGAGTAGCGCTCGAGCGCGCTCAGGACCTCGTCCCACAGGGCCAGGGCGGCGGCCGTGTCCTCGCCTACGGAGGCACCCGCCTGGGTCTCCTCGTCCAGGGCGGCGCGCACGAGACCGAGGTAGCGGCGCTGGATGGCCAGGGCGGTCAGTGGCCCCGCGGCGGTGGCCAGGGCGTGGGTCAGACGGGTGTCGTGCGACATCGCCCACTGCTCCTGGGCGGGGTCTCCCAGCAGGCTCAGCTCGGCCAGGGCGCTCGTGTCCTCGCCGCGGGCGTGGGCGCGCTCCAGATACCACAGCAGCAGGCTCGTGGTGGCAACCTTGAGGTAGACGGGGGTGTCAAGCCGGTTGGCGTCGCCGTTGATGACGTGCAGGCGGCGCCAGCGGGCGGCGTCGGCGTGGGGCTCGTCGCGGGTGTTGACGACGGGCCGGTTGAAGGTGGTCTGCAGGCCAACGTCGGTCTGGACGTAGTCTGCCCGTTGGCTGATCTGGAACCCGGCGCGCTCGGAGCGCTGGCCTATGCCCACACGCCCGGCACCGGCGAAGACGGGACGTGTGACGAGGAAGGGGATGAGGGCGGTGATCAGCTGCTCGAAAGGCAGGTCGCGGCGCACGAGGTAGCTCTCGTGGGAGCCGTAGGCGGCGCCCTTGCCGTCGACGTTGTTCTTGTAGAGCACGAGCTCCTGGGCCTGCACGTCCCCGGCGCCCTGGGCGAGCGCGGTCATGGACCTGCGGGCAATGACCTCGCCGGCGCGGTCCCAGGTGAGCGTGTCCCTGGGCGTGAGGGTCTCGGGGGTGGCGTACTCGGGGTGGGCGTGGTCGACGTAGAGGCGTCCGCCGTTGGTGAGCACTGCGGTGGTGGCTCGCGGCAGGGCCTGCTCGACGGCGCTGGGTCGGGGGCGGGCGCCCCAGGGGGCGGGCGGCAGGTCCTCCAGGGCACCGCGTGCCCCGCCACCCGCCAGGGCCTGCGGGTCCGGCGCGGCCCGGGTGCCCGAGGCCGAGTCAACGAGGTGGTCCTGCCAGGCGGTGTCAGCAGGCGCGTCACCGGAGGGGGCCGGGCGTGAGGGGTCGTCGGTGAGCAGGGAGGGGTGGGCGCTGGCGCGCTCGAGGCGCCCTCCGCGCAGGTCGGCGAGCGGGTCCTCGTCCTCGTAGTCCCAGCGGACCGCCGGCGCGCTCGTGCCGTCCGCCCGCCTGAGCCCCCCTCGCGAGCCGACGGCGAAGGCGGCCACGACGTGGGCGGACATGACCACGGCGTTGGCGCTGGGGTCGGTGGGGTCGCTCACCCCGAACTCGGTCTCCAGGCCGACGACGCGGTGCACGGCCTCGACGGTGGCGCCCGCGCCCGCTCCCCCACTCATGACGACCGCCTCGGCCTGACGGTGCCGCTGCCCAGGCGCCGCACGGAGCGGATGGACTCGCCGCGGAGCCCGACGACGCGCGCCCAGCCCTCGGGGCTGGTCGCGCCCGTGATCTCCTCGTTCTGGCGGGCCTCGACGGCGACGGCCTCCAGCAGCGCCGCGGTGGTCAGCCCTCCGGGGCCGCCGGCCAGCTCGTCCTTGACCGCCCGGGTCTTGGCGCGTCGGACGACGGCGGCCAGCATGGCCCCGCTGACGAGGTCGGCCAGGTACAGGGTGCCGGTGGCGCCGGAGCCGTAGGTGATCTCCAGGACGGCGTTGTCGCGGGTGCGCGCGTACACGGCGTCGACGGCGGCGCGTCGCATGGCCTGCGCGGTGGCCTGGGCGTCACCGTCGTGGGCGGCGAGCTCGTCGGGGGCCAGGGGCAGGTCGGCGCTCAGGTGCCGGGCCATGATCTCCAGGGCGCCTTGGGCGTCGGGCCGGTCGATGCGGATCTTCACGTCCAGGCGGCCGGGACGCAGGATGGCCGGGTCGATCATGTCCTCCCGGTTGGAGGCGCCGATGATGACGACGTTGCGCAGGGACTCCACGCCGTCGATCTCGGCGAGGACCTGCGGGACGATCATCGTCTCGACGTCGGAGGACACGCCCGTGCCGCGGGTGCGGAACAGGGCCTCCATCTCGTCGAAGAAGATGACGACGGGACGGTCCTCCGCGGCGACCTTGCGCGCCTGCTCGAAGATCGCACGGATCTGGCGCTCGGTCTCACCGACGAACTTGCTCAGCAGCTCGGGTCCCTTGATGTTGAGGAAGGCGGCCGAGCGGCCGGAGGCCGAGCCCCCGGCGCTGTGGGCCAGCGACGTGGCCACCGCCTTGGCGATGAGGGTCTTGCCGCAGCCGGGGGGCCCGTACAGGAGCACGCCCTTGGGGGCGCGCAGCCCGTAGGAGCGGTAGAGCTCGGGGTGGCGGAACGGCAGCTCGAGGGCGTCGCGGATCTCCTCGATCTGGGGACCCAGACCGCCAATGTCCTGCCAGGACACGTCGGGGGTCTCGGCAACGACGAGCTGCTCGACGCTCGTGCGCTCGATGCGCGCGGTGGCGACGTCGGCGCGCAGGTCCGCGGCCAGGGTGTCGCCCGGCCGCAGCGCCTCGGGGTCGAGGTGCCCGGCGAGGGTGAGGACGCGGGTAGTGCCCGAGCCGGTGGTGACCAGGGCGCGGGCTCCGGCCCCTCCGGGGGTGAGGACCTCGTCGAGGGTGACGGCCTCACCCGTGTCGGGGGCGGGCAGGGCGTCGACGACGAGCATCTGGTCGTTGACGGCGACGAGCTGGCCGACGCTCAGCACCGAGGCGTCGACGCTGGGGTGCAGGCCCAGCCGCATGATGCGCCCACCCAGGACGACGTCGACCTCCACGGGCCGGGCAACGGGGGCGGTGGGCACCTCGGCACAGGCGTCGTGCGCGGCGTGCTCATCCTCGCCGCACCCGGTAGCGCCCGCGGGGGGCGTGGCGGGCTCGGGGGCAGGCAGGCCCGTGAGCAGGGCGAGGGTGGCCGGCGGCAGGGTGACGGCGTCGAGCTGGGCGGCAAGCTCGGTGATCTGCTGGCGCGCCGCGGTCAGCGCCCCCACGAGACGCTCGTTCTTGGTGGCGAGGCTCACGGCCTCGGCCCGAGCCTCGCGCAGCTGGTGGGAGGTGAAGGAGGGTGCGGGGACACCCAGGTGCTGCGTGGCGGCGCGGGTCTGCGCCGCGGCGGGGCGTGCGGCGTCGTCGGGAATGCTGGGCTGGTGCTGGTTGTCAGGCATGGTCGTCGGGCTCCTCGGGACCGACGGTACCGGGCTGGACGGGGGTGGCGTCCAGGGGCTGTTTGGCGAGACTGTCCCGCAGCACGCGGCGGACCTTGCGGTCGGTGCTCGTGCGTTCCTTGACGTCCTCGGGCAGCCAGTAGCCGCCCTCGTCGTAGGCGCCGCGGGCGGGTGGGCGCTTGCGGGTCAGGGGGGTGGAGCCCGCGGCCAGGCGGCGGGCGGTGAGCAGGAAGCCGGTGTGAGCGACCATCGTGTGGTCCGGTCGCACGGACAGGCCGTCGACGTTCCACGTGCGCACCATCGTCTCCCAGGAGGTGGGCTCGGTGAACAGGGCCGAGTGGCGCAGCGCCTCGACGGTGCGTGAGAGCTGGGTGGTGGTGGCGACGTAGGCGAGGAAGACGCCGCCGGGCACGAGCACGCGGGCGCCCTCGGCCACGTTCTCCCAGGGGGCGAGCATGTCCAGGACGACGCGGTCGACGCTGGCGTCGGAGACGTGCGCGGCGGTGACCTCGGCGAAGTCCCCGGTGCGCAGCTCCCAGGCGGGGTGGTGGCGCCCGAACCACGAATCGACGTTGGAGGCGGCGATCTGGGCGAAGTCGGTGCGTCGCTCGATGGACAGCAGGTGCCCGCTCTCCCCGACGGCTGACAGGAGGTTCATCGTCAGGGCGCCCGAGCCGACGCCTGCCTCGAGCACGCGGGCGCCCGGGAAGATGTCGCCCAGGGCGATGATCTGGCCGGAGTCCTTGGCGTAGACGACCTGGGCTCCGCGAGGCATGGACAGCACGTAGTCGGCCAGCAGCGGCCGCAGGAGGAGCAGCTCGTGGCCCGAGTCGGTAGTCAGGACGGTGCCCTCGTCGAGGCCGACGACGTCACGGTGGTGGAAGGAGCCGCGCCCGGACTGGAAGTAGCCGCGCGGGTCGAGCTGGAAGGTGTGCTTGGAGCCCTTGACGTCGGTGACCTGGACGCGCTCGCCGTAGCGGAAGGGGCCGCGGCGCCCGGCCTGGCCGAGGACCTCCTGGGTGTGCGTCCGCGGGGGCAGCACGGGCATCGCCTGGCGGGGGCGGGACGGGATGTTGCCGTCCTCGCGCGAGGGGGCCGTAGGGGTGGCGGCTGTGTCCGTGGCGGGCGTGTGCGGGGAGAAGGACTGTACGGCCGCGTGGCCGCTGTGCTCAGGCTGCTCGTGACTCATTGCAGCGCAGTGTAGTGAGGGGGGACCAGGTCCTGCCGGGCCGTCCACGTCGGGGACCGGGCCCCAGTGACGGCGCGCTCCGGTACAGTCCTCCGTGCCCCCAGACACCCGTTCCCCAGGAGGCCCGCGTGGCACTCACACGACCGGTCCAGCCGATGCCTGAGGACGTCGCCGCCCGTCTCGAGGAACGTGGCCTGCGTGAGGCCTATGACGCGCGTCCTGCCTACCAGCGCAATGACTACCTCGCATGGATCGCTCGGGCGCGAAGGCCCGAGACGCGCGACAGGCGCCTGGCCCAGATGCTTGACGAGCTCGCCGAGGGCGGCGTCTACATGCGCATGGACCACCCGGCTTCCGCCCGCTGAGGGGCCCGCTGCCCCACCCCTGGCCGCGCTGGCGTGCGCGACGGTGACGGTCTCGGCTGTCACGGACGTCAGTGCTGTCCTCCCGGCGCAGTGCCGGAGCACTCACCGGGCGCCGGTGGGCACCGCCCCGAGGACGTTGCCGGCCTCGACGACGAGCAGCCAGCGTGAGACGGTGCGCGCGGCCGCGAGGGCGGCGGCGGCCGGCTCGCCGGTCAGCTCGGTGGTGACGGCCCGCGTGGGCAGGGCGGTGCACACCTGGGCGGCGGTGGCGCTGTGCTCGTCCAGCCCGGCGAGCTCGTCCAGGCCGACGGCGTCGATGCTTCCGAGCAGGCGGGCGCCGTCGGAGACCAGCACGAGGCGGGCACCGCCGGACAGGATGGCGCGCACCTGGGTGACCGGGGCCGTGGCCCTCACGGTGGTGACGGGCTGGAGGAGGCTGCGCAGGTCGAGGCGTGCCGCTGACCTGCTCGAGCGTCCCAGGCCCAGGACCCTCCAGGAGGTGGAGGCGATGGGCCACGCGACGAGCACGACGATCATGAGGTGGAAGACCCCGGGCTGGCTGTGCAGGAGGACGAGGGGGCGCACCACCCAGTGCCAGGCGATGAGGACGACGACGCCGAGCCCGCCCCAGGCGGCGACCTGGAGCCCCAGGCGGCGACGCCCGCTCAGCTGCTCCACGAGCGCCGCCAGCGCGTACCCGCCGTCGAGAGGCAGTCCCGGCAGGGCGTTGAAGACGGCCAGGGCCAGGTTGATCCAGGTCAGGGCCCACAGGGTGAAGGAGATCCCCAGGGGCAGGTCGAGG
>CALEXZ010000008.1 GCA_937926195.1 uncultured Actinomyces sp.
CGGGCTTATGAGGCCTTGGCCATGGCCTCCTTCCAGGCCATCGGCTTGCCCGTGTGCAGCAGACCCCGGTCGTAGACGCGGGCGCCGAAGAGGATGATGACGACCGTCGTGGCCACCAGCAGCAGCACCGCGATCGCGGGCTCCCACCAGACGACGTTGCCCTGGAAGATGCGCACGGGCAGTGCGATGGGAGAGCTGAGGGGGATGTAGCTGAGCACCGTCATGACGACCTTGTTCTGCGCGCCCACGAGGACACCGAAGTAGGGCAGCATGACCATCCAGGTGATGGGCTGCAGGACCGTCTGGAGGTCCTCGTTGCGTGAGACCAGCGCCGCGCCGGCGGCGAACATCGAGGCGATCATGACGAAGCCGACGATGAACATCGGCACGAACCACAGCACCGGGGCGACAAGGTCCCCCGCCGGCAGGATCTCGTCGTTGATGGCCAGCCCCAGCAGCACCGCTGCGGCGACGAGCACGATCTGGACGAGGGCCGCCAGCGAGTTGCCCAGGATCTTGCCGGTGAGCAGCGCCCGGGAGCTGATGGTGGTCAGCAGGATCTCGACGACGCGCGTCTCCTTCTCCTCGGCCACCGACTGGGCGATCGACATGCCGAAGCCGATGGTTCCGGTCATCCACACCATGGCGAAGCCCAGGGGCAGCAGGTAGCGCAGGGCCGGGTTGGGTGCGTCGGGGTCGAGCAGCTCGACCGCGGGCGCGACCGACAGGCCCTGGGTCAGGCTGCTGGGCGGCTCGCTCAGCGCCAGGATCCGCAAGCCCACGGGGCTGTCGGGGTCGGGGACGACGGCGGCCTCGGCGCTGCCGTCCAGGACCGCCTGCCGAGCGGCCTCGGCGTCGGCGACCTCGGTGACCTCGATGTCCGGGACCTCGCTCAGCAGCGGGGCCTCGCTCGGTGCTGCCGCGACGGTGTCCGGTCCGCCCCCGATGATCTCACCGAGCCTGGGGCCCAGGACCACGACGACAAGCATGACCGCCACGGTGATGAGCGTGGAGATGATGAAGGCCTTCGACAGGAAACGGGCCTTGATCTCGCGGCGCGCCACGATGGCGGCGGCCGTCCTGAAGCTGGGTCGGGTGCTCACTTCGTCGTCTCCTTGTAGATGTCGTGCAGGGTGCGGGTGACGCGCTGGAAGGAGGTCACGCTGCCGCGCGCGAGAGCAGCGGCCAGAACCTGGTTGGCCCGGCCCGGGTCGTCGGCCCGGAAGCGCGCGTAGCCGCCGTCGAACTCCAGGACCTCCACGCCGCAGTCCCGGACCCAGCCGGTGTCCCCGCTGGTCTCGATCTCCCACTCGTCGGCGGCGTCGGCCGCCAGCAGCTCGGCGCGGGTGCCGTCGGCCCGGATCTCGCCGTCACGGATGATGACGAGGCGGTCGCACAGCCGCTCCACGACATCGAGCTGGTGGGAGGAGAACAGGACCGGCGAGCCTCCGGCCGCGTACTCGCGCAGCACCTGGACGGTGGCGTCAACGGACTCGGGGTCGAGCCCGGAGAAGGGCTCGTCGAGGATGAGGGCCGCGGGACGGTGGATGAGGGCCGCCGCGATCTGCACGCGCTGCTGGTTGCCCAGGGACAGGGACTCCAGGGTGTCGTTCGGCTCCCCCTTGAGCTGGAGACGCTCAAGCAGCTCCAGTCCGTAGCTGCGGGCCTCGGTCGCCTCCATGCCGTGCAGTTGCGCGAGGTAGACGAGCTGGTCAATGACCTTCATCTTGGGGTACAGGCCGCGCTCCTCGGGCATGTAGCCGATGGTGGCGCGCTGCTCGGCGGTGATGGGGGCGCCGTCGAACAGGACCTGGCCGCCCTGCGCCGCGAGGACACCGAGGATGATGCGCATCGAGGTCGTCTTGCCCGCGCCGTTGCCGCCGACGAAGCCGGTCATCATCCCAGGGTGGATATCGAAGGAGACGTCCTTGAGGACGTGCTTGTCACCGAAGAACCGGTGCACGTTTCTGAGGCTGATCATGCACTCAGGCTAGGTCCGTGCCCCAGGTCACCACCTCCCGCAGGCGGGTGAAACGCCCTCTCCCCCGCACGGGGGATCAGGAGACGACGCCGTGCTGGAAGGCCCAGATGACCGCCGCGACCCGGTCGCGCAGACCGAGCTTGGACAGGATGTTGGACACGTGCGTCTTAACAGTCTCGGTGCTCACGTACAGCTCGGCCGCGATCTCCGCGTTGGTCAGGCCTCGCGCCAGGCACCGCAGAGTGTCGAGCTCGCGCTCCGTGAGGACCTGGGGCACGACGGTCACCGCCGCGGGGGCGGCGGCGTAGCGGGTGAGGACCCGTCGGGTGACCTCGGGCATGAGCAGGGCGTCGCCGCGTCCCAGCACCTGGACGGCCTCAATGAGCTTCTCCGCCTCGGCCGTCTTGAGCAGGAAGCCGCTGGCCCCCGCGTCAAGCGTCTCGAACAGGAAGTCGTCGCGGTCGAAGGTGGTGAGGATGAGGATGGCGGCGCGGCTTCCGCGCTCGACGAGCTCGCGGGTCGCGGCGATGCCGTCCATGACGGGCATCTGCACGTCCATGCAGATGACATCGGGGTCCAGCTGCACGGCCATCGTCAGGGCGTCGGCTCCGTTGGCCGCCTCCCCCACGACCTCCAGGCCCGGCTCGCTCTCCAGGATCGTGCGGAACCCCGCCCGGATGAGCATCTGGTCGTCCACGAGCAGCACACGCGTCATGCCGGGTCCCCCACCGGGATACAGGCCCGCACGAGGAAGCCACCACGGGGCTTGGGGCCGGCCTCCAGGGTGCCGCCGACGGCGGTGACACGCTCACGCATCCCGATGATGCCCGACCCTGTCCCCGGGATCGGGGCGCTGGCCCCGTAGCCGTCGTCGGAGACCTCCAGCTCGACCGAGTCCTCACGCGCCCGCAGGCGCACTGCCACCGTCGCCCCGGCTCCGGCGTGCTTCGCCGCGTTGGTCAGACCCTCCTGCGCCACCCGGTACAGGACGAGCCCGATGACAGGACTGACCCGCGGCGCCCCGCCGATCTGCTCGAAGGTCGCCCGGGTACCGGACTCGTGGGCCTGGCTCACCAGCTCCGGGATGTCGTCGACGGTGGGCAGCGCGTGCTGCTCCCCGTCGCTGCGAAGCGTGAGGACGAGGGTGCGCAGCTCAGCCACCGCTTGGCGCGCGGCGGACTCGATGTGCTTGAGGGGGTCGGCGGCCGCCTCCGGGTCACGGGACAGCACCCGCCGTGCGGCAGCCGCCTGCACCGACATGGTGGTCACGTGGTGGGCGACGACGTCGTGCAGCTCGCGGGCGATGTGCAGCCGCTCCTGGCTGACGGCGGTCTCCACGAGCTCCGAGCGCAGCTCACGGATGTCCGCGTAGGCGCGCTCCAGCTCGGCCCGGGCCACGGCCCTCGCCCACTCCCTGTTGCCGAAGTACCAGGCCCCGGCGAAGAAGGCAATGTTGATGAACAGCTGGAAGACCACGGCCGCCAGGAACTGTCGCACCGGTACGACCTGGGCCGTCCCCAGGGCCTGGGCGAAGCGGTAGGCGGAAACGGACACCAGCCACACCCCCATGCCCGCGCAGATGAGCACGCGTACGCGCGTGGCGCGCGCACGCTGGGCGGACCACGCCCCGATGGAGAAGAAGGACAGGAACAGCAGCACCTGGGAGGTGTTGAGGTCGAATCCGGTGAGGCTGCTGAGCAGCCCGTAGACCAGGGCGTGCACCACGCCGACGCTCAGCGGGTAGCGACGGCGCCAGGCCAGCGGCACCGCCAGCAGGGCGCTGCCGAGCGCCTGCCAGTGCATGGCGTACGGGAACAAGGCGACCCCACCGACCCCCGCCAGCCAGGACATCGTGGCCCCGA
This sequence comes from uncultured Actinomyces sp., assembly GCA_937926195.1. GTDB lineage: Bacteria > Actinomycetota > Actinomycetes > Actinomycetales > Actinomycetaceae > Actinomyces. The sequence continues at coordinate 3,844 of CALEXZ010000008.1, forward strand.
GGGCCCCCAGCAGGGCGGCGGTGAGGGCGTCGGTGCGCTGGTAGCCGGGGGGCAGCGGGCGGGTGCTCAGCACGGGGGCCTGTGGCCGTCCCGACTGAGCGCCGGCCGGGTTCTCAGGCGAGAGGGCGGTCATCCGCGTCCCGCGTAGTTAGGGGCCTCAACGGTCATCTGGACGTCGTGCGGGTGGGACTCCTTGAGTCCCGCCGCGGTGATGCGCACGAAGCGCCCGTTGGCCTTGAGCTCGCTGATGCTGCGCGCCCCGACGTAGAACATCGACTGGTGCAGGCCGCCGACGAGCTGGTAGACGACGTCGGCCAGCGCCCCGGAGAAGGGCACCTGCCCCTCGATGCCCTCGGGGACGATCTTGGAGTCGCTGGACACGTCGGCCTGGAAGTAGCGGTCCTTGGAGTAGGAGCGGCGCCCGCGCGAGCTCATGGCCCCCAGGGATCCCATGCCGCGGTAGCGCTTCCACTGCTTGCCGTTGACGAAGACGAGGTCGCCGGGGGACTCGGCGCAGCCGGCCAGCAGCGAGCCGAGCATGACGGTGTCCGCCCCGGCGACCATCGCCTTGGCGATGTCACCGGAGTACTGCAGGCCGCCGTCGGCGATGAGGGGGACCCCGGCCGGGGTGCAGGCGCGTGCCGCCTCGTAGACGGCCGTCACCTGGGGCACGCCGACGCCGGCGACGACGCGCGTGGTACAGATCGAGCCCGGTCCGACCCCAACCTTGACGGCGTCGACACCGGCATCGATGAGCGCCTGGGCGCCCTCGCGGGTGGCGACGTTGCCGCCGATGACGTCGATGCCGGCGAAGGCCGGGTCCTTCTTGATCCGGGAGATCATCTCCAGGGCGAGACAGGCCCCGCCGTTGGCGGTGTCGACGACGAGCACGTCGACCCCGGCCTCGGCCAGGGCGCCGGCGCGCTCCCAGGTGTCTCCCCAGTAGCCGACGGCGGCGCCGACGACGAGGCGTCCCTCCGCGTCCTTGGTGGCGTTGGGGTACTGCTCGGTCTTGACGAAGTCCTTGACGGTGATGAGCCCGGTCAGGTGCCCCTCGCCGTCGATGAGGGGGAGCTTCTCGATGCGGTGCTCGGCGAGCAGGGCCTTGGCGTCGTCGCGGGAGATGCCGGTGGGGCCGGTGATGAGGCGCTCGCGCGGGGTCATGCAGTCGCGCACCTTGAGCTCGCTCCACGTCGAGGCGGGCACGAAGCGCAGGTCGCGGTTGGTGATGATGCCCAGGAGGTTGCCCTCGTCGTCGACGACCGGCAGCCCGGAGACCTTGTAGTGTCCGCACAGCTCGTCGAGCTGGGCGATGGTGGCGTCCGGGGTGATGGTCACCGGGTCGGAGACCATGCCGGACTCGGAGCGCTTGACCCGGCGCACCTGCTGGGCCTGGTCCTCGATGGACAGGTTGCGGTGGAGGACGCCGATACCCCCCTGGCGGGCCATGGCGATGGCCATGTCGGACTCGGTGACGGTGTCCATGGCCGCGGACAGCAGCGGCGTGAACAGGGTGATCCTCTTGGTCAGGCGGGAGGAGGTGTCGACCTCCGAGGGGATGACGTCGGTGAGCCTCGGCAGGAGGAGGACGTCGTCGTAGGTCAGGCCGGTGGGTGCGAAGAGGTCGGAGTTGGTGATCGAGTCGCTCACCCTCCGCATGGTAGGTCGGGGCCCTCGGCGCACGCACCCCACGGGTGCGTCGTCATGCTCACGACGCGCCAGCGGACCCGTTGCCCGGGCCGCGCGACGCGAGGCAGCACGTGGGGCGCGGGCCCTCAGCACCGGCGCCAGGCGGCGGCAATCACCCGGTACCGGGCGACTATTCCGCGTCATTCCGCCATTTTCGTCCTGGACTTTCCGCTTGCGGAAGGAATATAGTGTTGTCAGGGTCACGGTGCGGGTCGGGCTCCCCGCTTCTCGCGTCACGTCACGAGAGCCTCGAGGAAGGCGCGTCATGCCGGAGCAGTCACGTCAGCGGGTGGCCACGACGTGGGACTGGCGTTACGAGGGTGCATGCACGGGCATGGACTCGTCCGTGTTCTTCCATCCTGACGGCGAGCGAGGTCGTTCCCGCCGACGCCGGGACGACGGTGCCAAGGCCGTGTGCGCGACCTGCCCTGTCATCATCCGCTGCCGGGAGCACGCCCTGGCGGTGCACGAGCCCTACGGGGTGTGGGGCGGGATGACCGAGGAGGAGCGTCGAGCGGAGATCAACCGCGGCCACCGCCTCTAGCGCCGGCGGGGCCGGGGCGTGGCGCCCCGGCGCACGGCGAGCAGCTCCGAGCAGCACCGAGCAGCACGACGACGCGCGCCGGCGCGCCAGTACGCACGAGGACGTACGACAGTGGGCCGGGTGGGAAGCATCGCTTCCCACCCGGCCCACTCGTACGGCGCTCAGCCGGTGAGGGCCGTGCGGCGCTCCCGCGTCACTTGGTGACGACGGCGAGGACGTCGCGAGCGGAGAGGATGAGGTACTCCTGGCCGGCGTACTTGACCTCGGTGCCGCCGTACTTGGAGTAGATGACGAGGTCGCCCTCGGCGACGTCGACCGGGATGCGCTTGCCGGAGTCGTCGACGCGGCCCGGGCCCACGGCCACGACCTTGCCCTCCTGCGGCTTCTCCTTGGCGGTGTCCGGGATG
>CALEXZ010000009.1 GCA_937926195.1 uncultured Actinomyces sp.
GTGGCGGCGCGGCCCCACCGCCGGCGGCGAGTCAGGCCCGCGAAGGCGCGGGCCCCGGCCCCGAGCCTCGGGCCGCCTCGACGAGCTGGACCTCGCGCCAGGGGATCGGGTCGGGCGCGCTGCCCACGAAGGCGCCGTCGACCACATCGGTGAAGCCCGTGAAGACCCACTCGCCGTCGCGCAGGCGGAGCAGCTGGCCCGCATAGAGGTGCTCGGGACGCACGTAGCGGGCGTGGTCGACGTCCCAGGGACCGAGCGGCCCCGCCCCCTCGGCGACCCAGACGCCGCCGGGCCCGGGCTCGGCCCGCATGTCCTGCCCGCAGGAGAAGACCAGCAGGTGCCGGCCCCGGACCGTCCGGGACTGGCTGACCTCCAGGTGGCCGAACACCGAGGGCGCGGTGAGCGGGGGCAGCACCTCCCAGTGGTCCAGGTCGTCGGAGACCGCGTGGCCGATCACGCCTGAGCGCCTGACGTCCGCAGCCTGCCCGGTGCCTCTGGCGCGGGCCGTGATCAGCATGTGCCACCGCCCGTCGTCGTGGAGGAACACGAACGGGTCGCGCCAGGCCTCGTCGTACCCGTAGCCCGGCGCCCACTTCTGGTACCAGCGCCCGTCGGCCGCCAGCGGCTCGCTCGTCGCGCGCTCGAAGGTGGTGCCGTCGGTGCAGTCCGCCCAGCCGATGCGCTGGACCATCCCCGCCTCGGCACGGGAGATCCCCGTGTAGAAAACCCGCAGGGAGCCGTCGGGCCTGACGACGGTGGAGCCGGTCCAGATCGCCCTGTCGTCGAAGGCAGGGCCCTCACAGGCCACCAGCGCGTCCGGGAGCAGCTCCCAGCTGTGGGCGTCGTCGGACACCGCGTGCCCCATCGAGGCGTTCATGTGACGGCGCTGCGGGTCGTGCAGCGCACGCGAGGCGCGCAGGAAGAACAGGTGATACCTCTCGCCGTCGTCGGCGATCCAGTGGTCCCACAGCCAGTGGTCGGGCAGGCGCAGCGCCACGGCTCAGCCCTTGACCGCGGTGCCGGCCAGCGACTGCACGAAGGCGCGCTGGAAGAGGGCGAAGACGATCAGGACCGGCAGGGTGATGAGCGTGCCGTAGGCCATGATCTGGCCCCAGACGGGATTGAGCTGGAAGAAGTACTGCATTCCCACGCTCACCGGGCGTATGGACTCCGCCTGGACGACCATGAGCGGCCACAGGTAGGAGTTCCAGGCCGGCAGCATGGTGATGATGGCGACGGTGGCGAAGGTCGGTCCGGACAGCGGCACGATGATCCGCCGGTAGATCGTCCACCAGCCAGCGCCGTCGACCCGGGCGGCCTCGTCGATCTCCTTGGGGATGTCGCCGAAGTGCTGGGCGAACAGGAAGATCGCCAGCGCATTGGCGACGAAGGGCAGGATCTGCACCTGGTAGGTGTTGAGCATCCCCTGCTTGAGCAGGAAGCCGTCGCCCGCCCAGGTGACCGACGGCAGCTTGACCACCCAGTACACAAGGGGGACGGCGATCGTCTCGAAGGGGACCATGAGGGTGGCCAGGACGAGGGAGAGCACAAGGTTCTTGCCCCTCCACCGCATGCGCGAGATGGCGAAGCCGATCATCGAGTTGACCACCAGGCCCAGGACCACGATGCACACGGTGACGATGACCGAGTTCAGGATGAACCTGCCCGCGGGGACGCGCTCGAAGACGCCCGTGTAGTTCTCCAGGCTCAGGTCGCCCACCGGCAGGAAGGCCCTGAGGCTGCCCAGGTCGGCGAAGATCTGGTCGTCGTCCTTGAGCGAGGAGAACACCATGAACAGCAGCGGGAAGACGGCCACGGCGGAGGCGATCAGGAGCCCGGCATAGGTCAGGATCCTGGTGCGGGTCTTGGAGGCCGCCCGGCCGTGCCCCTTCTCGACGACGGCGGCGCCGTCTGCGCCGCCCGTGCTGCTTGTGCTGCCTGTACTGCTGGTGGTCATGTCAGTCCTTCTCCCGGGTGAGGCGGCGCTGGATGAGCGAGATGGCGAGCACGGCGATGAAGAAGATCAGGGAGATCGCGCTCCCGTAGCCCATGTCCTGCTCGCGGTAGCCCTTGCGCACGGCGTGGTAGACGAGGGTGGAGGTCGCGTCCTGCGGCCCGCCGGAGGTCATGACGTCGACCTGGACGAACAGCCCCAGGGCGGCGATGGTGATGGTGACCAGGATGAACACCATGGTGGAGCGCAGCCCGGGCCAGGTCACGTAGCGGAAGCGCTGCCAGCCGCTCGCGCCGTCGAGGTCCGCGGCCTCGTAGAGGGCGGGGTCGATGCCCTGCAGGCCCGACAGCCAGATGATCATGTGCAGGCCCACGGCCTGCCAGATGGACAGCAGAATGATGGCGGGCATGGCCGTGCCCGGGTTGTTGAGCCAGGCCACGGCGGTCCAGGCGCCCCCGGTGACGGTGTTGAGCGCGGAGTTGAACAGGCCGTCGTCCTCGTAGAAGAAGCTCCACAGGATGGAGACGACGACCATCGAGGTCACCACCGGCATGAAGATCATCGTGCGGAAGGCGGTGACGCCCTTGACCTTCTGGTTGACCAGCAGCGCCAGTGCCAGTGCCAGCCCGGACTGGCAGGGCACGACGACGAGGGCGAAGAGGGCCGTGTTGAGCAGGGAGCGGATGAAGGTCGGGTCGTGCGCGAAGGCGCGCACGAAGTTGTCCAGCCCGATGAAGGCCGGCGGGTTGGGTGAGATGAGCCGCGTGTTGGTGAAGGACAGCAGGAAGGTCAGCAGGATGGGGATCCCCATGAACAGGAGCAGCAGGACGAGCGCCGGCGAGCTCATGAGCCAGGCGGTGCGCGCCTCCCTCCTCAACGCCGCGGAGCGCCGCGCGCCCGGCCGTGTCGTGGCGGACATGGCTCAGGAGGCCTTGTAGCCGTTGTTGGACTTGATGTCGGCGTCGATGTCCTTGACGGCCTGGTCGAGGGTGGCCTTGACGTCGGCTCCCGAGACGATGTCGCGCGCCGCCTTGTCGAAGATGGAGGAGATGACCTTGTAGCCGGGGGTGGCCGGGCGCAGCAGGGCGTACTTCTTGCCGATCTCGTACACGGGCTCCAGGGGCTTGCCCTCGCCGTAGTACTCGGTCTTGGGGGTGGCGGACTCCACGGAGGGGAAGGTGCCGATGGCGTTGGAGTACCTCACGAGGTACTCGTCCTGCATGAGGAACTCGATGAACTTGGTGGCGGCCGTCGGGTTGGAGGAGGTGGAGGACACGCCCCACTGCCAGGAGCCGCCGCCGACGTGCGCGCCCTCGCCGAAGTCGACGGGCGGCAGGACGAGGACCTCGTCCTGGCCGAAGGCCTCCTGGGCCTGCAGGACCTTCCAGCCCCCGGCGTAGTACAGCGGCACCCGGCCCTGGAGGAAGTCCTGGCCGTCGGTGCTGGGCGTCTGGGAGGCGTAGCCCTGGGCGAAGCACGACTGGAACCACGTGCCCCAGGCCACCGCCTTGTCGCTGTTAAGGAAGCCGTCGGCGGTCTCGTAGGTCGTGCGGTCGATGAGGTCGCCGCCGAAGGACTGGAGCATGGGGGCGTAGCCGTAGGGCCACCACTCCGCGCCGTCGGCGTTGGAGAAGTCGATGGCGAAGTCGTAGCCCTCCAGGGCGCCGAGCTTGGCCAGGGCGTCGTTGAACTCCTCACCGGTCCAGGGCGCGTCGACGGTGGGGACCCTCAGGCCGGCGGCCTCGAAGGCGCTCTTGCGCCCGAGGAAGCACAGGGAGGTGTCGTAGGGGCCGACGGAGTAGAGCGTGTCGTTCCAGTAGCCCTTGGCGGAGTCCATGATCGCGTCCTCGAGCGTCGTGTCGATGCTCAGGGGCGCCAGGTACCCGGCCCAGGCCCAGTTGGGCATGATCGGGCCGTCGAGGTCAAGGATGTCGGGCAGGTCCCCGCTGACCGCCGCGGCGGCGATGGAGTCGTTGTAGGACTCCTGGGGGAAGGACTTGAGCGTCACGGGGGTATCGGGGTTGGCCTCGTTGAAGGCCGCGACCGCGTCGTTGACGACGGCGAGCTCCTCGGTGTTGCCACCGTTGTGGGTCCACAGCGTGATGCCGCCGGAGCCGGAGGAGCCTGAGCCCGCCTGCGAGGAGCAGGCCGCAAGGGTCGCGGCGACGGCGGTTGCGGCACTGAGGCCGATGAAGGTGCGGCGGTTGGTGAGCATGGGGCACTCCTTCGTGTGTCACCTGGTGGGACGCGTCGGACGGTGGGCGCCCGAGCGCGATGGGGATCCGGCCCGGTCGGGACGGAGTCTGTGGGGGGCGGCTGAGCCAGCCGCTGGGGGCAGTCGGTGGGATCAGGCGGTGAGGTCGGTCGGTGGGGGCGGCGCGGTGGAGGCGCGCTGGACCATGCGGCACGCGACCCGGGTGATGCCGGGGTGCAGGCTCTGGCTGCCGCCGTCGATGACGGCTCTGGTGAGCCAGTCCGCCATCTCGTAGTGGGGCAGGCGCATCGTCGTCAGGCCCGGATCGAGGTTGGCGGAGATGAGGGTGAGGTCGTCGAAGCCGACGACGGACAGGTCCTCGGGGATCCGCAGCCCGGCGCGGTGGGCCTGGCGGTAGACGCCTGCGGCCATGCCGTCGTTGAAGCAGAAGACGGCCGTCGGCCTGGGGCTGAGCGCCAGCAGGCGGCGTGCCGAGGCGTCGGTCTCCTGGGGGCTCTCCCCGCCGTAGATGACCCGGTGCTCGTCGTAGGCGATGGCGTGGGCGTCCAGGGCGTTGCGGTAGCCCCGCAGGCGCAGCCCGACGGCGACCACTCCCGAGGTATCGGTGATGTGGGCGATGCGCGTGTGGCCCAGGGTGATGAGGTGCTCGGTCGCCTCGAAGGCCGCCCGGGTCTCGTCGGGGACGACGGAGGGTACGCCGGGGCGGCTGGAGAAGCCGTTGAGGACGACGACGTCGCGAAGGTCTGGGGCGACGTCCACCTGCCGGTGGTACATGGCGGCCTGGATGAGGTAGTCCACCTGGCGCGAGCGCATCTCCTGAACGGCCTGGCGGGCACGCTGGCGGTCGTTGCCCGCGTCGGTCAGGAGCACGGACCAGCCCCGCTCGGCCGCAGCGGTGAGGATCGCCTTGATCATATCGACGGCGTAGGGGGTGGACAGGACGCCCTCAGCGACGACCCCGATGGACGAGGTACGGCCGCTGCGCATACCCGCGGCCAGGGCGTTGCGCACGTAGCCGAGCTCAGCGGCGGCCTTGACGACGCGCTGCGCCGTCGGGGGTGAGACCCGGCCTTCCTCCTTGCCGGACAGGACGAGGGAGGCGGTGGCGATGGACACGCCTGCGCGCTGTGCCACCTGCGACAGCTTGGGCATGTCCGCCTCCTCCCCACGCGCGACGAGCGAGCCGTGCGGCCGCTCGTGGCCTTAGTGTGTGCGGCCCTCCCCCCGACGTCAATCGTTTAACGTGATTTAACCAGCTCTCCCCTGTCTCCTGGTGCTGTCCTTACGCAGAGCGCCGTTGTGTCGGCGGCCGGCGTCAACGGGAGCTACAGGCTCCTGGGGCTGTGCAGCCGCGGGGCGCCGGGCTCGCGCAGCCCCTGCCAGCCGCGCTCCCGGGCGCGCTGGGCGGCAAGCGCCCCGACGACCGTCGCCGGGTTGTGCAGCCGACCGTCCAGGACGGCCTCGACGACGTCGTCGAGCCGGAACCACGTGGGCACGAACTCGGCCTCCTCCGCCTCGCGCTCGGTGCGCCGGTGGGCCGGCAGCACGCTCAGCCCCCGGGCGAGGAAGCAGCGCACGCCCTCGGTGGTGAATCCCGGGGAGGCGAAGTAGTCGGCGAGCACGTGCCAGCGCGCCGCCTCGTAGTCGGTCTCCTCGGCGAGCTCGCGCTGCGCCGCCGCCACCGGCTCCTCGTCCTCCAGGTCGAGCAGCCCGGCCGGGATCTCCCACAGGTCGGCGCGCACGGGGTGGCGGTACTGGCGCACCATGAGGATCTCGGCCCCGCCGTCCTGCTGGGAGGAGGCCTGTCCCTCCCGCAGGGCGACCACCGTGACGGCGTCGTGGTGCAGCACCGTCTGGCGCCGCACCGGCGCGCTGTGCGGGCTCAGGTGCACGAGCTCGTCGTCGACGGCGCAGATCGGTCCGCTCCACACCCGCTGCGTCTGCGAGACCGGGCGGCAGTCGGGCTCATCCTTCAGCTCGGCAGGGTACCCGCTCATGCCTTCCTCCTCCGTCTCACTGGTGTCGCGCGGAGCCCCGCGGCGCGACCGTCCACGAGTGTACGGCTCGCTCTCAGGCGCTCGGAGGCCGCAGGACCCGCCCGAGCTGCTCGGCGAGCTGCTCGCGGTCGGGCAGCGACTGCGCCGCATGCCGTGACGCCCGGCGGGCCTCGGCCAGGGCCTGCGGGTCCTGGAGCAGGTGGTGGACGGCATCGGCCAGGGCCTGGGCCGTCGGCTCGACCAGTACCGCACCGCCCACGGCGGTGACGGCCGTGCCGCCGACATCCGTGGCGACGACAGCAGCCCCCGCGTTGAGGGCCTCCTGGATGGTCAGCGGCTGGCCCTCCCAGTGGCTCGTCTGCACGACGACGTCGGCCGCGGCCATGAGCACGGGCACGTCCTCGCGCCGTCCGAGCAGGCGCACCGGCAGGTCCTCGGCCTCGATGCGCCGGGCGAGCTCGCCCTCCAGGGGGCCGGCCCCCGCCACGGCCCACACGAGTCGGCCCTGCGCGGGACCCGTGCGCTCGGCGAGGAGGGCGGCGGCGTCCAGGAGGGTGTCGAGCCCCTTCTGGGGCGCCAGTCGTGCCACCGTGAGGACCCTGCTGCGGGCGCCGCGCCAGGCCGACTCGATGGAGGAGGCGGTCGGCGCCACGGCGCGGGCGGGGCGTGTCGGCGCGGGGATGACGGCAAGCTCGACCGCCTGCGCCCCACGTGCACGGGCGCTGTCGACCAGGTCGGGGCTGACCGCGAGCACGGCGTCGGCCCGTGCGGACACGAGGGCAGCGAGCCTGCCCCCGACGAGGGTCGTCATGCGCGAGCCGACCGGCCGGTTGTGGACCGTGACGACCAGCCGGGTGCGGCCGCGGCGACGAGGTCCCAGGGCCAGGGCGGCCAGGGCCCCGGCGCGCAGACCGTGGGCGTGGACGGCGTCCGCCCGGCGGGCGAGCAGACCGATCCGGCTGACGACCTTGACGTCCCCGGGCCCCGGGCGGGGACCGATCTTCAGGTCCTGCGTGCGGGCACCGCCCAGGTCGGCGACGGCGGTGACCGCCGGCGGGGCCGCGACGACGACCTCGTGGCCCGCGGCCGTGAGCAGGCGGGCGCAGTCGGCGAGGTGGGCGCGCACCCCTCCGGCGGCGGAGCCTGCCACCTCCAGCACCCGCAGACGGTCGGTGCTCTGGCCGTGACGCTGGTTCATCGTCGTGTCTCCTGGGTCGGTGCGGGCTGGTGGTCACGGGCGGGCGCGGGGCTTCGCAGCACCCTCATCAGGTCCCGGTCGCAGGCTGTCACGGCGGTGAGCGTCACCGCCACGAGCAGGAGCGCCAGCGTCAGGGCCAGTCCCAGCGAGGACGCGGTCGTCGTGGCTCCGGCGACGAGGGCCCGGCAGGCCAGTCCCCCCACGGCGGCCACGGGAAGCGCGAGGGCCAGGCACCTGAGGACCGGGCGCAGGACCGTGCGGCCCAGGGCACGGGCGAGAGCCGCGAGCAGGGCGACGCCGGCCACGCACATGCCGACGCTCTGTCCGACAGCCAGGGCCAGGAGGGTGGCGGGGCCGTCGCCTGAGCCGGGCACCCCCCAGCGCACGGCCACCACGGACACAAGGGTGACGCTCAGCCACCCGGCGCTCGCCGCCAGGGCGGCGTCCCGGGCGCGGTCCGCGGCGAACAGGACGCGCGTGACCTGGTAGAGCAGCGCGTAGCCGACCAGGGCGGGTGCCAGGGCCGCCAGGGCCTCCGACATGCCGTCGACGTCGGTGAGCAGGGTGAAGAAGCGCTCGGCTGCGGGGCTGACGGCGATGAGGGCTCCGGCACCGGCCACCGCCACCGCCGCCACGAGGGCGGTGGAGGCTCCGGCCAGGGAGCGCACGGCGGCGCGCTCACGCACTCCCCCGTCAGCGCCGCAGGCGGCGGACAGGCGCGGGTAGAGCACGGTGGCGACGGGGACGGCGAGGACCGCGTGCGGCAGCAGGTAGACGGCCTGGGTGTACTGGTAGACGGCGACGGTGCCCGACTGCCCGCCGGCGCGGGCGAGGGCGAGCACGGCCAGCACGCTCAGCTGCTGGGCCAGGAGGGTGAGCAGGCCCGCGCCGCCGAGCTGTGCGACGCGGCGCAGGACGCCCCGTTCCAGGTGCAGGCTCGGCCGCAGGCTCAGTCCCAGGCGCCGGGCGGGCCACAGCAGCGGCAGGCTGAGGGCGGCGACACCGGCGGTGGTGCCCCAGCCGAGCACGTGGAGGGCCGCGGCCCCGGCAGCACCCGCCGACGGCGCGCCCGTCATCGTCCCGTAGACGCCGTAGGTGGCCATGACGACGAGGCTGGAGGCGATCGGGGTCAGCGCGGGCCAGGTGAAACGCCCGTGGGCCTGCAAGGCCCCCGACAGGACGACGCCGACGCCGTACAGGGGCACCTGGAGCGCGAACATGCGCAGGAAGGAGGCCACGAGCGCGCGCTGGGTCTCGGGCTCGGCGTCGGCGGACACGGGGAAGAGGCCGGCGACCGGCTCGGCGGCCAGGGCGAGGAGCACGCCGAGGGGGACCAGGACGAGGAGCACGAGCCCGAGCAGCCCGTTGACGGTGCGGCTCGTGCGCTCCGTCTCGCCGCGCGCGACGGAGGCCGCCAGGAGCGGGACGGTGGTGGCGGCCAGGGCTCCTCCGACGACGACCTCGTAGAGGACGTTGGGGACCTGGTTGGCGGTCGCGTAGGCACCGGCGACGCTGCCCGCCCCCACCGTCGAGGCCTGCACGACCCAGCGCAGGAAGCCCAGCAGCCGCGAGGCCAGGGTCAGTCCGGCGACACCTCCCGCGGCCCCCGCCAGGCCGCGCCGCCCGGCACGGGCACCGGTGTCGGCCTGCCCCTCGGGTGCCAGCCCGGCACCCGCCGGGGCCTTGTCACTGCGCACGTCGCCCCAGGGTGTCGAGGGCGTTGAGCACGGGGCTGGCCGCGATGACCTTGCTGAAGGAGATCCTCTCGCTGGCGAGGACGAGCCCTGCTCCCAGGCAGGCGGCGGCCAGGCGCAGGGCCGCGGCCGGATGCGCCGCCAGGCTCGTGCCCACGAGCGCTCCCAGGGCGTTGGCACCCGTGTCGCCCAGCATCGTGTCCTCGGCCAGGTCCTCGGGCAGGGCGGCCACGGCGGCACCCGCGGCACCCGCCGCCAGCACCCGGCTGGCCTCGCCACCGGGTGCGACGGCCAGCGGCGTCGTCACGAGCAGGCCGGTCTTGAGCGCGCGGCCCGGCCGCAGGTCGAGCAGGTTGTGGAGGTTGGCCCAGGAGGCGATGACGACGGCGCTGGTGACGGCGTCGGCCACGGCCGACGCCGTGCGCCCGGGCCGCCGCCGCCCGGCCGCCAGCAGGCCTCCGGCCGCCACCGCCCCGGCACCGATGACACCGATCTTGAGCACCCCGGTGGTCACCCGTCCCTGGCGCAGGGCGCCGAGGTGCCCGCGCAGGCCCTTGGCGGGGACGTCACCGTCGTGGGCCCCGGCGTCGAGGTCGTCGACGAGCCCGGCCAGGCCACCGCAGGCGGCGGCGACGGCGCCCGCCAGGGCAGGCAGGGCCGTGGAGGGCCGACGGGCGTGAAGGGCGGCGGTCCAGGCAGGGGCGGCGACGGCGCCCAGGGCCACACCGGCCCCACCGCGCAGGCTCACGGTGCGCCCGTGGAAGTTGGTGCGCTCAAGGAGCTGGCCGGCCCGGCGCGGCGCACGCAGGCCCTGGCTGCCCAGCACGGTCGCACTCAGGCCGACGAGGGCGGCGGGGGCCTGGGACGGCGGGCGGCGGGCGGAGACGCAGGTGCTCATGGGCTCAGGCTAAGGCTCCTCCGTCGCGGGGTGGGTGCCCCGCGGTGCGGGACAGGCCGTCAGCGGCTCGCTCCTAGGCTCACGGGTTGGTGCGCGGGACCTGGGGCATGACGGCGTCGGCGCCGTCGTCGAAGCCGTAGTGGCCGGTGTCTCCCTTGAGGACCCCCGCCAGGGCCAGCGGCACGGACACCCCGGCGGCGGCCTGGCCGACGGAGTCGACGGTGGTGACCGAGGCCGCGGAGGTACGCAGCCCCGCCACGAGGTCGCCGGCCCCGTCCGCGGAGCCCACGACCACCGTCGGGGCCGTCGCAGCCACACCCGCCATGGCGGCGCTCCAGGCGGCGGGGTCCTCAGCCTCCGTCGGGGTGGGGCTGGGCTCGCCGCCCTTGGGCTGGCTCGCGCGCGGACCGATGACGACGACGCCGTCGGCGGGCCTGGTGAGCTCGGCGTCCACGGTCATGAGCGGCTGGGCGCCCTGCGCGGAGGCGGTGAGCATGCTCGTGAGCGTCGAGGCATTCTGGTCCGTGCGGGTGAGGGCGGCCCCCAGGGCCTGCCCGAGGATGGTGTTGGGCTCGGAGGAGGCGGAGTCCAGGTACCCGGCCACCGACCCCGAGTAGGTCGAGCGGTAGGTCGCCCGCGAGGTCTGTGCCCAGGCACTGGTGAGGCTCACGCGCCCCACGACGCTGGCGCCCGCGCTCTCAAGCATGGTGCTGACCGCGTCAATGTCCTCCCCCAGGGCACCGGGCAGGATGACCAGGGCGACGCTGCGTCCCTCGAGGGTGCCGGGCAGCAGGGTGTCGGCTGCGGCGTGAATGTACTCGTCACGCTCGTTGACGGCGGCCTCCGTGGCCTCAAGACGTGACTGGGTCTGGTTGCGGTCCTCGCGCAGGGAGGTCACCTGGTCGTTGAGCGCAGTGCCCAGCGAGTTCTGCAGCGGGCCCGCGCCGAGCACGACTCCGACGGCCAGGGCGAGGAAGACGGAGATGAGGGAGACGAGGTGATAACGGAAGTCGATCATGATGTGCCTGTCGTGTTCTGCGGGTACGTGACGGCGCGGGCTCAGACGGAGGGGCTGTCCGGTCTCAGGCCGACCAGCGAGCGGAGGAAGGTCAGCAGCTCGTCCCACACGGCGCCCGACAGGCCGAGGAAGGTCTGTCCGGCCGGCGTGAAGGCCAGGGCGACGAAGAGGGCAATGAGTCCGGCCATGGCGAGCAGGAGCAGCTGCCAGCCGGAGATGCGGGTGCGGTACAGGTGCGAGACGCCCTTGGCGTCGATGAGACGGCTGCCGACCTTGAGCCGGGTGAGGAAGGTCGAGGACATGCCCGCACGGCCCTTGTCGAGGAACTCCAGCAGCGTCACGTGCGTGCCGACGGCGACGATGAGCTCGGCACCCGCCGCGTCCGCCAGGAGCATGGCGATGTCCTCGCTGGTGCCCGTGGCCGCGAAGACGAGGTGCTCGACACCCAGCTCCTCCACTCGGGTCAGGCCGGGCGCGTGCCCGTCGCGGTAGGCGTGGACGACGACCTCAGCGCCGCAGCGCAGCGCCTTGTCCGTCACCGAGTCCATGTCGCCGACGATCATGTGGGGGGTGAGGCCGGCCTCGAGGACGGCGTCGGCACCGCCGTCGACCCCGATGATGACGGGCTTGTACTCGCGGATGTAGGGCCGTAGGGCGACCAGGTCCTCCTTGTAGGAGTAGCCGCGCACGACGACGAGGACGTGGCGCCCGTTCATCGGGGTGCGCACGTCCGGCATGCCCACGCCGTTGAGCAGCAGGTCCCGCTCACCGCGCATGTACTCCATCGTGTTGGCGGCGAATGCCTCGAGCTGGACCGCCAGCCCCTCCTTGGCGGCCTCCATCGCGTCGGCGACGCTCTGGGCGGTCTGGACGGTGCCCTGGGCGAGGACGTTCTCGGAGCCGACGAGGCGGACGGTGCCGCGGGTGTCGGAGTCGGTGAGGTCGACGGTGACGCGCTGGCCCTCGCGCAGGCGCATGACGTCAGGACCGAGGTCGTCGACCAGGGGGATGCCCGCCTCCAGGAGGATGCCGGGGCCGAGGTTGGGGTAGCGGCCCGAGACGGAGGGGGCCGCGTTGAGGACGACCGCGGGCCCGGCCTCGACCAGGGCCTCGGCCGCGACGCGGTCGAGGTCGGTGTGGTCGATGACGGCGACCTCCCCGGGCTGGAGCCTCTTGGTCAGCCTCTTGGTGCGTGCGTCCACACGGACGACGCCGTCGGGTCGCTCGGGGTTCGAGACCGTCTGCTTGCGGAACGGGTTCCTCACGCCTGGGATTGTGCCACGGAGGCCTCCTCCAGCAGCTCAGCGGCGTGGCGCAGCGCGGCGTCGGAGTCCTCGTGCCCGGAGAGCATGCGGGCGAGCTCGCGCACCCGCTCCTGACCGTCAACGTCCAGGACCCGGGTGCGGGTTCCGCCCGTGACGGCGCCGTCCGACGGCTCCGCGGCCGTGGTCTCCTCCTGGGGGTCCTGCTCCTTGAGGACGACGAGGTGGGTGTCCGCCCAGGCGGCGACCTGGGCGAGGTGGGTGACGACCACCACCTGGTGGCTGCGGGCCAGTCGGGCCAGGCGGCGTCCGATCTCACGGGCGGCGCGCCCGCCCACCCCGGCGTCGATCTCGTCGAAGACGAGGGTGCGCTGGTAGCCGGTGCCCGCCGCGGGCGTCTGGGCGTCCCGAGTGCGCGCGGCCTCGGCGAGCACGACCTCGAGCGCCAGCATGATGCGGCTGAGCTCGCCGCCGGAGGCTCCTCTGCCCAGCGCCAGCGCGGGGGCCCCGGGGTGCGCGCTCAGCATCAGGGCGACGGACTCGGCCCCTGTGGGTCCCGGTGCCTCCAGGGCCTCGAGGTCGACGACGAGGCGGGCCCCTGTCATCTGGAGCCCCTCGAGCTCCGTGCTCACCGCCTCCTCCAGGCGGCCGGCCAGCGCCCGGCGGGCCTGTGTCAGCTGGTGGGCGAGCTCCGTGAGAGCGGCCTCCGCCTCCTGCCGCTCGGCCGCGAGTACGGCCTCGGCGTCCTCGGGCCCGTCGATCTGGGCCAGGCGCGCGGCGGCCCGCTCGCTGAAGGCCAGCAGTGCGTCGACGTCGTCGATCTGCTCGCCGGGTCCGCCGACCTCCTTGAGCAGCCGGGCGAGCTCGCCGCGACGGTCCTGCACCCACGCCAGGCGGGCGGGGTCGGCGTCGAGGGAGGCGAGGTAGTCCCCCAGGTCCGAGGCGATGTCTGCGGCGAGCACGGACAGCTGGCGGGCACGGGCCGCCAGCTCGGCGAGCACCGGGTCGACGTCGGTGACGGGAGCCAGGGAGCGCTCGGCGTGGGCGATGAGCGCCAGGACGTCGGGAGCCTCCCCGGGGGCGTCCTCGTCTCCGGCGAGGGCGGCGCGCGCGGACCGTCCGGCCAGGCGCAGGTCCTCGGCGTGGTCGAGACGGTCGGCCTCGGCGGTCAGGGCGGTGTCCTCCCCGGGCTGGGGTGCGAGCGCCTCGACGGCCTGGAGCCAGTGGCGCAGGCGGGCGGCCTCCTCGGCCCGGTCCTCGGCCTCGGCACGCCACTGGGCCAGCCGCTGCTCGCACTGGGCGAGCCTGCGGTAGGCCTCGGCGTAGCGGCGGCACAGGGCGGCGTGCTCGCGCCCGCCCAGGGAGTCGAGGGCGGCGCGCTGGGCGGCGGCGGAGCGCAGGCGCAGCTGGTCGGCCTGCCCGTGGACGCTCACGAGGTAGGCACCGACGTCGCCCAGGACGGTGGAGGGCACGGAGCGTCCGCCCAGGTGCGCCCGCGAGCGTCCGGAGGCGGGCACGGTGCGTGAGGCGATGAGGAGGTCCTCGTCGAGCTCGGCCCCCGCGTCAACGGCGCGCTGGGCGGCGCGGGAGCCCGGGTCGAGCGCGAAAGTGCCCTCGACAAGCGTGCGCTCACGCCCGGTGCGCACGATGCTGGAGTCGGCGCGCTCGCCCAGCAGCAGCCCCAGGGAGGTGAGCACCATGGTCTTGCCGGCCCCGGTCTCCCCCGTGAGGGCGGTCAGGCCGGGGCTCAGCCGCAGGTCGGCCCGCTCGATGACGCCGAGGTCCTCGATGCGCAGGGACTCGATCACGGCGCGCCGCCCTCACTGAGGCGGGACTGCGGGGAGGTCTCGCGCCAGCCGGCAACCGGGAGGGCGAGCTTGCGCACGAGACGCTCGGAGAAGGGGGCGTCGTTGAGCCGGGCCAGGCGCACGGTCCGTTCCCCGCGGCGCACGCGCACGATGCTGTGGATCGGCACCGGCAGCATGCGCCGCCCGTCGCACCAGATCTCGGCCTGGTGGAGCCCGGTGTCCTTCACGTGCACCTCGAGGCAGGAGCGGGGTCCGACGACGAGCGGGCGGGTGAACAGGGCGTGGGCGGCGACCGGGACGAGCAGCAGGGCCTCGACCTCGGGCCAGATGACGGGGCCACCGGCGGAGAAGGCGTAGGCGGTCGAGCCGGTGGGGGTGGAGAAGAGCAGGCTGTCGCAGCCGAAGGAGGACACGGCCTGGCCGTCGACGCCGATGGCGAGCTGGAGCATGCGGGCCCGGTCGCGCTTGTCGAGCGCGGCCTCGTTGAGAGCCCAGCCGCGGATGATGCTCCCGTCGGGGTTCTCGACCTCGATGTCGATGGTCATGCGCTCGTCCACGGTGTACCGCCCGGCGACGAGGTCGGCGACGACCTGCTCGACGTCGTGCGGGTCCGCCTCGGCGAGGAAGCCGACGTGGCCGGTGTTGATACCCACCAGCGGCACGTCGAGGTCGCGGGCGATCTCGCAGGCGCGCAGGATCGTGCCGTCGCCTCCCAGGACGAGGACGAGGTCAGCGCTGGAGGCACCCAGGCCGACGGGCTCGACGCCGTGGGCACGCAGGGCGGCGCGCACCCGCTCACTGACGAGCGCGGTGGAGCCGGTGCGGCGGGAGGCGGGCACAGGCTGGTCGTTGTGCTCACGCTGGACGACGAGCACACGACGAAGGCCGGGCGTGGGTGTGGGTGTCACGGGTTCCTCCGCTCATGAGCGCGCTTCCTACCGGGTCCGGCGGGCCCCTGCTCTACGGCCTGGCGGGCCTGTGCCGTGAGCGCGTCGCCGACGAGGTCGTCGGGGGCGCCGCTGCGCCCGGCGTGCATGGAGATGAAGTACTCGACGTTGCCGGCGGGGCCGGGAAGCGGGGAGGCGACGACGGCCTCGACCCCGAGGCCGAGCGTGTGGGCGGCCTCGGCGACGGTGAGCACGGTCTCGACGTGCAGGCAGGGGTCGCGCACCACTCCCCCGTGCCCGAGGCGATCCTTGCCGACCTCGAACTGGGGCTTGACCATGAGCAGCAGGTCGGCGTCGTCGGCCGCCGCGGCCACCAGGGCAGGTAGGACGAGGGTGAGCGAGATGAAGGACAGGTCCCCGACGACGAGGCCGGGGGCGGGGGCCACGGCCGCGGGGTCCAGGGTGCGGACGTTGGTGCGGTCCAGGGCGGTGACCCGCTCGTCAGACCTCAGGGACCAGGCGAGCTGGCCGTAGCCGACGTCGACGGCGACGACGTGGGCCGCGCCCCGGCGCAGGAGCACGTCGGTGAAGCCGCCGGTCGAGGCCCCGGCGTCCAGGCACCGGCGGCCCTCCACGCGCGGGGCGATGCCGCGCTCGGCCAGCAGGTCGAGGGCACCGGCGAGCTTGTGGGCGCCGCGGGAGACGTAGTCGTCCCCGCTGGGGGTGATGACCTCGATGGCCTGGGCGGGGTCGACCTGGCGGGCGGGCTTGGTGACGACGACGCCGTCGAGGGTGACGTGGCCGTCGGTGACCATCTGGGCGGCGTGGGCGCGCGAGCGCGCCAGCCCCCGGCGCACGAGCTCGGAGTCGATGCGGATGAGCCTGGCCATCTCAGCCCTCCGCCGCTCGCAGCGTGGCGGCGAGGTCCTCGTGGACGCGGGCGAGCCCGGCGGCGCGCTCCTCCAGCGGGAGGGCCTCGATCTGCTCGAGACGCTCGCGCAGGCGCTGGGCGTCGCGTTCGAGACCGCTGGCCGTCTCCTGGGCGGCCGCCGCGCTCGGCGGGGCGGGGACGGGACGCGGTGCTCCGCCGGGCGGAGCCGGGCGGGGGCCCGACGCCTCGGGGCTCACGGCTGGGCGACCTCGTCGGTCACGGTGATCTCGGGGACGTCCAGGACGTCGGGACCGGCGCCCTGCGCGGTGTCCTGGTGCTCCCAGGCGGCGCTGACGAGGGCGCGGTAGGCGTCGAGCCCGAGGGTGGCGCCGCCGCTGGGCAGCCGGGCGCCGTCGACCTCGATGCGGCCCTGGGCGACACGGGCGGAGGCGGTGCCGCAGCGCCAGGTGCCGTCGCTGTCGCGGACGGGCTGCGGGTGGGGCTCGAGCAGGCCGCGCAGGTCGGTGTGCACGAAGGCGGGGCGCTCGGCCGGGACGGCGAGGACGACGTCGCGCGCGCTGCTGACGCCGGTGAGCACGTGCAGGCCCGGGATGCCGCTGGCACGGGCCCCGGTGAGGTCGGTGTTGAGGCGGTCGCCGACGGCGAGGGGCCGCTGGCCCCCGGAGCGCCGCAGTGCCCGCTGGTAGATCCCGGCGTGCGGCTTGCCGGCGGCGAGGAAGTCCTTGCCGGTGGCGTTGGCGACGGCCCGCACGAGGCTGCCGTTGCCCAGGGCGAAGCCGCGCTCGGTGGGCAGGGTCGCGTCCGTGTTCGTGGCCACGTGCAGCGCGCCGGCAGTGATGGCGTAGCAGCCTTCGGAGAGCATGGCCCAGTCGACGGCGGGGTCCCATCCCTGGACGACCGCCGCGGGCTCCTCGGTGGCGCTGGCGACGACGACGTAGCCCTCGTCGGTCAGGGCCTGGCGCACGCCCTCGCCGCCGACAACGAGGACCTTCGCCCCCGGCTCCAGGTGCTCGCGCAGCAGGGCGGCGGCGTCCATGGCGGCGGAGAAGACCTCGCCGGCCTCGGCCTGGATCCGGTTGCGCCGGAGCTTGTCGACGACCGTCTGCGGGGCGCGGGAGGCGTTGTTGGTGACGAAGCACAGCCGCATCCCTGCAGCGCGCGCCCCGTTGACGCTGTCGGCGGCGTGCGGGACCTCGGCGTCGCCGGCGAAGCACACACCGTCGAGGTCCAGCAGCGCGCTGTCGTAGGCCTGGGCCAGGGGACGCTCACAGCCCAGCAGGACGGCCCGGGTGCGCGAGGAGCCGGTCGTGGTCATGTGCTCAGTCCTCCTCGTCCTGGGTGCCGCCACCGGGGTCGGCCACGGCGTCAGGGTCTGTGAGAGCGTCCGTCTCGCCGAGGATCTCGGCCATCTCGGCCTCGACGCGCTCGACGAAGGACGCGGACCAGCTCTCGTCCTCATCCTCGTCGTCGGGGGTGGCCGGCTCGGTGCCGGGCGTCTCGTCGTCTGCCTCGGTGGTGGCGGGCGCGACGTCGGCGGGGCCGCCCTCAGCCGGCTCGTCCTCAGCCGGCTCGTCCTCGATGTCGTAGACGGCGACGTCCTCCATAAGGGCCTCGGTGCCGACGCCGATGCGCTCACGCACGGCCTGCGCCTCCTCGACGCGACCGAGCTCCTCGAGGCGGTCGGCCCTCACGGAGTGCAGGCGGCGCAGGGTTTCGCGATCGCCGCGGAACATCATGATCGCCTCCTCGATGACGACGAGCCCGAGCTCGGTCTCGCCCATCTCGTGGCGGACGCCCGAGACGACCATGGCGATCTCGGCCTCCTCGGTGTCGTCGAGCTGGCGCGGGTCGGCCTCCGCGGCTGCCTTGAGCGCGCGGCCGAGGTTGCCCAGGGCGCGTTCGCAGTCCGCCTCGATGGCGCGGTGCAGGTCCAGACCCGACAGCCGTCGGGCGGCACGGATGTCCCTCAGCGCCTCGACGTAGTGCCCGGACAGGTACGCGGCGATGCCTGCGGACTCGCGGACCACCGCCACACGTCCGGCGTGCGAGGCGGCGTACCGGGCGTGCTGGAAGGCCAGCTCGGGGTCCTCCTCCAGCAGCCGCTGGACCATGACGAGGTGGCGGGCGACGTTCTCCGCGTTGGCCCGTCCGAGCGCGCGCAGCTCGCGACGCGCTGAGGGCTCAAGGTCCTGCGGGACGACGTCCTCGGCGACCGGGGGCTCGGGGACACGCTGGCGCTGCGACGGACGGGAGTCACGGCGCGCGTCCCTGTCGCGACGCCCGTCGCGAGAACCCGCGCCCCCACGCTCGGTGCCCCACCCGCGCCGGGGCCGTTCGGCGTTGGAGCGGTGCTCCCCGTGGCGTCCGCCGCGCCCGGAACGCTCGCCGTCGCGGTAGGAGCGGCGCTCGCCGTCCCCATAGGTCCGACCTCCACCCTCACCGGAGGAACGGCGCGAGTCGTCGTCACGGTAGGGACGACGCTCTCCCCGGCCACTGCCATCGCGCCGGTCCTTGGAGTCTGACCAGCGCCGGTGACCGAACCCGTGACGGTCGCTGTGCCCGCCCTGCCTGGGACGGTGGGAGCCCTGTCGCCTGTCATCGGCCATGCTGTTCTCTCATTCAGATGACGTCGGATTGCCCTTCTGGGGCGTCTGCACACAGCCTATCCCGGCTCGGGTGGTTGGTGGGTTGGGGGCCGTGGGTGTGGTGTGTGGTGGGTGTGGGGCCGCCCGCTGGCTCGACCCCCGGTGG
>CALEXZ010000010.1 GCA_937926195.1 uncultured Actinomyces sp.
GCGCGCATCGAGCGTCCAGAAGCACCGCCGTCATCGTGCCTGGCGCCTGTCGGTCTCGGCGCTCATCACCTCCATCATGGCGATCGCCGGCATGGGGCTGCTGGCCTACCCGACGGCGGCCTCATGGATCTCCCAGTACAACCAGTCGAAGGTGACTGCCGACTACTCGGCCCAGGTCGACGACGCTCGGCCCGACGCCAAGACCCAGATCGCCCAGGCCCACGCCTATAACGAGGCGCTCTCCGCCGGCGCGGTCCTCGAGGCCAACAACCACGTCCCCACCGGTGCCGGCTCGAGTTCTGACAGCTCCCTGAACTACGGCTCAATCCTCAAGGCCAACAACGAGGGCCTCATGGCCCGCCTCAAGATCCCCGCGATCTCCCTGGACCTGCCCGTCTACCACGGCACTGCGGACGACACCCTGCTCAAGGGCCTGGGGCATCTGGAGGGCACCTCGCTGCCGGTCGGGGGAGAGGGAACCCGCTCGGTCATCACCGGGCACCGGGGCCTGGCCGAGGCCACCATGTTCACCAACCTGGACAAGGTCAAGGACGGTGACAGTCTCATCGTCGAGGTCTTCGGGGAGGTCCTCACCTATCGGGTCACCAGCACCAAGGTCGTGGAGCCCGAGGAGACCGAGGCGCTGCGCGTCGAGGAGGGCAAGGACCTTCTCACCCTGGTGACCTGCACGCCGTTGGGCATCAACACCCACCGCATCCTGCTGACCGGTGAGCGCATCTACCCGACCCCGGCCAAGGACGTCGCGGCGGCGGGCAAGCGCCCTGACATCCCGCACTTCCCCTGGTGGATCGTCGCGCTGGCGGGAGGCCTCGTCGCCGTCGGGCTGTACCTGTGGCGCTCGGGCTACGCGGCTGCCCGGGCCAAGGAGCGCAAGGAACGAGCCTTGGCCCGCAAGCGGGACGAGGAGCAGGAGCCGCGCCCCCAGACCTGGGAGGAGCAGATGCGGAACTGGATGGACGACGACGCCGGCGTGGAGCCCCGGCGCTGGTTCACTGACCTGCCGGTCCCGCAGGAGGTCTCCGAGGCCGAGAACCTGGCGCTTCTGGAGGAGATCGCGTCCCTGTCGGAGCCGTCTGGTCGCTCAGATGATCAGGAGCTCATCGACACGACGGAGATCCCGGTGGTGGGCGCGACACGCCCGAGCGCGGGTGCCAGTGGGCGGACTCACAGCCTCTAGGTCCTGTCTCGGGTTCCGCTGCCCGTGCGAGCCCTGATAACGTAATCCGGCCGGCCAAGGGCACGCTCACGCATGCTCATGGCTGTGCCGCCCCGGGGGTCACCCGGGATCCATTCTGACGGACCCGTTCCTCCTGAACGGGTTTCCGTGTGTCCAGACCGGCCCACCCTCCCTCATGAGAGAGCCCCGTGGAGCGTCGCGCTTGCGACACGCCCGAGCGCGTGGACCGGTCGCCCGAAAGTAAGAGAGGTTTGGCGCCATGGCGGGACAGAAGATCCGCATCCGGCTCAAGTCCTACGACCACGAGGTCATCGACAGCTCGGCGCGCAAGATCGTCGACGTCGTGACCCGCGCAGGTGCGACGGTCGTGGGCCCGGTGCCGCTGCCGACCGAGAAGAACGTGTTCTGCGTCATCCGGTCGCCCCACAAGTACAAGGACAGCCGCGAGCACTTCGAGATGCGCACGCACAAGCGGCTGATCGACATCGTCGACCCGACGCCCAAGGCCGTCGACTCGCTCATGCGACTCGACCTGCCCGCGGACGTCAACATTGAGATCAAGCTCTGAGGACTGAAGCCATGACTACGCTTAACCAGCCGGCTCCGGCCGCGCCTGCCAAGGCGCTGCTCGGCACCAAGCTCGGCATGACGCAGATCTGGGACGAGGACGGCGTCGTGCGTCCCGTCACCGTCGTGCGCGTCGACACCAACGTCGTGACCCAGGTCCGCAGCATTGAGACCGACGGCTACGAGGCCGTCCAGCTCGCCTTCGGCGAGATCGACGAGCGCAAGGTCACCAAGCCCCTCCAGGGCCACTTCGCCAAGGCCGGGGTCGCCCCGCGCCGCCACGTGGCCGAGATCCGCACCTCCCTCGCCGGCGAGTTCACCCCCGGACAGGAGCTGGGCGCCGACGTCTTCGAGGTCGGCCAGCTCGTGGACGTGCAGGGCACCTCCAAGGGCAAGGGCTTCGCGGGAGTCATGAAGCGCCACGGCTTCAAGGGCGTCTCCGCCTCCCACGGTGCGCACCGCAACCACCGCAAGCCCGGTTCCGTCGGTGCCTGCGCCACCCCTGGCCGTATCTTCAAGGGCCTGCGCATGGCCGGCCGCATGGGCCACGCCACCACCACCGTCCAGAACCTCAAGGTTCGCGGTGTCGACGCCGACAAGGGCGTCCTCCTCGTCAACGGCGCCATCCCCGGCCCCAAGGGCTCGGTCGTCGTCGTCCGCACCGCGGTGAAGGGAGCCTGAGACCATGGCTGACGTTCTGTCCGTCGACATCGTCGACTCGAAGGGCCAGAAGACCGGCACCGCCGAGCTTCCCGCCGAGATCTTCGACGTCGACCTCAACATCCCCCTCATGCACCAGGTTGTCGTCGCCCAGCTCGCGGCGGCCCGCCAGGGTACCCACGCCACCAAGACCCGCGGCGATGTCCGCGGCGGTGGCCGAAAGCCCTACCGCCAGAAGGGCACCGGCCGCGCCCGCCAGGGCTCGACCCGCGCCCCGCAGTTCGTGGGCGGCGGTGTCGTGCACGGCCCACAGCCGCGCGACTACAGCCAGCGCACCCCCAAGAAGATGAAGGCCGCGGCCCTGCGCTGCGCCCTGTCCGACCGCGCCCGCAACGGCCGCCTCCACGTCATCACCGAGTTCCTGGCCTCCGAGACCCCCTCCACCAAGGGCGCCCTCGCTGGCCTGCGCAACCTCACGGACCGCAAGGCCCTCGTGGTCGTGGAGCGCACGGACGAGCTGTCCGTCCTGAGCCTGCGCAACCTGCCCGACGTCCTCGTGACCTGGGCCGACCAGCTCAACACCTACGACGTGCTCGTCAACGACGACATCGTCTTCACTGCCGGCGCCCTGGACACCTTCCTCGGCAAGGGCGAGGAGGAGTCCAAGTGAGCCTCGAGAAGAGCAAGAACCCGCGCGACGTCATCATCGCGCCGGTCGTCTCCGAGAAGTCCTACGCCTGCATGGACCGTGGCCAGTACACGTTCATCGTCGCGCCTGGTTCGAACAAGACCGAGATCAAGCTGGCCGTCGAGGCCATCTTCGGTGTCAAGGTCGAGTCCGTGAACACCCAGAACCGTCAGGGCAAGACCCGCCGTACTCGCACGGGCATGGGCAAGTCGAAGGACACCAAGCGCGCGATCGTCACGCTGCGTGAGGGCACCATCGACATCTTTGGCGACGTGGCGAAGTGACACGGAAGGTAAAGAATCGACATGGGAATCCGTAAGTACAAGCCGACGACGCCGGGGCGTCGCGGCTCCTCCGTGGCCGACTTCGTCGAGATCACGCGCAGCGAGCCGGAGAAGTCCCTCGTCCGCCCGCTGAGCAAGTCCGGCGGCCGCAACAACTCCGGTCGCGTGACCACCCGCCACAAGGGCGGCGGCCACAAGCGCGCCTACCGCGTCATCGACTTCCGTCGTCACGACAAGGACGGCGTGCCGGCCAAGGTCGCTCACATCGAGTACGACCCCAACCGCACCGCCCGCATCGCTCTGCTGCACTACGTGGACGGCGAGAAGCGCTACATCATCGCCCCCAACAAGCTCGCCCAGGGCGACATCGTCGAGGCCGGTCCGAACGCGGACATCAAGCCCGGCAACAACCTGCCGCTGCGCCACATCCCCACCGGTACGGTCGTGCACGCCGTCGAGCTGCGCCCCGGTGGCGGCGCCAAGATCGCCCGCAGCGCCGGCACTTCCGTGCAGCTGGTGGCCAAGGAGGGCAAGTACGCGCAGCTGCGCATGCCCTCCGGCGAGATCCGCAACGTCGAGGCCGCCTGCCGCGCGACCGTCGGCGAGGTCGGCAACGCCGAGCAGTCCAACATCAACTGGGGCAAGGCCGGCCGCATGC
>CALEXZ010000011.1 GCA_937926195.1 uncultured Actinomyces sp.
GCATGCACGTCATCGTTGCCGGCTCCCGCGGTCTCATCGGGACCCGCCTCGTCGAGGCCCTGGTGACGCGCGGCGACCGCGTCACCAGGCTCGTTCGCCCCACCCGTGCCACGGCCTCCACCGGTGACGCGCACCCCGCTGCCCGCGCCGTCGTCGACCGCTCCTGGGACCCGGCCCGCCGTCTCCTCAGCCCCGCGGTCCTCGACGGGGCCGACGCCGTCGTCGTCCTCAACGGGACCAGCATCGGCCACCTGCCCTGGACCCGGTCCCGACGGCGCGCGCTGGCCGTCTCCCGCCGTGACCCCGTACGGACCGTCGTGCATGCCCTGCGCGAGCTCGGGACCGCGGCCCCCGCCCTCCTGTCCGCCTCCGCCGTCGGCTACTACGGCAGTGCCCCGGGCCAGGTCCTCACCGAGCAGTCCCCACCGGGTCACGGCTTCCTGCCAGGGCTGTGCGCAGCCTGGGAGCGCGAGGCCCTGCGTGCCGACGACGTCACCCGGGTCACGCTCGTACGCAGCGCCTCCGTCATCCACCCCGACGCCCTTCTGCGCCCGCTCCTGGCGCTCACGCGCCTGGGCGTGGCAGGACCACTGGGAGACGGACGGCAGGTGTGGCCCTGGATCTCCCTGACCGACGAGGTCCGTGCGATCCTCCACCTGCTCGACACCGGCCTCGCTGGCCCGGTCAACCTCGCTGGCCCCGTCCCGGCAACCGCCGAGGAGATTGGCCGCGCGCTCGCCCGGCGCCTGCACCGCCCCTACCTCCTGCCCGCCCCGGCCCCGCTGCTGCGCGCCGCCCTGGGGCCGGACGCGGCCGACGGCCTGCTCCTGGCCGATGCCGACGTGCGCCCCGCGCGCCTGGAGGCCAGCGGTTTCCGCTTCCGTCACCGGAGCGTGCACGACGCCCTCGATGAGGCTCTCCCCGGAGCCCCCGACCCCGAAGAGGAGAGCGGAAACAGGTGCGACGATCTGGTGAGGTCGGTGTGAACGTGACCGACATCGAGGTACACGTCAGCCTTCATGACGGATTTGTCGTCGATACTGACCCCTCGCGTCTCGATCTCGTTGCCGTGCACGAGTGGCTGTCGACCGATACGTACTGGGCGGCGGGTCGCTCGTTTGATGTCGTGTCTCGGGCGGCGGACGCGTCAGTGAACTTCGGCGTCTACGACTCGGACGATAAGCAGGTTGGCTACGCGCGGGTCGTGACAGATGGCGTGACCCTCGGTTGGCTCTGCGACGTCTACATCGCACGGGAGGTGCGGGGCCGAGGCATCGGGACCGCGCTGTCGAAGGTGATCGTCGATGCGATCCGGCCGCTGGGGCTCAGGCGCTTCATGCTCTCTACCGTGGACGCGCACGAGATCTATGCGGGCGTGGGTTTCGTCCCGTGCCCCGATCCGCAGAAGCTGATGACGCTTGACACGCAAGGGCGGCGTTAACGTCCCACTAGCGGGCGCTCGCTGCGGGCTCCGATACAAGGTCTGAGATCGGGGCGGGCGTACCGACTCGCGGACGCGCATGTCGCCACCCGTAGCGGTCTCCTGACGCCCGGATCAGCGCGCCCTCCCGCAGCTGGCGCGCGCTCCCCGCCATCGGCGACCCACCTGACAAACCTCCCTCCCGGCTCCGCGCCAGCGGGTAGTCTGGGGGTCCGCCGTTCGTCAGTGTCCCGCACACCTCTCCAACGCAGGAGAATGAGATGTCCAGATCTGTTCGTGGCTTTGCACTTCCGGCTGTCGCGCTGCTGGCCCTCGCCCTTGGCGCAGGTGCTCCGGCCGTCGCCGTCGTTCCCTCCGACGTCTCTTCGGACCCGTCCGCCTACGCGACCCCGGCTGATCCCACCGCCCCGGCCCCGGCGGCCCCCGGCACTCCCGACGATCCGGCGGCCCCCACCGCCTCCGACGTCGCCACCCCGAGTACCGACGAGGCCCCCGCAGACCCGGCCACCGAGCCGCCTGCCCCGCAGGCCGTGGACCCGGCGGACGAGTCCGCGCAGGAGGCGGCCGCGCCGGCGTCGGCGGAGGAGACAGCCGACACCCAGGCCTCTGGGACGTGGGTGCGTGATGCGCAGGGCTGGCGGTACGTCGGTGCTGACGGCCAGCCGGTGACCAACCAGGTGATGGAGATCAATGGTGTCACGTACGCCTTCGACGCGACCGGTCACGTGGCGCGTGGTTGGTGGCGTGATCCTGAGGGCCGCTGGTACCTGTCGTCGGACGCCGGTGTGCGCACCGGCTGGCAGCGCGAGGGTGCGAGCTGGTACTTCCTGGACACCTCGGGCGTCATGCGTACCGGGTGGCTGGCGCAGGGCAGCACCTGGTACTTCCTGAAGGACTCCGGTGCGATGGCCACCGGCTGGCAGGACGTCGGCGGCACCTGGTACCGCTTCACCTCCTACGGGGCGCTCATGTCCTCGACGTGGGTGCGTGAGGGCAGCACCTGGTTCTACCTCGGCGCCTCCGGCGCGATGGCGACCGGCTGGCAGGACGTCGGGGGGACCTGGTACCACTTCCTGAGCACGGGGGCGATGGCGACCGGCTGGCTGAACGACGGCACCCACTGGTACCACCTGGCCAGCACCGGTGCGATGACCGTGGGGTGGCTCCAGGCCGGTGACTGGTACTACCTGGACCCCGAGCAGGGTGGTGCGATGGCCACCGGCTGGCTGGGCATCGGCGGGCGGTGGAACTACTTCGACGCCTGGGACGGCTTCTGGGTCAGCGACCGCGAGGGCTTCGCCGCCGACTGGGAGCATGCGCGCACCCTGTACAGCCCGACGAACTACCTCATCGTCGTGGACACCAGCGCCCCGCACTGCATGACCTTCTACTGGCGCGACGGCGCCTGGCAGCCCCACCACGACTGGCCCTGCTCCGTCGGCGCCCCCGCGACACCGACCGTCCACGGCACCTTCGCCATCGGCTCGCGCGGCAGCTCCTTCGGCTCGGGCTACACCGCGTACTGGTGGACCCAGTTCCACGGCGACTACCTCTTCCACTCGGTCCTCTACTACCAGGGGACCTACCGGATCAAGGACGGCACCCTGGGCGGGCACGTCTCCCACGGCTGCGTGCGCCTGCGGATCCAGGACGCCAAGTGGATCCACGACAACATCCCCTCAGGCACCTACGTCGTTGTCTACTGACGGTGCCCTGCGCCGGGCGACGGCGGCGTCCGCAGGCGCCCCCGAGCCCGAAGAGGAGAAGCGTTGAGACTGTGGAGCCTGCATCCGAGCCTGCTTGACCGGGCGGCCCTTGTCGCCGGGTGGCGCGAGGCCCTGCTCGCCCAGAAGGTCCTGCGGGGTGAGACCACCGGCTACCGCCACCACCCCCAGCTTGAGCGCTTCCGGAGGACCGGGGCGGCTGGGCCCGCCCCGACCTCCGGGGCGGGCGATTCCGCCCCGGCCCCCGGGGCCGGTCGACCCGCCCGGGTTGCCGGGCCCACCCGGGTGCCCCACGCCACCGGGGGCCCCGACGACGCCCCGACCCCTGGGGCCGTCGGCAGCCCCGTCGGCACCGCCCTCGCGCCCCCGACCCCCGCCGCCCTCATCGCCGCCTACCTCCACGGCCTGGCCGACGAGGCCGACCGTCGCGGCTACCGCTTCCGCCGTGAGCTCGTCATCGCCCTGCCCGCCACCGACGGCGCCCTGACCGTCACCAGCGGACAGCTCGACCTCGAGCTCGAGCACCTGCGCCGCAAGGTGAGCGTGCGCGCCCCCGAGTGGCTCGACCGCCTTGACCGAGCAGCACCCCACCCCCTGTTCGTCGTCGTTGACGGCCCCGTCGAGCCCTGGGAGCGGGCCACCTCATGACGTGAGCAGTCTCGCGTTTCGAGACCCCGATGGCGTGGGTGCGCTAGCGTCAAGGGCGTCAGAGCCCGGTTCGCCCCTGTCTCCCTGGCGGCCGCACGGCGGTCACGCGCCTGTCGCGCCCCGCCGCTGCCCGGGCTGAACGCCGTCGAGAGGTACGCATGACCGAGGGCCACAGCCCGGACCAGACCACCACCGACACGACCCAGGAGCCCGGGCTCGAAGCACCGGCGCCGAGCGCCGCCAGCGAGCTCGCCGACCTCCTCGTCGCCACCGCCGCGGGGACCGCCGTGCCCGTGCCGCTGGAGACCCAGGCCCCTGACGTCGACGACGACGATCCCCCCAACGGCATCGACTGGGCCGTCGCCCTGCCCGCCGGGCTCATCGCGCTCGCCGTCGTCGCCTGGGGCCTGGCCTCGCCCGGGTCCTTCGCGGACCTCGCCTCCACCGCCCTGACCGGGCTGCTGGAGAACTTCGGCCGGGCCTTCATCCTCTTGGGCACCGTCTTCGTCGCCTTCATCCTCTTCGTGGCCTTCTCCAAGT
This sequence comes from uncultured Actinomyces sp., assembly GCA_937926195.1. Taxonomy (GTDB): domain Bacteria; phylum Actinomycetota; class Actinomycetes; order Actinomycetales; family Actinomycetaceae; genus Actinomyces. Next base: position 4,354 of record CALEXZ010000011.1, read on the forward strand.
TCGGCACCATCAGGCTCGGCGGTGCCGACGAGGCGCCCGAGTTCCGCACCTCCTCATGGATCGCCATGATGTTCGCCGCCGGCATGGGCATCGGTCTCATGTTCTACGGCGCCACTGAGCCCCTGACCTACTACCGCGACGGCCTGCCCGGACACAGCCCGCGCGACGTCGGCACCGCCATGGCCCAGTCGATGTTCCACTGGACGCTGCACCCGTGGGCGATCTACGCCGTCGTCGGCCTCGCCATCGCCTACTCCACCTTCCGGGTGGGGCGCAGCCAGCTGCTGTCGCAGGCCTTCGTCCCGCTCATCGGTGAGCGCCTCGCCCAGGGCTGGCTCGGCAAGGTCATCGACGTGTCCTCCATCGTCGCCACCGTCTTCGGCACGGCCTGCTCACTGGGTGTGGGGGCCGTGCAGATCAGGGCCGGGCTCCAGGCCTCCGGGCTGGTGCGCAACCCCGGCTCCCAGGTGGTCCTCGGCGTCGTGCTCGTCCTGACCCTGTGCTTCCTGCTGTCCGCCATGAGCGGGGTGGGGCGGGGCATCCAGTACCTGTCCAACGCCAACATGGTGCTGGCGGCGCTGCTGGCGATCTTCGTCTTCATCCTCGGGCCGACCGTCTCCATCCTCAACCTCGTCCCCAGCTCGATCGGCGCGTACCTGGACGAGTTCTTCGAGATGGCCGGGCGCACCGCCGAGTCCGCAGACGGCACCGCCGGCGACTGGCTGGGCAGCTGGACGATCTTCTACTGGGCGTGGTGGACCTCCTGGAGCCCCTTCGTCGGCATGTTCCTCGCCCGGATCTCGCGCGGCCGCTCCATCCGCGAGTTCTGCGCGACCATCCTGTTGGTGCCCGCGGGTCTGAGCGTCGTGTGGTTCGCGATCTTCGGCGGCACGGCCATCACCCTGGAGCGTGGGGGCCACTCGGTCTGGGGTGACGGCTCCGCGGAGGCGCAGCTGTTCAACCTGCTGCGCACGCTGCCGGGCGGCACGATCGCCGGGGTGCTCGCCATGGTGCTGCTGGCGACCTTTTTCATCACCTCAGCGGACTCCGCCTCCACCGTCATGGGTTCGATGAGCCAGGGCGGCAGCACGGACGCCAGCCCGTGGGTGTCCGGGGCGTGGGGCGTGGCCACCGCGGCGATCGGGCTGACACTCCTGCTGACCGGGTCCGACGACGCCCTGGGCAACCTGCAGAACGTCACGATCATCGCGGCGAGCCCCTTCCTGCTCGTCCTCATCGGCCTCATGGCCTCCCTCGTCAAGGGGCTGCGCGAGGACGTCATCTACCTGGAGTACCGCGAGAGCCAGCGCTTCCAGCAGCGCATGGCGCGTGAACGGCGCCTGCACCGTGAGGCGCGCGAGCGGCGGGCACGCCGCCAGCAGCTGCGTCACCCGGCGAGCGTGCTGAGGCGGGGAAGGCACTGACGGCGGCGGGGAGCGGCGGGTGGCCCCGGTGGTGCCGGTGGCCCTGCTCTCCGACCGCGCCCGACGCCACCTGCCGACGTCGGAGCAGACGGGGCGCGTCACCTGCCGCCGGCCGCACCCGGCGGCCTCTACCGGCGTCGGAGCCGCTCCGACATGAGCAGGCCCAGGGCTCCCAGGCCCATGAGGTAGAGGGGGAAGAGCCACAGGCCCGTTGCCGAGGAGATGAAGCCGAAGAGCGGCGGCATGACTGTCGAGCCCGTGTAGGCGGCCGCCATCTGGATGCCGACGATGGCCTGCGAGTTCTCCCGCCCGAAGTTCGTCGGCGTCGAGTGGATGATCGCCGGGTACACCGGGGCCGAGCCCACGCCCGCGAGCACGAGCCCCACGAAGGACACGTTGCCCAGCGGCAGCGCGAGCACGAGCGCGCCGAGGACCGCCAGCGAGAACCCGATGCGGATGAGGGTGCTGTCACCCAGCCGGTCGGCGACGAAGCCCGCGAGGAAGCGTCCCGCCGTGAGCCCCAGGATGTAGAAGGCACCGAAACGGGCGGCGAGCGTCGGGTCGAGGCCCCGGTCGTTGACGAAGTAGGTGGCGCCCCACAGGATGGCCGTGGACTCCATGGCGCAGTAGGCGAAGAAGGCGAGCAGCACGTTGGGCACGCCCGGGATGCGCAGGGCCCCGCCCAGCGACACCGCCTTGGCCACGGGTGCCTCGCCCGCGGCGGCCGTGTGGGTGGTGGCGACCTTGCGCCACATCGGCAGGGTGGCGAAGAGGAAGGCCGCGAGAACGACCTGGATCCAGCCGACCCCCGCGTAGGCGGACTCCCAGCCGCTGCCCGACGACAGGGCGAAGCTCATGATGAAGGGGCTGATGGAGGCCCCCACCCCCCAGAAGGAGTGCAGCCAGTTCATGTGGCGGGCGTTGTAGTACAGCGCCACGTAGTTGTTGAGGGCGGCGTCGACGGCGCCCGCCCCGAGCCCGTAGGGCACCGCCCACACCAGCAGCATCCAGAACTGGGTGGAGACGGAGAAACCGAGCAGGGCCAGCGCCGTCATGGCCACGCTCACCGCGGTGACAAGGCCGACGCCGAAGCGTCGCGTCATCCGGTCCGAGCTCAGGGAGGACACGATGGTGCACAGGGCGATGATGAAGGTGATGATGCCTGCGAAGGACGTCGGCACCGCCAGGTCCTCGTGCATGACGGGCCAGCCGGAGCCGACGAGCGAGTCGGGCAGGCCGAGGCTGACGAAGGCGAGGTAGATGATCGCGAGCAGCAGTGCGTACACGGCGGTGTCTCCGGGGGCGTGAGAGTGGGACGGGCTGATACTAACTGGATGGTTGTTAGTTGGGTGGGGTCCGCGGATGCCGGCTGCGGGGGAGTGTCGGCCCGGGCCGCCCGGTTCCGATGGCCCTGCCCCGGCGGCCCAGGTTCCCGCGGTCCGGTCCTGCCGGATCCGGCGGCGTGCCGGTCAGTCTCCGGCTGCGGGCCGACGGCGCCCCGCCTTGATCTCGCCGCGGCGCCTCTTGGCCTCCAGGCGACGCCGTCGGGACGCCAGCGACGGCCGGGTCGCGCGGCGCACCGGCTCCGGGGCGAGCGCCGCACGCAGCAGGGCGGCCAGGCGCTCGCGGGCAGCCTTGCGGTTCTGTCGCTGTGAGCGCTGCTGGGAGGCGGTGACGGTGAGCACGCTTCCCGTCATGTGTCCGGGCACCTGCTGGGCGAGCTGGGCGAGGGCCCGCTCGCGCTGACGCTCGTCGAGGGCCGACGTCGTCGCCACGTCCAGGCTCAGCTGCACCCGCGAGTCCGAGGTGTTGACCCCCTGGCCGCCGGGCCCGCCGGAGTGGGAGAAGAACTCGGCCAGCTCAGAGGCCGGGACGGTCAACCCCCTGGGGCACCCCGGTCCGGGGCTGATGCACAGGTCCTCCATGGGCACAGTGTGGCCCGTGGTGGCCCGGGCCCGCCCGCCCGGTCCGGCGAGGTGCATGACCTTCTCGAAACAACCGGGTGGGAGACTGGCGGCCGGTCCACAACGTCTACCAGGAGGCCCACCATGATCAGGGTTGCGATTAACGGTTACGGGAACCTCGGCCGCGGCGTCGAGCAGGCCGTGAGCAAGACCAAGGACATGGAGACCGTCGTCGTCTTCACCCGGCGCGACCCGGAGGGCGTGGACACCCTGGGGGCGCCCGCCGCCCGCCTCGACGACGCCGCCGACTGGGTCGGCAAGGTCGACGTGTGCATCAACTGCGGCGGCTCCGCCACCGACCTCGGCGAGCAGACGCCGGCCGCCACCGCCCTGTTCCACACCGTCGACTCCTTCGACACGCACGCGCGCATCCCTGAGCACTTCGCCGCCGTCGACGCCGCCGCTCAGGCCGCCGGTCACGTCACCCTCATCTCCGCGGGCTGGGACCCGGGCCTGTTCTCGATGCTGCGGGTGCTCGGCGACGCCGTCCTGCCCGACGGCGAGGTCACCACCTTCTGGGGGCCGGGCGTCTCCCAGGGCCACTCCGACGCTCTGCGCCGTATCGACGGCGTCGTCGACGCCCGCCAGTACACGCTGCCCGTGCCCGTGGCGGTCGAGCAGGCCAAGACCGGCTCCGTCGCGGGGCTCACCACCCGCGACAAGCACACGCGCGACTGCTACGTCGTCGCCGCCGAGGGCGCCGACCGGGCGGCCATCGAGGCTGAGATCGTGGCGATGCCCAACTACTTCGCCGACTACGACACCACCGTCACCTTCGTCACCGCCGAGGAGCTGGCAGCCGAGCACTCCGGCATCCCGCACGGCGGGCAGGTCATCCGCCGCGGCACCACCTCCGACGGCGTCCACGAGACCATCGGCTTCGAGCTGGCGCTGGACTCCAACCCGGAGTTCACCGGTGCGGTGCT
>CALEXZ010000012.1 GCA_937926195.1 uncultured Actinomyces sp.
GTGTGCGGCCTCGCCTCCATCGCACTGCCCGGCCTGAGCGGCTTCGTCCCCGAGTGGCTCGTACTCACCGGCACCTTCTCCGTGTCAGTGGCACTGGGCGTGGCCGCGGTCCTCGGCGTCGTCCTCGCCGCCCTGTACGTCCTGCTGCCCTACCAGCGGGTCTTCACCGGCGCCCCCGCCCCCGAGCGGGTCGGCTCCGCCGACCTCGACGGCCGCGAGAGGCTCGTCCTCGTGCCGGTCGTCATCGCGATGCTCGTCCTGGGCCTCGCCCCCGCCTTCCTCACGACCTCGCTCGACGGCCTCGCCGAGCAGGTCGCCGCGACGATGAGCCAGGCCCCGGCCGACGCCGCAGCCGACACCGTCACCACCGAAGGGACCGCCAAGTGAGCACCTTCACCGAACCGATGATCTACTGGCAGGGCCTCGCCCCGTCCCTCGTCATCCTCGGCGCCGCCGTCCTGGGCGTGCTCGTGGAGGCCTTCGTGCCGCGTCGCCCGCGCCTGGCCGTGCAGTCGGTGCTCGCCGTCGCCGCCATCCTGTGCTCCTACGTGCTGCTGGCGGGCCAGTGGGCGCTGACCACCGGCGAGCCGCCGCTCATGGGGGAGATGGCCTCCGGCTTCTCGCTCGACGCCTTCGGCGTCGCCGCCCAGGGGATCATCCTCGTCATCGGCCTGTTCGCCGTGCTCACGATGGCGGACCGCACGAGCGCGGGCGACGGGGCCTTCGCCGCCCAGGCGGCGGACCGTCCCGGACGCGCTGAGGAGACCGAGTCCCTGCACGCCGGGTGGATGGGGACCGAGGCGCTGCCGCTGACGATGTTCTCGCTGGGCGGCATGATGCTCTTCCCGCTCACGAGCGGCTTCATCTCCCTGTTCGTCATCCTCGAGCTCGTCTCCCTGCCTCTGTACGTCATGGCGGCCATGGCCCGCCACCGGCGCCTGCTCAGCCAGGAGGCCGCACTCAAGTACTTCGTCCTGGGGGCCTTCTCCTCGGCCTTCCTGCTGCTCGGCTCTGCCCTGCTGTACGGGGCCACCGGCTTCGTCAGCTACAGCAGCGTCGCGCAGGTCATGGAGTACACGCGCGGCGCCGGGACCGGCCTCATCATGCCCGCGGGCCTGCTCCTGCTGCTCGTCGGCCTGCTCTTCAAGATCGCCGCCGCTCCCTTCCACGCCTGGAGCCCCGACGTCTACCAGGGCTCGCCGACCCCCGTCACCGGCTTCATGGCCGCCGGTGTCAAGGCAACCGCCTTCCTCGCGCTCGTGCGCGTCATGGGCGTGCTGGGGCTGGCTCATCTCGGTGACCTCCGGGGGGCGCTGTGCGCCATCGCCGTGCTCACGATGCTCGTGGGCACCGTCGTGGGCATCGTCCAGCGCGACATCAAGCGCATGCTCGCCTACTCGGCCATCGCCCACGCCGGCTACATGCTCATCGGTCTCATCGCCCTCAACGCTGTGAGCGTCAGCGCCCTGCTGGTGTACTCCCTCGTCTACGGTGTGTCCACGGTCGGTGCCTTCGGGATCGTCTCTCTCGTGCGCGTGAGCCACGGCGGGGCCGCCGGTGCCGAGGCCACGGACCTCAGCGCCTACCGGGGTCTGGGACGACGCGCCCCCTGGCTTGCCTCCGCCATGACGGTCTTCATGCTGTCCTTCGCGGGCATCCCGCTCACCGCCGGGTTCATCGCCAAGTACGAGCTCTTCGTCGCGGCCGTCTTCGGCGGGGAGGTCTGGCTCGTGGGGGCCGCGGTCGCCTCCTCGGCCGCCACCGCCTTCTTCTACACGCGGGTCATCGTCCTCATGTTCTTCCGTGAGCCGCAGGGCCAGGACGTCGTCGTCGTCGGCTCGCGCGGGCCGGTGGCGGCTGCCGTCACCATGGCGGCCGCGCTCACCGTCCTCGTCGGGGTCCTTCCCGAGCCGCTGCTCACGGTGCTCAGCTCCGCCGCTATGCTCGCCCCGTGATCGGATCTTTGCCGCTGGACGCCCCAGAGCTCGAGGGCCGGATCGCTCCGGCCCTCGAGGCCGTTGAGCGCCGCCTGATGGAGGTGGTCTCGAGTGCCGACGAGACGATCAACCCTCCGACCTCCCACCTCGCGGCGGCAGGCGGCAAGAGGCTGCGCCCCGTCCTCACGCTCCTGACCGCCCAGCTCGGCGACCCCGCTCTCGCCACGGGCGAGCAGGTGCTGGACGCCGGCGTCGCCGTCGAACTCACCCACATCGCCACGCTCTACCACGACGACGTCATGGACGAGGCGCCGCTGCGCCGTGGCGCCCCCAGTGCCCAGACCGTGTGGGGCAACTCCGCGGCCATCCTCACCGGCGACGTGCTCGTGGCCCGCGCCTCCCAGCTCGTCGCCGCCCTCGGCCCCAAGGCCGTCCTCGCCCACGCCAAGACCTTCGAGCGCCTGTGCATGGGGCAGCTGCACGAGACCCTGCCGGTGCCCGCTCGCGTCGACCGCGTCGATCACTACATCCAGGTCCTGGCGGACAAGACCGGCTCCCTCATCGCCGTCTCCGCGCGCTACGGCGCCATGCTCACCGGTGCCGGGGACGCGGCCGAGGCCATCGTCGAGGAGTTCGGGGAGAAGATCGGTGTGGCCTTCCAGCTCGCCGACGACGTCATCGACCTCACAAGCGACTCCGCCACCACCGGCAAGACGCCGGGCACGGACCTGCGCGAGGGCGTCGACACGATGCCGGTGCTGCTCCTGCGCCGCGCGCTGGCCGCGGGCGAGCTCGACGCCGTCGGGCAGTCCATCCTGTCGACCCTGTCCACCGCGGACCTGAGCTCGGACGAGGTCCTGGCCGGTGTCGTCGCCCAGCTGCGTGAGCACCCGGTGCTTGAGCGCACCCGCCAGATGGCGGCCTCCTGGGCCGCTGAGGCGGTCGCCGTGCTCGACGGCCTGGAGGAGGCCGCGGTTGCCGGCGCGCGCGAGCGGCTGGAGCGGGACGACGCCGCGCAGGCCGAGCGCGAGGCGGTCCTGGCCCAGACACGTGAGCGTGCGGTGCTCGTGCGCGCCGGGATGGAGCAGTTCGCCCGGCTGCTCGTCGAGCGCGCGGCGTAGGAGACGCTCCCCGCTGTCACGATCCGGGCCACTGCCCGAGGGCGCCGGCCTGCGACGGGTGCTGATCCGCAGGACTCCGCGGCGCCGGAGTGCGCCGAGCAGGGGTGACACAGGTAATGGCCTGGAACGCGACACGGGTCCTTACACTTAGCCCCGCACTACTGAAGGAGTGACGTGAGCCCGCTGTCTGTCGCTGTCGTGGGTGCCGGCCCCGCCGGGATCTACGCCTCGGACATCCTGTCCAAGTCCGGCCTGGACGTGAGCATCGACCTCTTCGAGCGCCTGCCCGCCCCGTACGGGCTCGTGCGCTACGGCGTCGCCCCCGACCACCCGCGCATCAAGCAGATCATCGTCGCGCTGTACAAGATCCTCCAGCGCGGCGACATCCGCCTCATCGGCAACGTCGAGATCGGCCGTGACGTCAGCGTCGCCGAGCTCCAGGAGCACTACGACGCCATCGTCCTGGCGACCGGGGCGGACCGCGACGCCGAGCTGGACATCCCCGGCATCGACGCCCCCGAGTCCTACGGCGGCGCCGACTTCGTCTCCTGGTACGACGGGCACCCGGACCACCCGCGCACCTGGGAGCTCAGCGCCCGCGAGGTCGCTGTCATCGGGGTGGGCAACGTCGCCCTCGACATCGCCCGGATGCTCGCCAAGCACCCCGAGGACCTCATGACCACCGAGATCCCGGCCAATGTCGCCGCCACCCTGGCGGCCTCACCGGTGACCGACGTGCACGTCTTCGGCCGCCGCGGCCCCGCCCAGGTGAAGTTCACGCCCCTGGAGCTGCGCGAGCTCGGCCACCAGAACGACGTCGACGTCACGGTCGACGAGGAGGACTTCGAGTACGACGCCGGCAGCGAGGCGGCCCTGCGCGCCTCCAACCAGCAGCGTCAGGTCGTCAAGGCCCTCGAGGGCTACGCCATGCAGGAGCCCGAGGAGCTCACCGCCTCGCGGACCATCCACATCCACCTCTTCGAGGCGCCCCACGAGGTCCTGCTCGACGAGGACGGGCACGTGCGCGCCCTGCGCACCGAGCGCACCCGCCTCAACGGCGACGGCTCGGTCAGCGGGACCGGTGTCCTGCGCGACTGGCCCTGCCAGGCCGTCTACCGTGCCGTCGGCTACGCCGGCAGCCCGATCGAGGGCCTGCCCTTCGATACCGCCCGCCACGTCGTGCCCAACGAGGGCGGGCGGGTGCTGGGCGAGGACGGCGAGCCCCTGCGCGGCGTGTACGCCACCGGGTGGATCCGCCGCGGTCCCGTCGGCCTCATCGGCTCCACGAAGTCCGACGCCCAGGAGACCATCGGTCACCTCGTCGCCGACGCGCAGGCCGGCCTCCTGCACGCCGGAACCGAGGACCAGACCCAGGTCGGCCACGACGCCATGACGCAGCTGCTCACCGAGCGGGGCGTGCCCTTCACCACCTGGGAGGGCTGGGAGCTGCTGGACGCCTACGAGCGCGCGCTCGGCGAGGACTACGGCAAGGTCGTGACCACCGTGGGGCAGACCCGGGAGCGTGAGCGCGTCAAGGTCGTCGCCCGCGAGGCCATGACCGCGATCTCCCGCTCCACCGAGGTCCCCGAGGACCTCATCGGCCAGCCCGAGGCCGACCGCGTCCCCGAGCGGGTCGCCCACCGTCTGCACGACTGATGGGGCCGCGTCTGAGAGCCTTGCGCCTCTTGCCCAGGCGCTGCTCACCGAAGATCATGAAGCGCTGGGGCGGTGAGCCTCGGCGGTGCGCCGACCGCAGGACGACGTCGCTCACCGAGGCCTGTTCCTGACACAGCACCCGTCCCGGTTGCCATGCCGGCCCACAACCCCATCACCACGACCCTGGAGGCACAACCATGCGCATCGGTGTTCCCACCGAGATCAAGGACAACGAGTTCCGCGTCGCCATCACGCCGGCCGGCGTCCACGCGCTCACCCGGCGCGGGCACAGCGTGAGCGTCCAGGCGGGTGCCGGGCAGGGGGCCTCGATCCCCGATGAGCAGTACGCGGCCGCCGGCGCCACCATGACCGAGGACGTCGCGGGGCTGTGGGCCGACTCCGAGCTCGTCCTCAAGGTCAAGGAGCCGATCGCCGCGGAGTACCCGTTCCTGCGCCCGGACCTGCTGCTGTTCACCTACCTCCACCTGGCCGCCGACCGGCCCCTGACCGAGGAGCTGCTTGCCAAGCGGGTGACCTCCATCGCCTACGAGACCGTCGAGACCGACACCGGTGGCCTGCCCCTGCTGGCGCCCATGTCGGAGATCGCCGGGCGCCTGGCCGCCCAGGTCGGTGCGGACGCCCTGCTGCGTCCCCGCGGTGGGGCGGGCGTCCTGCTGGGCGGCGCTGCCGGGGTGCGGCGCGGCAGGGTCGTCGTCCTGGGCGGCGGTACCGCAGGCCTGAGCGCCGCGCGGGTCGTCGCCGGCATGGGGGCGGAGGTCACCGTCTTCGACGTCGACCCGGTGCGTATGCGCCGCATCGAGGAGATCGACGGCGGGGCCGTCCGCACCCGCTTCTCCACCGAGCTTGACGTGGCCCGGGCCTGCGCTGAGGCGGACCTCGTCATCGGTGCCGTCCTCGTGCCCGGGGCGCGCACCCCGAACCTCGTCACGCACGCCATGGTCGAGACCATGCGGCCCGGCAGCGTCCTGGTCGACATCGCCATCGACCAGGGCGGCTGCTTCGAGGACTCCCGCCCCACCACCCACTCCGAGCCCACCTACGAGGTGGACGGCAAGATCTTCTACTGCGTGGCCAACATGCCCGGCGCCGTCCCTCACACCTCCACCTACGCGCTGACCAACGCGACCCTGCCCTACGCCCTCGCCCTGGCCGACGAGGGCTGGCGCGGCGCCATCGCGGCGCGCCCCGACCTTGCCCGCGGCCTGAGCACCCACGCCGGGGCGCTCTACACCGCCGGGGTCGGCGAGGCCCTGGGGATGCCGACGGCGGAGGTTGCCGACCTGCTGGGCTGAGGCGGCAGGAACCCGCTGCGCCCGGGCCACGTGCCCGCGCTCGCTACCCGGGTCCAGTGCCCGGGCCACGTGCCCGCGGCGGTCGAGCAGGACCGGCGGCGGCCGAGCAGGACCGGCGCCCCCTGACCGGGACCGCCACGTCCGGCAGGTGTGCAGGATCCTGTCCGATCGGACTTAGGTGGGACTCAGGTTCGTCCCATACTCTCCGCCCATGACATGGACCAACCACCACAACGGTCTGAAGACCGCCGTCCTCCTGGGCGGCATGTGGAGCCTGCTCCTCCTGCTCGGCTACGCGCTTACGCGGGGAACGGGCTCCTCCGTCTGGCTGTTCATCATGCCGGTCATCGGCGTGGCTCAGACCGCCTACGCCTTCTGGAACTCCGACAAGATCGCCGTGCGCTCCATGGGCGCCATCGAGGTCACCGAGTTCCAGCAGCCCCAGATGTACGCCATCGTGCGAGAGCTCTCCGCTGCGGCCGGCCAGCCCATGCCGCGCCTCTACGTGGCCCCCACGATGAGCCCCAACGCCTTCGCCACCGGCCGCAGCCCCTCCCACGCCGCCGTGTGCTGCACCCAGGGCATCCTCCAGCTGCTCAACGAGCGCGAGCTGCGCGGCGTCCTGGGCCACGAGCTCAGCCACGTCTACAACCGCGACATCCTCACCTCCTCGGTGGCCGCGGGCGTCGCCGGCGTCATCTCCTCGGTGGCCACCATGGCCCTGTGGTTCGGCGGCGGCAGCCGACGCGACCGTGAGGACGGTGGCAACGTCGTCGTCGTCCTGCTGCTGGCCCTCCTGGCGCCCCTGGCGGCGACCGTCACCCAGTTCGCGATCTCACGGACCCGCGAGTACGACGCCGACCACGACGGTGCCACGCTCACCCAGGACCCGCTCGCCCTGGCCAGTGCGCTCAGCAAGCTCGAGTCGGGCATCTCCCAGGTGCCCATGGGCCAGGACCCGCGCCTTGAGCCGGTCTCCTCGATGATGATCGCCAACCCCTTCGGGAGCCTGCGCAACCTCTTCTCCACCCACCCGCCCATGGACAAGCGCATCGCCCGCCTCGAGCAGATGGCCGGGTACTGAGACGCGGAGTCCGGGGGTGCTGACGCGCTCCGGGAACCGGTCCGCTGCGCCGGGCACCGACCGGTCCGCTGCGCCGGGCACCGACCGTCCCACTGCGCCGGGCGCCGACCGTCCGGCTGCGGATCCCGACCCGGGTGGCTGTCGGGCTAGCCCGACAGCCACCGTCCAGGTGCCGGGCTGGGCCACCTGTGGTACGCCGAGAAAGTATGGAGACCATGAGAGCATCTGAGCGGAGCCTGCGCTATCGGCAGGCCGGACGTGACGCCGTCTTCCTGCTGCTGGTCTGGCCCGTGCTCCTCGTGGCCTTCTGCGTCGTCGTGCCCCTGCTGGCCCTCGGGCTGGGGGCCTCCCTTGTGTGGATCGGCCTGCCCGTGCTGGTGGTGGCGCTGCACATCTCCTCGGGAGCCGCGGCCCTGGGGCGGTGGGCCGTGGCGGCGGTGGACTCCAGCGCGTACCTGCCGGGCACCTACCGTCGTCCCGTTCCTGGGGACGGCTCGGTCCGGCGCCTCCTCATGCCCCTGTCGGACAGACAGCGGTGGCGTGACGCCCTGTGGGTCATCGCCGCCTTCGTGGTGTCCCTGGGGACATGGTGCGTCGCCGTTGCCTGGATCGCCGTCGTGATCGCCTCTCCCGTCGGCTTCGTGGTCGAGGTCATCATCGATCCGACGTCGCCGACCTCGCAGAACCTCGCCGAGCTCCTGGGCCTGGAGCCGGACCTGCTGTGGATGGGTGTCTTCTACGTCACTATCGCCGCCGTGTTCATCAGGCTGGCGCCTGCCGTCCTGCGTGGTCTGGCCCGAGTCAACCAGTCCCTCGCGCGGACCATGCTGTGCGGCAGCACCCAGGTGTCCCGGCTGCGCAGCTCGCGGGCGGCGGTGCAGCGGGCTGAGGCGGATACTCGTCGTCAGCTGGAGCGGGATATTCATGATGGTCCTCAGCAGAGGCTGGTGCGTCTGCGTATGGATCTGGCTCGTGCTCAGCGTCAGGCGGAGAAGGACCCGGTGGCGGCGTCGGCGATTATCCCGGGGGGCGATGGACCAGACGCAGCAGACTCTTGATGAGCTGCGTCAGCTCTCGCGTGGTATTGCTCCGCCGGTGCTGGTGGATCGTGGTCTGGAGGCGGCTCTGGCGGAGACGGCGGCGCGCTCGTCGGTGCCGGTGACGGTGCGTGTGAGGGTGCCGCGGTTGCCTGAGTACGTGGAGCAGGCGGCGTACTTCGTGGCTAGTGAGGCCTTGGCGAATGTCAACAAGCACTCGGGGGCGAGCAGGGCTGAGCTGGGTGCTGCGGTGGATGGTGCGTTGCTGAGGTTGTGGGTCAGTGATGACGGGGTGGGTGGTGCGTCCTTGTCCAAGGGGCATGGTCTGACGGGTCTGGCTCAGCGTCTGGAGGGTGTGGACGGTCAGCTGTCGGTGATCTCGCCGGTGGGTGGTCCTACGACGGTGCAGGCGGTGATTCCGTGCGTGTTCTGATTGCTGACGACTCGGTCCTGCTGCGTCAGGGCCTGGCCCTCATCCTGGCCGAGGGCGGCCACGAGGTCG
>CALEXZ010000013.1 GCA_937926195.1 uncultured Actinomyces sp.
AGTTCTGCAAGGCGTACAACGCCGCGACCGAGTCGCAGCGCGGCAACGTCATCCCGGTGGAGATCACGGTCTACGAGGACCGCTCCTTCACCTTCGTGACCAAGACCCCGCCGGCCGCCGAGCTCATCAAGAAGGCTGCGGGCGTCGCCAAGGGCTCCGCCGCCCCCCACAGCACCAAGGTCGGCACGCTGACGATGGACCAGGTCAGGGAGATCGCCTCCACCAAGATGGCTGACCTCAACGCCAACGACCTCGACGCCGCCGCGGCCATCATCGCCGGCACCGCCCGCTCGATGGGCATCACGGTCGCCTGATCCGCCCGGCGGACACGACCGACCCCACCAAGACCAACCGTGGAAGGGCCATGCGCGGCCCGCACACCACGACTGCAAGGAGAAGCAGATGACCAAGCGCAGCAAGGCCTACCGCGCCGCCGCTGAGAAGATCCAGTCCGGGATCGTCTACACCCCGGCCGAGGCCGTGAAGCTCGCCAAGGCGACCTCCGTCACGAAGTTCGACGCCACGGTGGACGTCGTCCTGCGACTGGGCGTCGACCCCCGCAAGGCTGACCAGATGGTGCGTGGCACCGTGTCCCTGCCGCACGGTACCGGTAAGACCGCCCGCGTCATCGTCTTCGCCCAGGGCGAGAGGGCCGAGCAGGCCCTCGCCGCGGGTGCTGACGAGGTCGGCGGCGACGAGCTCATCGAGAAGGTCGCCGGAGGCTGGACCGACTTCGACGCCGCCGTCGCCACCCCGGACCTCATGGGCAAGGTCGGCCGCCTGGGCCGCGTGCTCGGCCCCCGTGGCCTCATGCCCAACCCGAAGACCGGCACCGTGACGATGGACGTGGCCAAGGCCGTCACCGACATCAAGGGCGGCCGTATCGAGTTCCGCGTCGACCGTGCCGCCAACCTCAACTTCATCATCGGCAAGACCTCCTTCACCGAGGAGCAGCTGGTGGAGAACTTCCAGGCCGCCCTGGACGAGGTCCTGCGCCTCAAGCCCTCGACCTCCAAGGGCCGCTACGTCCTCAAGGCGACGATGACCACGACCATGGGTCCTGGCATCCCGATGGACGTCTCCAAGGCCTGAGCGCCTGACCGACCGCGCACGCCGGCCGTCCCCTCAACGGGGCGGTCGGCGTCGTCGTCCCGCTCGACGCTGCCCGCCGACCTCGGAGGGCGGAAGCAGACCACGCAGGCCGGTAGCCTTGGGCCGACGACCCCGACCCAAAGGAGCCCCATGAACGAGCCATCGCGCCCCGAAGCTCGACGGCTGGGCAGCTCCTACGTCCTGGACACCCGTATCGGCTCCGGTGCCCAGGGGGAGGTGTGGCGGGCGCACAGCGTCGACGCCCCGCACGAGCCCCTGGCCGTCAAGCTGCTCACGACGAACCCGGCCGACGACGACCACGTCCTGGAGCGCTTCCTTAAGGAACGCTCAACCCTCATGCGGGTGAGCTCGCCCTACGTCGTCGGCGTGCGCGACATGGTCGTCGAGGGCTCGACCTTCGCCATCGTCATGAGCTACGTGGGCGGCGGTGACCTGCGCGGGCTCGTCTGCGCGAGCGGGCCCTTCGCACCCGCCGAGACAGCGCGCGTGGGGGCGCTCATTGCCCGGGGCCTGGCGGCCGTACACGCCGCGGGCATCGTCCACCGGGATATCAAGCCCGCCAACGTGCTCATAGACTGGGGTACCTGCGCCCGGGGGCAGGGGGACGGTGCCGCGGCCGCCGTGCCCGCCGGTGGCACCGAGGTGGTCCGGGCGGACACCCGCTTCACGCCCCGGCTGGCGGACTTCGGCGTCGCGCGGCTGACGGAGACGATCAGCTCCTCCCACACCACCGCCTCGGTCGGCACCCCCCTGTACATGGCCCCGGAGGTGCTGGACCCCCGTCCGCCGAGCTCGGCCGCGGACGTCTACTCCCTCGGCATCGTCCTGTACGAGGTGGCCTGCGGGGTCCCTCCCTTCGCCGGATCACCTGGTCAGGTCCTGTCTCAGCACGCCCGGCGCGAGCCCGGGCGTCCCGACGGCGTGCCGGACCCCTTGTGGTCGGTGCTCAGCTCAATGCTCACCAAGGACCCTGCGGCCCGGCCGACCGCCCTTGAGGTGGCCCAGTCCCTGGAGACGCTGACGACGGCGCTGGCCGGGCTGCCCGCGCCCTCCGCCCTCAGTGCGCCGCCCGCGACCCTGCCCTGCGCCCAGCCCTACGAGTGGGACGCCTCACCGGTGCTGGCCGAGCACGAGGAGGAGACCCTACCCGGCGGTGCCGGCCGTGCCGTCGGGGCGGCCGCGGGCGGGACTGCGGCCGGGGTGTCCTCCACCGTCCACGAGCAGGTGGCCCCGACCCTGTACGCGGGAGCGCTCCCGGTGCCCACCTCGCCGCCTCTGCACGGGGGGCCTGCGCCCGCCCCCTCCTCCCCGTCCCCGTCCCCGTACGGGGCGCCGTCGGCCCCGCCCGGGGCTCCTTCCGCCCCGTTCCCGGTGCGGGCCCCTCGTGCCCGTCGCCGTCGCCGCGGCCTGCTGGTCACCGTGCTCGTGCTCGTCCTCTTCATCGCCCTGGCCGGGGCGGGGGCCTGGTGGTGGACCCACCGTCAGCCCGAGGCCCTCGACCTCACTGCCCTGCCCGTGCCCGGACGCCCCACACAGATCCAGACGGTCGCCGACGTCGGCGCGCTGCTGGTCGCCCCGGGTGGTGGCGCCCTGGCCACCTCCCACGACGGCGGCACGTGGCGCCTGCACGACCTGTCCAGCAGCAGCGAGGCCCCCGCGTGGGACGGTAAGTGCTCCTCCGCCGCCTTCTGGAACGCCACCCACCTCCTGTGCCACCGCAGTGACAGCGAAGGTGGGGACGTGCTGGTCTCCCTCAACGGGACGGACAGCACCGTGCCAGGCCCCCAGAAGCGCCAGCTGGTGGGAGCGAGCGAGCAGACAGCGGTTGTCGTCGACGGCTACTACAGCGGCTCTCTCGTCGGCGTGAGCACCACCGGTGCTGAGACCTGGCGCGCCTACGGGGACTACAAGGGCGGGTACGTCGACAACGGCTTCGTCGTCGCCTGGGAGGGGGACAAGAAGGAGCTCGTCGTCCTCAGCGCCGACACCGGCGCCGTCCTGCTCACGCGGGCCCTGGACGCCGAGCCCGACTGGGACGAGCCCCTTCCCGGAGGAGTCGGTATCGACGTCGGCCCCCAGACCTTCTACGTGCACGACGAGACGTCGGGCACCTGGTCCGTCTACGGCGCCGACGGCACGCTCGCGGGTCAGACGCGCACGAGCCTGCAGCGCACCGGCTGGGTCGCATCCGGGGACCTCACCGCCCAGGAGCTCAGCGAGCTGCTCAGCGCAGCCTCCACCGACACTGGGGCGGTGACGGTACGAGGTTCCCAGCGCACCGTCACGCTCACCGTGAGCACGACCTCCTGCTCCATCAGTGTCAATGGCGTCGCCCTCGCGCTGCCCGCCCGCGAGAGCGGCGAGACCTGTGCGCTCAGCCCCCTGGGCCTCGTGGGTGACGACAACGCCCTGCTCCTCCAGGTGGGCGACGCCGAGGACGGAAAGAGCAAGACCCGCCAGCTGCTGGCGGCCCAGCTCAGTGACGGCAGCACCGCCTGGAGTGTTGACGGTGTGCTCGTGTCGGTCCTGCCGGCCTCCCCACGTGCCGGTGGCAGCTTCACGGACCTGCCCGTGCTGGCGACGGAGAGGACCGCCAACTACCGCACGGACGTCGTGCTCACCGTCGTCGCGGAGGACTGAGCCCGCGGGCCGCCGGTGGGGCGGCATCGTGGCGGTATCCGGCTTCCCACTGGCGGCTATGGGGAACCGCTGCCCATCGTCGTCGGGGCAGGGGCGCGGTACGGTCGCCGTGATCCGGTGCCCTCCCGGCACCGCCCGCACGCAGGAGCCCTCATGAGACCCGTCCACGTACCCGTCCTCTCCCGCCGCGTCGTGCTCACCCTGCCGCTGGGAGCTGCGGCCCTCGCCCTGGGCGCCTGCGGCCCCTCGGTGCCGGCCCCGGCCCCCACCACCGCGGGCGGCTCCGGTGGGGACGCTGCCGCGAGCGCCCGTATGCCCCACGGCACGGAGGAGGTC
Source organism: uncultured Actinomyces sp. (assembly GCA_937926195.1). Lineage (GTDB taxonomy): Bacteria > Actinomycetota > Actinomycetes > Actinomycetales > Actinomycetaceae > Actinomyces. The sequence continues at coordinate 4,090 of CALEXZ010000013.1, forward strand.
GAGGTCGCGCTCGGGCCGCTCGTGCGCGTCGAGGTCGCCGGGCAGGAGGGCTCCGTCCTTCCCATGCGCGTCACCCGGGCGGCCGACGCTGCCGGGGAGCTGACTCCCGGCGCGGTGCTCATCGGCGGGTTCGTCGAGACCCTGGGCTCCTACAAGCCCCTGCGCCTGGTGGACACCACGGGCCTGAGGGTGTGGACGACGACGAGCACCCAGTCGCAGTTCGACGCCCTCGCCCCGGGAGCGAGCCAGGATCTCACGGCGACCTTCGGGGCCGTCGACACCGACAACGTCGTCGTCTTCCTGTCCGGCACCGGACTGGTGGAGGTGCCCGTCGTCGACGCCGACGACCCCTCGGCCCCTGATCTCGACATGTCCGCTGTCGCCCTGGCCGCCCCCGACCAGAACCTGGCCGCACCGGTGGACCTTGAGCGCTACATCGAGTCGGTCGACGGATCCAGCTCGGCCATCACCGACGGGGACTCGACCGTCGTCGACCTGGCCAGCGACGTCACCTTCGACGTCGACTCCGCCGAGCTCACCGCCGACGCCGAGACCGCCCTGAGCGGCCTGGCCGAGTACCTCGGGCGCTTCAAGTCCGGCAGCCTCACGGTGACCGGGCACACCGACGACGTGGCCGACGACGCCTACAACCAGAGCCTGTCCGAGCAACGTGCGCAGGCGGTCGTCGACCGGCTCGCCGCGCTGACCGACCTGGCGGCGTGGACGTTGACCGTCAGCGGCATGGGGGAGAGCGAGCCGAAGGTGCCCAACACGGACGACGCCTCGCGCGCCGTCAACCGTCGTGTCGAGGTCGTCGTCGCCCCCGCCCAGGGGACAGGGGAGGAACTTGTGCGCAGCGACGGCGACGCCACGCTTCCCGAGGCAGCGGGGGCCGTCGGCGCTGCCACGCAGCCGCTCAAGGTCACCGGCCCCCAGGGCTTCGGCTCGCTGACGATCGAGGTGACCAGGATGGAGCGCTCCGGTGCCCTCCTGCTCGGCGAGCTCCTCATCACCGGCAGCACGGGTGGCTCCGTGCTGCCGCTGGGCACGGGCTGGCTCGACGACCCCGATGCCGCGCTGGCCAACGCACGCGGCGAGACCGGCGGCCTGGAGGGAGTGCTGGCGGCCGACGGCCTGACCCTGCTCGTGGGCGCGGACCGGCTCTTCCCGGCCGACTACGTCCTGTCCGGGGCCAGCGCTCACCGTCCGCTCACCGAGCTCAACCTCCACGAACCGCTCGGCGAGGGCGAGCGGGTGAAGGTCTGTGTCGTGTGGCCCGCGGTCGAGGAGGACACGGTGGTCGTCGACCACCCGTCGGCACATCTGCTCTCCGCACCCTGGCGCATCACCGGGGTGACAGTGTCCTGACGAGGCACGGACACCGCGCCGCCCTTGACCCGTACGGCGACGGCAAGGGTGTCGGCGGTCGTGTGGAGGAGGGGCTGACTCAGGTCCCCGCTCAGGGGTGACGAGCGCTCGTGGGGAGCACTCCCCATGAGCGCGGTGCTCTGCGTCGCATAGGGTCGGGACGACCGATGCCCCGCTGTGGTGGTTCCCGGTTGACTGGCGTATCGCCCGTGGCGCGGCTCCCCAACGAGCCCGGGTGCTCCGCCACCGTCCTGATCCCTGCGTGAGGAGCTGTGATGTCCGTGGTGCTGAGTCGTCGTGGTGCTCTGGTGGTGCCGGTGCTGGTGGTGGCGGGTGCTGCTGCCGCGTGCTCGAAGGACCCCAAGCCTGAGGGGGGTGCTTCGGCGTCGGGGTCGGGCTCGGCGTCCGGGTCTGCTTCTGCGGGCTCGTCCTCGGTGGTGCTGGAGACGAGTGTGGACGCGGTTGCCACGCGTGTGGAGGTGGGGCCGCTGGTGCGGGTGGGCAAGCGCTCGGTGCTGCGCCTGCACCTGACGACCGAGGGCAAGAGCATCAGCGTCTCCGCCTCTCTGGGCGGGTGGACCGGCGGCCCGTACACGATGCAGGGGATCCTCGTGATGTCGCTGACGGAGCCCGAGGCGATGGTGTGGGGCGAGACGGACACGTCCAACATCATCGCTCGCTCGTGGACCAAGGAGGAGGGCATCGTTCTGGCGCCGACCTTCGGTGAGGTTCCGGCGGGTCTGGAGACGGTGACGGTGCTGCTGCCGAACCTGGGTGTGGTGGCCGGGGTGCCGGTGGTGGACGAGGCCCAGGCCGGTTTTGACGCGGCGGGTGCGGTCGAGGCGGCGGAGATCAATGACGAGATCGCTGGACCGTTTGTGCTGTCGACGTTCACGGCTGCGGCTGACGGCTCTTCGGACACGACTGTCGGTGCGGACTCGATGACGGTCACGGTGTCGGGTGACGTGGTGTTTGCGACGGACTCGGCGGATCTGAGTGCTGAGGCTGACACGGTGCTGGCGAGTGTGACCGAGCAGCTGGGGCTGTACCCGTCGGGTGGTGTGCTGACGGTGACGGGTCATACGGATGACGTGGCTGATGACGCCTACAACCAGGGGTTGTCGGTGCGGCGTGCGCAGGCGGTGGCGGACCGGCTGGGGGCGTTGACGGACCTGAGTAAGTGGTCGGTGAGCGTGGTGGGCAAGGGTGAGAGCGAGCCGCGTGCGGAGGGCACGAGTGATGAGGCTCGTGCGGCCAACCGTCGGGTGGAGGTGCTGGCCGAGCCTGCGGACCCGTCGGAGGCTGAGCGCGCCCAGCAGGAGCGGCGGGCCCAGGGGCCTGAGCCCGAGGCCAAGGGGGCGGTGGGCACGGGTGCTCAGGGTGTGGACGTGCCCGACCCGGTTGATGAGAAGCTCATGTTGCACCTGGCGTTGCCGCGGGTGCAGCGCGTGGGCTCCTGGCTCGTCGGCAACGTCGAGCTGACCCCCAGCGGCGCTGACCTGCGGCCGTCGAGCCGGTTCAATCTGCCCTCCCCGTTGCGCTCCCAGTGGGGTGGGTTCCTCCTTGAGGGTGCGGGTACCGCCTCCTTCACGCTGCTGCAGGGTGGGACCCGGGTCATGGCCGCCCAGTTCAAGCTCTCCAAGCGCTATGCGCCGACGATGACGTACCGGGTCGCTGAGAGCAAGGAGGGCGGCACGGTCCTGCTGGGGGCGGTGTGGCCGGACACGGGCCAGGACACCGTCACCCTCGACCTGCCCGGCTACGGCAAGGACAACAGCCAGGGCGTCGTGGCCCGTCTCACCGACATTCCTGTGGAGGAGCTGTGATGTCCGTGGTGCTGAGTCGTCGTGGTGCTCTGATGGTGCCGGTGCTGGTGGTGGCGGGTGCTGCTGGCGCGTGCTCGAAGGACCCCAAGCCTGAGGGGGGTGCTTCGGCGTCGGGGTCGGGCTCTGCGTCGGCGTCGGCGGGTGCGTCCTCGGTGGTGCTGGAGACGAGTGTGGACGCGGTTCCCACGCGTGTGGAGGTGGGCCCGCTGGTGCGGGTGGGCAAGCGCTCAGTGCTGCGCCTGCACCTGAAGGGCGACGGCGCGAGCGTCAATGTCATGGCGTCCCTTGATGGTTGGTCCGGGGACTCGTACACGATGCAGGGGATCCTCGTGATGTCGCTGACGGAGCCCGAGGCGATGGTGTGGGGCGAGACGGACCTGACGAGGCTGGGGCCGCCGTCCGGGGACTCGAAGGAGACGGGCTACGAGCTGATGCCGACCTTCGGTGAGATCCCTGCGGGTCTGGGGTCGGTGACGGTGCTGCTGCCGAACCTGGGTGTGGTGTCCGGGGTGCCGGTGGTAGACGAGGCGCAGGCGTCCTTTGATGCGGCTGGTGCGATCGAGGCGGCGAAGATCAACGACGAGATCGCCGGGCCCTTCGTGCTGTCGACGTTCACGGCCGCGGCGGACGGCTCCTCGGAGACCAGTGTGGGTGCGGACTCGGTGACGGTCACGGTGTCGG
>CALEXZ010000014.1 GCA_937926195.1 uncultured Actinomyces sp.
GCCCTCTACCGCCGCCCCTCCGTGCTCGTCCTCGACGAGGCCACCTCCGCGCTCGACAACGAGACCGAGGCGCGTATTGCCGAGACCATCGGCGCACTGGGCAAGGAGATCACCGTCATCATCGTCGCCCACCGTCTGTCCACCGTCCGCGACGCGGACATGATCGCCTTCCTCGTGGACGGCACCGTCGAGGCCACCGGGACCTTCGCCCAGCTGCAGGAGCGCAGCGAGGGCTTCCGCCGTCTCGTCGAGCTCGCTTCTCTGGAGGAGCCCTCGTGAACGCACCGCAGACCGTCAGCGTCGTCATCCCCTTCTACGGGGACCCGGCCCCCACCCAGGGGCTCATCCGGTCCCTGCTGGACGAGTCCTCACCGCACCTGCACGAGGTCATCGTCAGCGACGACTGCTCCCCCACTCCCTTCCCCGCCACCGAGGGCGTGACCGTCGTGCGTCGCCAGCGCAACGGCGGCTTCGCCCAGGCCGTCGGCTCGGGCGCCCGGGCCGCCACCGGGGACCTGCTGCTCATCCTCAACTCGGACCTCGAGCTGCCCCCCACCTTCCTCGACAGCCTCGTCGCCCGCGCCCGCCCCTGGATGCCGGCGCTCGTCACCACCATGCTCACCTCCCGCGAGGGGCGCTCCACCTGGTCCGGGCGGCACTTCCCCCGCACGCACCACTACGTCACGGAGTGGCTCCTGCCTCTCGTGCGGCTGCGCCACCTGCCGCTCCTGCACGAGCTCGTCGGGCACGACACCGCCGCCGACGGCACGCACGACGAGGTCGTGGACTGGGCCGTCGGGGCACTCATGCTGCTACCCACGGACACCTACCGGGCCGTGGGCGGCATGGACGAGTCCTTCTACATGAACTGCGAGGAGGTGGACCTGCAGCGCCGCCTGCGCGAGGCGGGCGTGCCCACGGTCGTGCTCGCCGGGCAGGGCGCGACCCACGAGGGAGGTGGCTCCTCAGCCGCCGACCGGCGCGTGGGCTGGGTCGTGGACGGCCGACGTCGTTACGCCCGCAAGTGGCAGGGAACGGCGGGCATCCGGCGCCTGGAGGCCGGGCTGCTGGCCGCGACCGCCGTCAACCTCCTGTGGAACAGTGCCCGGGCCGCAGCCGGGGCCGAGGTCAACCCCTGCGAGGTCGCCCGCACCCAGTGCGCCCTCGTGCTGCACCCCGAGCAGCACGTGCCGCCCGCCAACCGCCACGGGGCAGGGTGCGCTCACCTCGTAGGATCTGCGCATGCGTCCTGAACGGCTCCTCATCATCTCCCCCGCTTTCCACGGCTACTGGCGGGCCTACGAGGGAGCCTTCACCAGGCTCGGCTACAGCGTGCGGACCCTGCGCTACGACGAGCTACCCACCGTGGGGGCCAAGGTCAGCCACAAGCTCCGCGTCGAGCTGGCGGACCGCTGCGGTCGCGACGGTCAGGGCCTGTGGGCCCGGCAGATCAGCGCCCGCTGCGCCGCCGCGGTGCGCTCCAGCCGCCCGGACCGGGTCCTCGTCATCCGCGGCGACGTGCTCGGGGAGGACTTCTGGCAGAGCGTCGAGGATGTCGGTGCGCGCCCCGTGACGCTCGTCTACGACGAGGTCGCCCGGATGGACACCACCTACGAGGAGCTCGTCTCCCACGGCCCGGTGGCCTCCTACTCCGCCTACGACACCGCCCAGCTGGCGGCTCGCGGAGCCCGCACCGCCCACGTCAAGGACGCCTACGACGCTCACCTGCCCTTCACACGGGTGCCCAGCGACGAGGTCGTCTTCATCGGGGCGCTCTACGGCCAGCGGGGCCCTCTGGTCGAGGCCCTTCACACCGCCGGGGTGCCGGTACGCGCCTACGGCCGCGCCTGGTCGCACCACCCGTTGGACCGGGCCCGCACCTGGGGCACCCCCCGCCCGCAGGTCCCGGCGGAGAGGGACGTGCCTCGCGACGTCGCCTACGGCATCCAGTCCGGGGCCGTCGCCGCCCTCAACATCCACGAGGGCCAGGACGGCTTCACGATGCGTACCTACGAGATCCCCGGCATCGGCGGGCTGCAGCTCATCGACCGCGACGACGTGAGCGACCTGTACGAGCCCGGACGGGAGGTCCTCGTCTTCCACTCCCCCGAGGAGCTCATCGACCTCGCCCGACGGGCCGCGCGCGACACGGCCTGGAGCCAGCGGGTGCGGGAGGCGGGGCGCCGCCGTACCCTGGCGGAACACACGTTCGACCATCGCGTCGTCGAGCTCAACGCCCTGTGGAGGTGACTGCCGTGCCCCGGACGCCTGACGCCCCCGTCGACCGTCTCCTCTTCCCGCGGGACCTCGGGGCCTGGGCGCGATGGGAGGCCTCGCACCACCGCCTGCGGCGTGCCAAGGCGACGGTTGTCGAGACCCTGCGGGCCGCGGCCGGACGCCGTCGGCCCTCCACCGAGGTCATCAGCACCTACGGCAGCGCCCCGCGCATCCTCGTCGTCGTCGACGCCCCCACCGCCTCCCAGCGCTCCGCCCTGCTCGCCCCCGTCGAGCACCTCCTCGCGCAGGGGCACGACGTCGCCGTCCTCAGCCCGCGGGAGGTCGTCGACCTGCTTCCCGGCGAGGCCGCGCGGTGGCAGACCGTGCCGCTGACCGCCCGCGCGGTGGCCGAGCGGCTCGAGGGCGTGGACACCGTCCTCGCCGTCGGCCACTACCTGTCCCTGGGGGCGGGCGCGTACCGGTGGGCGGTGCGTCACGGCGCGCGCTTCTGCGTGGTCCAGCACGGCCTGCTCACACCCTTCATGGCACCGCTGCCGCCCGGTGCCCACCTGCTGGCCTGGAGCGAGGAGGACGCCGCCTTCTGGGCCTCGGGCCGCCACGACGTCAGCCACGAGGTGGTGGGCGGCCAGCTCCTGTGGCGGGCCGCACAGGAACCCGCCCCCGCCGTGCCCTCGGACGCCCGGCCCACTTTCGTCGGACAGCTGCACGGCGTCGAGCTCGGCCGCGCCTACATGACGCGGGTGAGCCATGACTTCTGCGTGGGCACCGGTGCCCTGTACCGGCCCCACCCCTCGGAGCGCGACAAGCTCTCCCGGCTGACGCACGCCGCGTGGGAGCGCGAGGGCATCGAGATCGACCACGGTGGCACCCCCCTGTTCCAGACCGGCCAGCCGGTGGTCTCGGTCTTCTCCACCGGCGTCCTGGAGGCGGCCGCCCGTGGGATCCCCGCCTGGGTATGCACCGCGGAGGACCTGGACATCAGACGTCAGAAGACTCACATCCTGAAGAGCCCTTCGTGGCTATTTGCCTTCCATGACCGCTATAGCATGGGTAAGTGGGGACACGACGCCACGTCACAAACCTGCGTCCCCACCACGGAGCCAGCAGCCGCACTCACAAGGTGCCTGACCTCAAGCTGAAGGACGTCACGCCGATGAGCACGCTCGCCGTCATCCCGGTCCGCGGGGGATCCAAGGGGATCCCGCGCAAGAACCTCCAGGACGTTGGTGGCAAGCCCCTCGTCGTGTGGACCATCGAGCAGGCCCTCGCCGCCGTCCACGACGTCCACGTCATCGTGTCCACCGAGGACGCCGAGATCGCCGACGTCGCCCGAGCCGCCGGCGCCGAGGTCATCGACCGCCCCGCCGAGCTCGCCCAGGACACCACCGCGACCGAGCCCGTCATCCTGCACGCCATGGACACCCTCGCCGCCCAGGGCTACGAGCCGCAGCAGGTCATGCTCCTGCAGGCCACCTCCCCGGTGCGCCGCCCCGGCACCATCGACCGCGCTATCGAGCAGATGACCTCCACCGGCGTCGACTCGCTGGTCGGCGTCGTCCCCCAGACTCCCTTCCTGTGGTGGACCGCCCGTGACGGGCACGGCCCCACGGCGGACTTCGACGTCGACAACCGGCCCCGCCGCCAGGAGCTCACCGAGGCCCAGATGCGCTACCGGGAGACCGGCTCCCTCTACGTCACCCGCCCGTGGGTCTATCGCGAGCGAGGAAACAGGATCGGCGGCACAATCGGCCTATTCATCATGGACGAGGTCGAGGGCGTCGACATCGACGGCCCGCTCGACCTGGCTCTGGCCGGCAAGACCCTCATCCAGATGCAGCAGCAGGAGGGACTCGCATGAGCATTGAACGTTCCATCACCCCGTACATCGTCTTCGGCGAGGAGCCGCTGCTCACCGCCCTGGCGAAGATCAACGCCAACCGGGCCCGTCTCATCTTCCTCGTGGACGAGCACGGGACCCTGCTGGGCTCCCTCAGCGACGGCGACGTCCGCCGCTGGCTCACCGCCGGGCACAACAACCTTGAGGTCGCGGCCTCCAGCGTCGCCAACCTCTCGCCCCGCTTCGTCACCGAGGGCACCCTCATCGACGAGCTCGACTGGGCCTTCCGCGACGGCGTCACCCTCATCCCCGTCGTCGACGAGCGCCACCGCGTCGTCGCCATCGCCTGCCCCGGCAACGACACCCTCACCATCGGCACGCACCGGGTGGGCAAGGGCCACCCCGTCCTCGTCATCGCCGAGATCGGCAACAACCACCAGGGCGAGTACGCGCGCGCCATCGAGCTGGTCGACCGGGCCGTCGAGGCCGGGGCCGACTGCGTGAAGTTCCAGCTGCGCGACATGGACGCCCTTTACCGGGGGGCATCCGGCCAGATCACCGCCGGTGAGGACCTGGGCGCCCAGTACACGCTCGACCTGCTCACCCGTTTCTCGCTGCCCGCGGAGACGATGCTGCGGGTCTTCGACCACTGCCGCCAGGTCGGTGTGGACGTCATCTGCACGCCGTGGGACCTGCCCAGCCTCGACGTCCTGTGCCGCTACGGCGTCGACGGCATCAAGATCGCCAGCGCGGACCTCACCAACCACACGCTCCTGCGTGCCGCCGCCCGCGAGTCCCTGCCGATGGTCGTCTCCACCGGTATGAGCACCGAGGCGGAGATCCAGGAGTCCGTCGCGCTCCTGCGCCGCTACTCCTCCCCCTACGCGCTGCTGCAGTGCCAGTCCTCCTACCCTGCGCCCTTCAAGGACCTCAACCTGCGCTACATGCAGCGCCTGGCCGAGATCGGCCACTGCCCCGTCGGCTACTCCGGCCACGAGCGCGGCTACCACGTGCCGCTGGCGGCCGTCGCCCTGGGCGCCACCATCATCGAGAAGCACCTGACCACCGACCGCACCCTGGAGGGCAACGACCACAAGGTCTCCCTGCTGCCCGACGAGCTGGCGGCCATGGTCCGCCAGATCCGCGACGTCGAGGCCTCCCTGGGCACCGCCGAGCCCCGCACGGTGCAGCCCGGCGAGTTCATGAACCGCGCCAACCTCGCCAAGTCGCTCGTCGCCGCCCGTGACCTCACCGTCGGCGAGCGGGTCACGGCCCAGGACGTCGAGGTCAAGAGCCCCGGGCGCGGCCTGCAGCCCAACCGCCTCACCGACCTCGTGGGCCGGGTCCTCACCCGCGACCTGTCCGCCGGCGACTTCTTCTACGACGGCGACGTCAACGACGCCGCGCCCAAACCGCGGGCCTACCGCTTCCGTCGTCCCTGGGGCGTACCCGTGCGCTACCACGACTTCCGTCGCATCCTCGCCACCGGCGCCACACCCGACTTCCTGGAGTTCCACTACTCCTACAAGGACCTGGACATGGACGTCCATGAGGTCTTCGCAGACTTCGCGGACGAGCCGCTGCCCATGGGCTACACCTGCCACCTGCCGGACCTGTTCAGCGGCGACTTCATCCTCGACCTGGCCTCGAAGGACGACGCCGTGTGGGAGCGCTCCATCCGTGAGCTCCAGCGCACCATCGACATCACCCGGTCCCTGCGTCCCTACTTCCGCCAGGAGGAGGACCCGGTCTTCATCGCCACCCTCGGCGGCTTCACCGAGGAGGGTTTCGTCCACCCCGACGAGGTCCCAGCCATGTACGACCGCATCATCGAGGGGCTGGAGCGCGTCGACCACTCCGGCGTGCGCCTGGCCCCCCAGACGCTGCCGCCCTACCCGTGGCTGCTGGGCGGGCAGAAGTACCACAACCTGTTCATGAGCCCCGAGGCCCTGGCGGACTTCGCTGAGCGCTCCGGCCTCCAGATCACTTACGACATCTCCCACTCGATGCTCTCGGCCAACCACGAGCACCGTCCCCTGCGCGAGTACACCGAGATCCTCGCCCCGCTCGCCGCGCACCTGCACATCGTCGACGGCAAGGGCGTCGACGGCGAGGGCACGCAGATCGAGGAGGGCGACGTCGACTGGCCCGAGCTCGCCGAGCAGCTCGACCGCCTCGCGCCCGGAGTCTCCTTCATCCCCGAGATCTGGATGGGGCACGTGGGCGACGGCGAAGGGTTCTGGACCGCACTCGACCGCCTGGAGAAGTACCTGTGACCCGCACCTACCGAGGAGTGCCCGACCACGCACCGATCGCCCTGTGGGCGGTGCCCGTCGCGGAGCTCGGGGGCGTGGCGCGCCACGTCATCGACGTGGCCCGACACGGCATCCGCGATACCCGGCTCGTCGTCCTGTGCCCCGACGGCCCGCTCGCCCAGGAGCTGGGGCGGCTCGGGGTGCCGGTTCTCGTCGAGCCCTTCGGGCCCGGTGCCGGGCTGCTCGCCTCGGTCCGCAGCCTGCGCCACGCGGTGTCCCGCCTGCGTCCGGCGGTGCTGCACACGCACCTGGCCTACGCCGACATCATTGCCGCCCTCGCGATCCCGGTGTCCTGGCCCGTGAGGCTGGTCTCCACCGAGCACGGCATCGCCGCACCCGGACAGGACCGCGTCTACCACTCCACCGCCTGGGCGAGCCGTCTCATGGCCACGGCGCACGCCCTGCGCTGCGAGCGCTTCGACGCCCTCATCGCCGTCAGTGAGGCCACCGCCGACGCCATGTCCGCCACCTGGCACCCGCGTCGCCACGTCGAGATCATTCCCAACGGGGTCGCACGCCGCCCCGAGCCCGCACGGCGCGAGCCGGGACTGAGGTTCCTGTCGCTGGCGCGCCTGGCCCCGGAGAAGCGGATCGGAGCGCTGCTCAAGGCCTTCGCGCTCCTACAGCGCGACCACCCCGGGGCCACCCTCACGGTGGCGGGCACCGGCCCGCTGGAAGGGACACTGCGCCGCGAGACGGAGACTCTCGGGATCGAGACCGCCGTCACCTTCCCCGGCTACCTCGACGCCGAGGAGGCCCTGGCCCGCCACGACGTGCTCGTCCAGCTCTCCGTGTGGGAGAACTGCTCCTACTCCCTGCTCGACGCCGTCGGCGCCGGTCTGGGCGTCGTCGCCACCCCCGTGGGAGGCAACCCGGAGATCCTGCCCGAGCGCTGCCTGGTCGAGGCCGAGGACCTGCGGGGCCTGGCCCGCACCATGCTCGTGCAGGCCCAGGACCCCAGCGCCCGCCCCAGCCTCACCGCGTGGCCCACCCTCGCTGAGATGACGGAGCAGATCCTCACGACCTACCGGGGGTGCTTCGGTTGAGGTCGGCCTCCCTCGCACTGTTCCATAGAGAACCGATCCTCCCGCTCGAGCAGGACCTTGTCGCGTGCCGTCCCATGATCGGGCACGGACCTGGTACGCTCACCGTCACGCTCGACGGCGACAACCGGTTTTCCCGCTCCTCGTACCCGCTGCTGCGGACCGAGGGCGGCTGGATCCTCTTCGTCATCATGATGGTGGTCATCGCCGCTGTTGCGTGGAGACTGGCCCACCCGGTCTCCGGTCTTCACAACAAGGTCCTCGAAGGCGCGATCCTCGGCACCATGGTCTGCGCCATCAACCTCGGCAACGTCTTTCTTCACTACCCACTCGCCGTTGCCCTCGGTGCCGCTCTGTGGAGGGCAAGAGCCCCCCGCTCAGAGCAACACTTAGATTCCCTCCCCATCCCATTGTCCAGCGCGTCAGAACGACAGGCATGAGAAGGGGACAGAATGGCTCGGATTCATATTGCCGCCAACAACGGAGATGTTGGCGGCGGAGAAGTCATGCTCCTGGAGATCGCCGAGGCGGCGACCTCCCTCGGTCACGAGGTCCACGTCGTCGGCCCTGACGCCCAGGACGGTGTCCTGGCAGCCGCCGCGCAGCGCGGGCTTGAGGTGACCGCCCTGTCCCCGGAGCGCCGGGACTACATGCGCCAGCTACGTGACTGGGACCGCCGACGCGACGGCGTCCTGTGGTGCAACGGTCTCGTGCCCGCGGTGGCGACCACCGGCCGCAGGAACAGGATCGTCCACCTCCACCAGGCCACGAGCCGCTCCCACGTGGCAGCCGGCCGCACGGCCGCCCTCCGGTCCCTCGCCCTGCTCGTGCCCTCGCGGTCCATGGCGCGTCACTTCCCCACCGCGCAGGTCCTGCCCAACTGGGTCCAGCCCGTGAGGAGCCACGCCCGGAGCCGTGACCCGCAGGCACCGGTCGTCCTCGGATTCCTTGGACGCCCGTGCGCCGACAAGGGCGTCCTCGTCCTCGCGCAGGCACTGCGGCTGCTCGACCTGGACGAGCCCGGACGCTACCGCCTGCTCCTGGCGGGCGAGCCCAGGTTCGTCTCGGAGCACGAGCGCGCCCGTATGGAGGCCGCCCTCGCCCCGGTGGCGCACCTCGTCGACCGGCCCGGGTGGATGAGCCGTGAGGACTTTTTCTCCCAGGTGGACCTGGCGGTCTTCCCGTCCACGTGCCCGGAGTCCTTCGGTCTCATCGTCGCCGAGGCGATGAGCGCGGCAACCCCCTTCGTCATCTCCGACGCCGGGGCCCTGCCGGAGGTCGCCGGCGCCGACTACCCCTGGGTCGCGCGCGCTGGTTCCACGGCCTCGCTGCTGCGCACCATCCGGCTCGCTCTCACCGCCGAGCCCCAAGTGCGTTCCGCTGCGGCCGAGCACGCCCACAGCCGCTGGCAGGAGCAGTTCTCCCCCCAGGCGGGACGCATGCGTATGCGCTGCCTGCTCACCGACGTCCTGCCCGGGGAGGCATGATGACCGCTTCCGTGCTCGCCTCCGTGATCGTTCCCAGCTACCGCGGCGAGGCCAAGCTGCGCACCCTGCTTCCGGCACTCGCCGCCCAGGACGCTGCGATGGGCAGCTTCGAGGTCGTCGTCGTCATCGACGGCCTGCTGGACGACTCCCCCTGCGTGGTCGCTCAGGCCGCCGCGCAAGGGCTGGCCGTGCGCACGGTCGTCCACGAGGAGAACCGGGGGCGGGTGCACGCCCTCAACTCCGGCTTCGAGGCGGCCCAGGGCGAGGTACTCATCCGCTGCGACGACGACCTTGAGCCGGCACCCGACTACGTCAGCGGCCACGTGGCCCGCCACCGCGCCGCCGCCCAGCCGGTGGGGGTGGTCGGCATCTATCTCGACCGGCTGCCGCGCTCGCGCTACAGCACGGTCTACGGCTCGCCGCGCGAGGCGCGCCTGCGCGAGGGCGCCTACGTGGGCGAGGTGCCGACGTGGCGCTACTGGGCGGGCAACTGCTCCGTCACCCGCGCCACCTGGCGGCGGGTCGGGGGCTACGACACCACCTACACGCACTACGGCTGGGAGGACGTCGACTACGGCTACCGCCTCCACCAGGCGGGGGTGCGCGTCGTGCTCGCCCCGGAGCTGGAGACCGTCCACCACGGGGCGGCGACCTCCACGTTGTCGCGCACGCTACGCGCCTACCACTCGGGAGCGGCCCGCACCACCTTCGAGGGCCTGCACCCGGGTGTGCTCGGCAGCCCGAGTGCGGGGACGGGCTGGTGGGGCGCCCTCGTGTCCGCCGCGACCCGCCTGTCCTCCGAGAGCCGGTACGAGCAGACCGCCGCCCTCATCGACCGCACGCTTCCCTACGTGCCCTCCGCCGTCGCGGAGAAGCTCGTCGCCCTTGCCGTTGAGTCAGCGTCCCTGGCGGGCTACGCCCACGCGGACACCGTCTCCGCCAGGTTCTGAGGAGGCTGCTGTGACGACCCGCCCACGCATCGCTATCGCTCATGACTACCTCACCCAGCGCGGAGGGGCTGAGCGCGTCGTGCTCGCCATGCACCGCGCCTTCCCTCAGGCCCCGATCTACACGACGCTGTACAACCCGGAGACCACCTTCCCGGGCTTCGCCGACGCCGAGATCCACGTCAGCCCGCTCAACCGGCTGCGGGTCGCACGTGAGCACCACCGGGCCATGCTTCCGGTCCTCGCACCCGTCTCCTCAACCCTGCGGGTGGATGCCGAACTGACCATCGTGTCCTCCACGGGCTGGGCCCACGGCTTCGAGACCACCGGCAAGAGCCTGGTGTACTGCCACTCCCCCGCTCGCTTCCTCCACCTGCGCTCACAGTACCTGGGCAACGCCTCGCCCCTGAGCCTGCCGTCACTGGCCCTGGCCGCGCTGCGCCCCGCCCTGCTGCGCTGGGACCAGCGCGCGGCCCACCGGGCGGACAAGTACCTGGCGAACTCCAGCATCGTCGCCGAGCGCATCCACCGTGTCTACGGTATCGACGCCGAGGTCCTCTTCCCACCGGGAGGCGTGGACGCCGACGCCGAGCAGCGCCCGGTCCCCGAGATCGACTCCTGGGTGTCGGCGCAGGACGAGCGCCCCTACTACCTCGTGGTCTCGCGTCTCATGCCCTACAAGAAGGTCGACGTCGTTCTTGAGGCCTTCCGGCTCATGCCTGAGCGGCGTGTCGTCGTCGTCGGACGCGGGCCCGAGGCCGAGCGGCTCGCCGCCCTGGCCCCGGACAACGCACGTCTGCTGTCCGGCCTGGACGACGCGCAGATGCGCTGGCTCTACGCCCACGCGCGCGCGCTCATCGCCCCCGCTTTCGAGGACTTCGGTCTGACCCCTCTAGAGGCCTACGCCTTCGGGACCCCGGTGCTGGCCCGGCGAGGCGGAGGCTACCTGGACACCGTCATCGACGGGCTCAGCGGGCTGTTCTTCGACAGCTCGACCGTTGAGGACCTCACCGCCGCGGTACGCGCGGAGGCTCGCACCGACTGGGACCGGCAGGCGATCGTGGGCCACGGCAGCGCCTTCAGCGAGGCGCGGTTCTCCAGCGCCCTGCGCGCCCACGCGGAGCACATGCTCACAGGAGGGAGGCGTTCGTGACCCGACGCAAGCTCCTGTACGCCGCCCGCTCATGCGCGCTGGTCTTTGACGTCGTCGGCATCGTGCTCGCCACGGTGCTCGCCCAGCACCTGCACCTGACCATCGACCTGTTCGGGGACGACGACGCGGCCGGCGGCGTGCTCGACGCCGCGCTGAGCATGACGCGGCCGCTCATCATCCTCGGGTGGATCTCCCTCATCGCCCTTCTGGGGGGCTACTCCGCCCGTGACTTCGACACCGGTGCCGAGATGTACCGGATCGTCTTCAACGCCTCGCTCACTGCCGCGGGCGTCACCGCGATGATCCTGTTCTTCACCAAGTTCCCGATGTCCCGCGCCTTCATTCTCATCCTCTTCCTCTCCGGAGGCGTGCTGCTCGTGCTGGAGAGGGCTCTGGCACGCCGCCTCCTCCACGCCCTCTACCGCCGGGGCATCGGGGTGAAGAAAGTGCTTCTCATCGGACGACCCTCGGTTCTCGCCCCCCTCCTCCAGCGACTTCGCCGGCACACCTGGATGGGCCTGCGTCCCATCGGCGTCGTCGGCCCCACCCCGGAGGAAGCCGTGGCGCTCAACATCCCCGCGTACGCTCCCTCTGCGGGGCTGGTGAACCTCGCTCAGGCCTGCGGTGCGGACCTCATCCTCTTCGCCAGCGGCTCCGTTCCGCACACGACCGACTTCCGCCGATTCCTGTGGCAGTTCGAGGGAGGACACACGGAGCTCGCCGTCGCCTCCTCCATCGCGGACGTCGCCTCCGACCG
>CALEXZ010000015.1 GCA_937926195.1 uncultured Actinomyces sp.
ACTACACGCTGCCGCTGGCGGAGATCGTCTTCGACTTCTTCGACGCCCTGAAGTCCCGCACCCGTGGCTACGCCTCCCTCGACTACGACATGGACGGCGAGCAGAGCGCGGACCTGGTCAAGGTGGATATCCTGCTCAACGGGGACAAGGTGGACGCCTTCAGCGCCATCGTCCACAAGGACGCCGCCTACTCCTACGGCCTCATGATGACCAAGCGCCTCAAGGAGCTCATCCCGCGCCAGCAGTTCGAGGTCCCGGTGCAGGCGGCCGTGGGCTCGCGGATCATCTCGCGCGAGACGATCCGGGCCCTGCGCAAGGACATGCTCGCCAAGTGCTACGGCGGCGACATCTCCCGCAAGCGCAAGCTGCTGGAGAAGCAGAAGGAGGGCAAGAAGCGCATGAAGGCCATCGGCCGCGTCGAGGTGCCCCAGGAGGCCTTCATCGCCGCCCTCGGCGCGGACACCCCCACCGGCAAGGACAAGTAGGAGCACCATGACGCACCCGCACACGATCGACGGCGCTCCCGTCACCTGCGGCACCCTGGAGACCGCCATGGCCGACGACGGCGCCGGGCTGCGACTGACGGTTGAGCTCGCGCGCCGGCTGGGCGAGCCCCACGCGGGCGCGGACGGCCGCCACGCCGACGAGCCCTCGCCCTTCGGTGCCGGGGACCTCGTGGGCACCGTCGGCGCCGTGTGCGTGCTGCGCACCGTGCGCGCCGACGCGGGCGGAGCAGGGGTGTCCGCCATCTGCAAGGCCCCCGTCGAGGGGCCGGTGCAGGTGCACGCGCTGGGCCTGGTGGGCGACCAGCAGGGAGACCACGCGTACCACGGCGGCAGGGACAAGGCCCTGTACGTCATGGACGGCGCGGAGGTACGTCACTGGTCCACCGTGCTCGGCGGTGTCGAGCCCGGACGCATGGGGGAGAACCTCACCATCGAGCCGGGGCCGCTGGGCGGCGTCGACGACGTCGAGCTCGGATCGGTCCTGACCGTCGGGGACCCGGAGGAGGGCGGGCTGCGCCTGCTCGTCACCGGTGTGCGCAACCCCTGCCCGACCTTCGCGCGCGGCGTCGGCCGAGGCGACTGGGGCGAGGTCTTCTCCGCCCGGGGGCGCGTGGGCGTGTACCTGCGTGTGCTCACCGAGGGGCAGGTGCGCGCCGGTGACGAGGTGCGCCTGGAGACGGCCCCCGGCCACGGGGTGAGCTGCCGGCGCTGGTTCCTGCACCACGACCCGCGTGACGCCCGCGCGCTGCTGGAGGCTGAGGCGGCTGGAGACCTCGAGCTGGTCCCCTTCACCCGCGCGTACGTCGAGGCGGCCGCCGTCGAGCAGGTCGGCTGAGGCGCACGACGATGGCCCAGGTCCACCCCTCCAGGTCGCATGCGATCCACTCGCGTGTGCGCTCCTACTCCCGTGCGGGAGGACGCCTCACCCCCTCCCAGAAGCAGGCGCTGGCCGAGCACGCGGCCGAGTACGTCATTGACGTGCCGCGGGCCGATGCCATCCGCACCGTGGCCGCGGGCTTCCGCATCGACCCCTCCTCCGCCTTCGCCCACCCGGGGGAGGTGCACCCCCTCGTCGTCGAGGTCGGCTCCGGCGGAGGGGAGGCGCTGCTGGCCGCCGCCCAGGCCAACCCCGGGACCGACTACCTGGCCGTCGAGGTGTGGGAGACCTCCATCGCCAAGATCGTGCGCGACGCCGCCCAGGCCGGGCTGGCCAACGTGCGGGTCGCGCCCGCCGACGCCTCCCAGCTGCTGGCCACCGCGCTGCCCGCGGCCTGTGCGAGCGAGGTGTGGGTGTTCTTCCCGGACCCGTGGCGCAAGCCCCGCCACCGCAAGCGCCGCCTCGTGAACGACGCCTTCGCGGACTCGGTCGCGCGCGTGCTGCGCCCGGGCGGCGTGTGGCGCCTGGCCACCGACTGGTCGGACTACGCCTGGCAGATGCGTGACGTCCTTGAGGCCGCCTCCGCCCTGCCCCAGGGGCTGGAGGGAGACCAGACCCAGCCCTACTTCCGCTACGACGACGCCGGGGCGCGAGCCGACCTCGGAGCGGACAGCGCCGTTCCAGACTCGCTGGGCAACGGCCCGGACCCGGGCTCGCCGTCGGGCAGGCTGGGCGGCTGGTCCGAGCGCTTCGAGGGACGGGTGCTCACCCGCTTCGAGCAGCGCGGCATCGACGAGGGGCGCACCATCCGCGACCTGACGGTCGTACGCACCGAGGAGGCCTGGGTGCCGCGACGTCATCGGCCGGTGCTGGAGAAGCTCGGGCAGGACGCCTCGGCGGGCGCGGACATGCTCTGGCGCGCCTCGCGCGGGGACATGTGGGCGTGAGCCCGCGGCAGCCCGAGAGCGAGCCCCTGCCCGGTGCGGGCGAGCTGCCCCACGAGGTCCTGGCCCCCGCGCCGGACGGGCAGGAGCGGCCCTTCTCCGTCTACCTGCACGTGCCCTACTGCCGGGTGCGCTGCGGCTACTGCGACTTCAACACCTACACGAACCTCGACATGGGGGGCGGGGCCTCGGCCTCGGACTACGTGAGCACCCTGGCCGGCGAGCTGCGCCTGGCACGGGCGGCGATGGACCGGGCGGGGCTGGAGCCCAGGCCGGCGCGCACGCTCTTCCTGGGCGGGGGCACGCCGACGATGCTGCCGGCCTCGGACCTGGCCCGCATGGTGGCGCTCGTGCGCGAGACCTGGGGCCTGGCCGAGGACGCGGAGGTGACGACGGAGGCCAACCCGGAGACCGTCGACGAGCGCTACCTGGCGGCGCTGGCACAGGCGGGCTTCACGCGCGTGTCCTTCGGGATGCAGTCCGCGGTGCCGCACGTGCTCAGGGTGCTCGACCGTGCGCACACGCCCGAGCGGGTGCCGCTCGTCGTCGACTGGGCCCGGCGCGCCGGGCTGTCCACGAGCCTGGACCTCATCTACGGCACCCCGGGGGAGACCCTGGAGGACTGGGCCCGGAGCCTGGACGCGGCGATCCAGACCGGTCCCGACCACGTGAGCGCCTACGCCCTGGTCATCGAGGAGGGCACGCGGATGTGGGCGCAGGTGCGCCGCGGCGAGCTGCCGGTGCCCGAGGACGACGACGAGGCCACCAAGTACGAGATGGCGGACGCGGCGCTGGCCGCGGCGGGCTACGCGTGGTACGAGATCTCCAACTGGGCGCGTGAGGGCCGCGAGTGCCGCCACAACCGCGTCTACTGGCTCGACGGGAACTGGTACGGCGCGGGCCCGGGGGCGCACTCCCACTTCGGCGACGTGCGCATGTGGGGGACGAAGGCGCCGGTGGCCTGGGCCGCGCAGGTGGCGGCGGGACGGCTGCCGGTGGCCGGCCACGAGGTGGTCGACGCCCGGGCGCGCGAGCTGGAGCGGGTCATGCTCGGCATCCGTCTGCGCGAGGGGATCGCCCTGGCCGACCTGGCGCGCGCGGGCGAGCAGACGACGAGGGACGCCACCCCGCGGCGCCTGGTGCCGGTGGTGGCGCAGATGGTGGCGGACGGCCTGCTGGAGGCGGCCCCCGCCCTGCACGGGCGAGCCGTGCTCACCCTGCGCGGCCGGCTCATGGCGGACACCGTGACGTCACGCCTGGTGGACTGAGGCCTCCCGACGACGGGGATGAGGCTGCCCGCTGCGCCTACCGGGCCACGACGCCCTGCGGCGTCTGACGGCGCAGGGAGGTGACACGGTGTTGGTCAAGCGTTGCCGCGGCGACGACTAGACTTTCTTGGTGACGAAATGACGGGATGTGTCGTGAAAACGGCGCGCGACTCCCGCACCCCGCGACCCACCTGAAGGAGGGCCAGTGGCCCCCGAAGCCACCGCACATTCCCGCGACCCGCGCCCCGCGCTCGTCATCGCCAACCTCGGCACCCCGGCCACCCCCACGGCCAAGGACGTACGCCCCTTCCTGCGCGAGTTCCTCTCCGACCGCCGCGTCGTCGAGATGCACCCCCTGCTGTGGCGCCCCATCCTCGAGACGATGGTCCTCATCCGCCGCCCCGCGGACTCGGCCGCCAAGTACCGCACCGTCTGGCGCGACGGGCTCGAGCACAGCCACTCGGGCAGCCCCCTCATGCACTACACCGAGCGCCAGGTAGACCTCGTCCAGCAGGCCCTGGGCGAGGACGTTGTCGTCCGCCTGGCCATGCGCTACGGCGCGCCCGGCGTCCAGGACGTTATGCGCGCGCTCGTCGACGCCGGCCACCGCCGCATCGCCGTCCTGCCCGCCTACCCCCAGTACTCGGCCTCCAGCCAGGCACCGGTCGTCGACGAGGCCATGCGCTTCATGCTCGCCGCCCGCAACCAGCCCGAGCTGCGCACGGTGCGCTCCTTCCCCACGGACGAGACCTACATCGAGGCCCTCGCCGCCCCCATCGAGGCGCACTGGGCCGAGCACGGGCGCCCCGACCCCTCGCGCGGCGAGCACCTGCTGTGCTCCTTCCACTCCATCCCCGTGTCCATGCACGAGGCCGGAGACCCCTACCGCCACGAGTGCGAGGCCACCGTCGCCGCCCTCGCCGAGCGTCTGGGCGTGAGCGTCAGCCAGGACAACGGGGCCGACGGCGGCCTCGTGCTCACCACCTTCCAGTCCGTGTTCGGGCGCGCCGAGTGGATCGGCCCGGCCACCATCGACACCGTCGAGGCCCTGGGGCGCTCGGGCTGTTCGCGCCTGGACGTCATCTGCCCGGGCTTCATGAGCGACTGCCTGGAGACCCTGGAGGAGATCGACCAGCTCAACCGTGAGACCTTCACCCAGGCGGGCGGCGGTGCCTTCACCTACCTGCGCTGGGGCAACGACTCGGCCGCCTGCGCCGCGACGCTCGTCGAGCAGGCGCGAGGGGTCATGGCCGGCTGGTTCTGACGAGACCGCCCGGGGTGCGGGCGGTCAGAGGTCGTACAGTGGATGTGCGTGACCCGACGCCGTCCCTGCCGACGTCGGACGCCTCCTGCCCGACCCGAACCCGAGGAGTCCACGTGCACCTGCAGTGGTGGTCCGTCCTACCCTTCGCCGCCATGCTCGCGTCCATCGCGGTCCTGCCGCTCGTGCCCAGGACCGCCCACTGGTGGGAGAAGCAGTCCAGCCAGCTGACGATCGCCCTCGTCCTGGGCGTGCCCGTCGCGATCTGGATGTGGATTGCCCTGGGCTGGCAGGTGGTCTTCGCCTCCGTCGTCGAGTACGCGCAGTTCATCGCCCTGCTGCTGGCCCTCTTCGTCGTCTCGGGCGCCATCTTCCTCAAGGGCGACATCCAGGCCACCCCGCGCAACAACACCCTCTTCCTCTTGGTCGGAGGCGTGCTCGCCTCCTTCGTCGGCACGACGGGTGCCGCCATGCTGCTCATCCGGCCCCTGCTCAACACCAACCACGAGCGCCGCTACCGGGTGCACACCGTCCTGTTCACGATCTTCGTCGTCGCCAACTGCGGCGGCCTGCTCACCCCGCTGGGCGACCCACCGCTGTTCCTGGGCTTCCTGCGCGGCGTGCCCTTCACCTGGACCTTCTCCCTGGTGTGGGAGTGGGCCTTCGTCCTGGCCATGATGCTCGCCGCCTACTTCGCCCTCGACAGCTACTACTACGCCCAGGAGCCCGCCACGGCCGTGCGCGAGGACCGCGAGGACGTCGAGCCCCTCGGCCTGCGCGGCGCCAGCAACCTCCTGTGGTTCGCCGTCATCGTCGCCGCCGTGGCCCTGGCGCCCTCCGTCGACGCCGAGGCCATCGAGGCCGGCCACGCCACCCTCATGGACTGGGTTCCCGTGCGCGAGATCATCATGCTCGGCGCCGCCTACTGCTCCTTCCGCTTCGGCGACAAGCGCGTGCGCTTCGAGGACAACCAGTTCGAGTGGGGGCCCATCGCCGAGGTCGCCACCCTGTTCATCGGCATCTTCCTCACGATGATCCCGGCCCTGCACTACCTCGACGAGGTCGCCGGCTCCCTGCCGCTCAACGAGATCACCTTCTTCGTCTTCACCGGCGGCCTGTCCTCGGTCCTCGACAACGCACCCACGTACGCGACCTTCTTCGAGATGGCCGGTCAGGTCTCCCACCCGGGCGGGGCCACGGTCGCGGGGGTGCCCGAGAGCTACCTCGTGTCCATCTCCCTGGGGGCGGTGCTGTGCGGGGCGCTGACCTACATCGGCAACGGCCCCAACTTCATGGTCAAGTCCGTCGCCGAGGCGCGTGGCGTCGAGATGCCCTCCTTCGGCGGCTACATCGGCAAGTCCTTCACGTACCTGGCCCCGGTGCTGCTGGCCATGGTGTGCCTGTTCATCGCCGAGCCGCTGTGGGCCAAGGGCCTGGGCGCCTTCGTCGTCGTCGTCCTGCTGGGCAACAACGTCCGCCTGCTGCGCCACGCCCGCCGTCTCCAGCTCCAGGACACCTGAGCCCGGTCAGCCGGCCAGGCTGGTGGTCCTCGCCGTGGTGGCGGAGCCGTCGACGAGCCGCTGGCCGCCAGGATCCTTGTGGAGCGTCCGGCGGCCCCGCCACCGGGAGACCGCCGGGCGCGCTCAGCGTGTGCCGGGGGCGGTGACGAAGTCGATGAGCTCCTCCATGCGTCCCAGCAGGCTCGGCTCCAGGTCCTTGTAGGTGCGCACCGTGGCGAGGATACGCTGCCAGCCTCGGGCCACGTCGGCCTGGTCGGCGTGCGGCCAGCCGAGGGCCTCCAGCGTGCCGTGCTTGATGTCCGTGCCCCGGGGGACCTCGGGCCACGCCCTCAGCCCCACGCGCTCGGGCTTGACCGCCTGCCACACGTCCACGTACGGGTGGCCCAGGACGAGGACGTTGTCCCCGCCGGGCATGGTGCGCACGCGCTCGGCGATGCGCGACTCCTTGGAGCCGGGCACGAGGTGGTCGACGAGCACCCCGGCCCGGCGCTCGGAGCTGGGGCCGAAGTCGGCCATGACCGCCTCGAGGTGGTCGACGCCGTCGAGCATGAGCACGACGACGCCCTCGTGGCGCAGGTCGTCGCCCCACACCTTCTCGACGAGCTCGGCGTCGTGACGGCCCTCGACCCAGATACGCGAGGCCCGCGCGACCTTCGCCCTCTCGTTCTCGACCGCATAGGAGCCCGAGGCGGTGAGCCTGCGTCCGGCGGCGCTGCGCGGGCCCGTGGGGGCGGCGGGGCGGGCGACGGGCGGGTCGAGGATGACGGGGCGCCCGTCGATCCAGAACCCGGGGCCCAGCGGGAAGCCGCGGCGGGTGCCCACCCGGTCCTCCAGGACGACGACGTGGCGGCCACCGGACTTCTCGACGGAGACGGCCGCCCCGACGAAGCCGCTCTGGCGGTCCTCGACGACGAGCCCCCGCGTGACGGGCACGTGCACTGACTCGGGGCGCACGGCGTGGGGGCCCACCCGGTGCGGGTCGGTGGCGAGCACATCGGTGCCGTAGCGGTCGCGGGCCGTGGGGCGGGCTGGCGGGGCAGCCTCGGCGCGCCGCCGCTCCAGGGGCGTCATGGCGCGGCGCCCGGCGGCGCGCATGGTCTCCTGCTCGCGCTGCGCCTGGGCGCGCAGGGCCGCGCGCCTGGCGGCGGTCGATCCCGGAACGGGGGCGCCGCCCCGTCCGGGGGCTCCGTCTGCTGCCGTGGGGCGTCGGGGCGTGTTCACCCAGGGCACGGTAGGGGAACCTCACGCCCGAGGGTGGCCTGACCCGCCGGGCCCCGGCGTAGGATGGCACTCACACCGTGAGAGTGCTAAGCACCCGCGAGAGGCAGGCACCCGCCCAGCGCTGACGAGGAGGAAGGAGACCCGCATGGCCGACGACCGCCGCCTCAAGGTCCTGTCCGCCATCGTCACCGACTTCGTGCGCACCCGCGAGCCGGTGGGCTCACGCGCCCTGGCCGAGCGCTACCGCCTCGGCGTCTCCCCGGCGACGATCCGCAACGACATGGCGGCACTGGAGGACGAGGGCTACATCCACCAGCCCCACACCAGCGCCGGACGCGTGCCCACCGAGAAGGGCTACCGCCTCTTCGTCGACGAGGTCGCCCGCGTCAAGCCCCTGTCCGCCCCGGAGCGGGCCGCCATCACCGCCCTGCTCACCGGCGAGGCGGACCTCGAGCAGGTCGTCGCCCGCACGGTGCGCGTCCTCGCCCAGCTCACCGGCCAGCTCGCGGTCGTCGAGTACCCCAGCCTCAGGCTCACCTCCCTGCGTCACCTCGAGCTCGTGGCCCTGGGACCCACCCGCGTGCTCGTCGTCATCATCACCGACACCGGACGCGTCGAGCAGCGCACCGTCGTCATGGACGGCGAGGTCATCGACCTGCCGGCCCTGGAGCACCTGCGGGTGCGCCTCAACGCCGCCCTCGTGGGCAGCCGGGCGGCCGACGTCGTACCCGTCCTGGAGTCCCTCGCCGAGCAGGCCCCCGAGGAGCAGCGCCTCCTGCTGCGCGCCGTCACCGGAGCGATCGTCGACGCCCTGCGGCCCGACGCCGAGGAGCGCCTCGTCGTCGCCGGAACCGCGAACCTGGCGCGCTCCACCCCCGACTTCTCCTCCCTGGGACCGCTCCTGGACGCCGTCGAGGAACAGGTGGTGCTGCTGCGCCTGCTGGCCGACGGCGGAGCCCCCGCCTCGCGCGCCGCCGGCGACGGCATGCGCGTGTCCATCGGCTCGGAGAACCACGACGAGGCGCTGGCCGAGGCCAGCGTCGTCTCCGCCTCCTACACGGCCGGGTCGCAGGACGCCGTCGCCCACCTGGGCGTTATCGGCCCCACCCGCATGGACTACCCGGCGACGATGGCCTCCGTGCGGGCCGTCGCCCGCTACCTCACCCGGTTCCTCTCCGGGACCGACCCCCGGTGACGCACCGGCCCCGCTGAACACGCTGACGAACACGAAGGACGAGTCCCACCTGTGAGCGACTACTACGAGCTGCTGGGCGTGAGCCGAGACGCCACCGCCGACGAGATCAAGAAGGCCTACCGCAAGAAGGCGCGCCAGCTGCACCCCGACGTCGCCGGCCCCGGCCACGAGGACGAGTTCAAGGCCGTGTCGGTGGCCTATGACGTTCTCTCCGACCCCGACAAGCGCAAGATGTACGACCTCGGAGGCGAGGACGCCCTGCGCGGCGGAGGCGCCGGCGGCTTCCCCGGAGCGGACTTCACCGACCTGGGGGGCATGTTCCAGGCCTTCTTCGGCGGTGGCCAGAGCCGGGGTCCGGCCTCACGGGCCAGGCGCGGCCAGGACGGGATGGTGGCCGTGCCCGTCACGCTCGCCGACGTCGCCTTCGGTGCCACCAAGAGCGTCCAGGTGGACACCTACGTCCAGTGCGCCACCTGCCAGGGGTCGTGCTGCGCGCCGGGCACGTCCCCGGTGCAGTGCACCGGCTGCGGCGGCCAGGGGCAGGTCCAGCGCGTCCAGCGCTCCTTCCTGGGCAACATCATGACCAGCGCGCCCTGCCCCGAGTGCGGCGGCTACGGCACGAGGATCGTCACCCCCTGCCAGGAGTGTGCGGGCGAGGGACGCATCCACGTGCGCCGCGACATCGACATCAACGTCCCCGCGGGCGTGTCCACCGGCACGCGCCTGCGCCTGTCCGGCCAGGGCGAGGCGGGAGTCGGTGGCGGCCCGGCCGGTGACCTGTACGCCATCATCCAGGAGCAGAGGCACCCCACCCTCGAGCGCGACGGCGACGACCTCGTCACCGAGCTGCGCGTGCCCATGACGGCCGCCGCTCTGGGCGCCACCTTCACCGTGGAGACACTCGACGGCGACCAGGAGGTGAACGTGCGGGCCGGTGCCCAGTCGGGCGACGACATCCGCCTCGACGGGCTGGGCGTGGGGCGTCTGCGCCGCAAGGGCCGTGGGGACCTGCACGTCGTGCTCACCGTCGAGACGCCCACCCGGCTCACCGACCGTCAGCGCGAGCTGCTGGAGGAGCTTGCGGCGCTGCGCGGGGAGGACGGCTACGTGGCCGCCGAGGAGGGGCTGCTCGACCGGATCAAGAACGCAGGCAAGGGCAAGGGCGGCAAGGCGCGCAAGCGCCGCTGAGAGCGGATGCCCACCGAGGGCGGGATCCCGTCGGAGGCAAGTGCCGGCCGGAGGCAGGGGCCCGCGGGCGGGGCTCCCGGCCTCAGCGGCCGTCGGCCAGGCCCGGCCAGTACATGCTGTCCGGGGTGGGACGCTGGCCGAAGATCGCCTGCCCCACCCGCACGCAGGTCGAGCCGTGCTCGACAGCGAGCTCGAAGTCGCCGCTCATCCCCATGGACAGCTCGCCCTCACCGACGGTGCCCGCCTGCCGGGCGGCGTCGCGCAGCTCGCGCATGAGCCGGAAGCAGCCGACGACTCGCTCACGGTCCTCGGTGTGGGCGGCGAGGGTCATGAGACCGCGCACCCTCAGCGAGGCGTAGGCGGGCAGCGCCTCCAGGAAGGCGGGCACCTGCTCGGGCGCCAGCCCGAACTTCGTGTCCTCACCGGAGGAGTTGACCTGGACGTAGACGTCCAGGCCCCGGCCCGCAGCCTGAAGACGCCGGTCGAGGGCCTCGGCGACCCGCAGGGAGTCAAGGGCCTGGAACTCGTGGGCGAAGGTGGCCACGTCCTTGGCCTTGTTGGTCTGCAGGTGGCCGATGAGCGCCCAGTGGATGGCGAGGTCGGCCATGGCGGTGGCCTTGCCGAGGGCCTCCTGGACCTTGTTCTCGCCCATCTGGGTGACACCGGCCTCGTAGGCGGTCCGCAGCCGCGCCTCGTCGACGGTCTTGGTCACGGGCAGGAGCCTGACCTCGGCGCTGTCGCGCCCGGCCCGCGTCGCGGCGGCGTCGACCCGGGCACGCACCGCCGCGAGGTTCGCGGCGATCTCGGCGACGGTCTGGGCGTGCTCGGGAAAGGCGTCGGGGGAGTGGGGGCTCATGGAAGGCGACGCTAGCACCGGTGGGCACGCGGTGACCGGGAGGCCGAGCGGCCGGGTGGCCGGGTGGTCGGTGGCCCCGGCCCGTAGGCTGGGGCGCGTGACCGCACCTGTCTTCGTTCTCACGGCCGACACCATCGAGCCGTCCGGGGCCGCCGCCACGGCCCGGGCCGGTGACCTCCTTGTCCTCACCGGCTCCGAGGCCCGGCACGCGGTGACGGTCCGGCGCCTGCGGGCCGGTGAGCGGGTGGACCTGGTCGACGGCGAGGGGCTGAGGCTCGTGTGCGAGGTGACCCAGCCTGGGGCCGGGGGAGCCAAGGACCGTCTGGGTGTGCGCGTGACCGAGAGGGGCGAGGAGGCGACGGCGCCGCTGCGCTTGGCCCTGGTCCAGGCGCTGGCCAAGGGCGGGCGTGACGAGCAGGCGGTGGAGACGGCCACAGAGGTGGGGGCCGACCTCGTGGTCCCGTGGCAGGCGAGCCGCTGCGTGTCCGTGTGGAACGGCCCGAAGGCCGCCAAGGGGCGTGCCCGGTGGCAGGCGACCGCCCACGAGGCGGCCAAGCAGGCCCGACGCTCCCGGGTGCCCGCTGTCGAGGAGGCACACTCCACGCCCCAGCTGTGCACCTGGGTGGCCCGGGCCGTCGAGGCCGGGGGAGTGGTGCTCGTGCTGCACGAGGAGGGCACGCGGCCGATCAGGCAGGTGAGTCTGCCGTGCGCGCCTGAGGACGCGGGCACGCCTCAGGAGGCCGGTGCGGAGGCGGGCGAGCCGCCGGTGCTCGGCGTCGTCGTCGGCCCCGAGGGCGGCATCAGCGAGCAGGAGGTCAGCGCGCTGGAGGCGGCGGGCGCCACGACGGTGCGCCTGGGTCCGCACGTCATGCGCACGGCCAGCGCCGGGCCGGTGGCCCTGGCCGTCCTCGCCCAACGGGCGGGGCTATGGGGCTGAAGGCGGTGGCTCGGTGCGCGGGAGCCCTAGCATGGCGCGTGTGAGCACCGACCTGACGGGCAACGGCCTGAGCTTCTACGCCCTGGCGTCCGGCCCGGTCCCCAGCCCTTTCGAGAAGGACAACAGGTACTTCCCCACGGACATGGTGCCCCTGAGCGTCCTAGACCTCGGGGTGCTGCGTGTGCCCTCGGGGCGTGTCGAGGCCTGCGACCCCTTCGTCTGTCTCGGTGACGGCCTGGTGTTCGAGGTCGGGCCGGGCGACTACCCGGTGAGGGTGACGATCGCCGACGTCTCCAGGAAGCACGACGGCTCCCACGAGCGCAACGCGTACCTGTCCCTCGTGCTGGCCGACGGCGAGCCCACCGCCGTCGAAGCGGCTGAGCCGCTGCAGGGTGCGGGGTACCTGGGCGTGGACTCGGGCATGGTGGCCTTCGTCGACGCCGAGGCCGCCGTCGCCATGTCGGTCCTGGCCGACGGGGCCAACCTCTACGACGACTTCGAGCCCGAGCCCTGGTGCGTGCCCGTGGACTCGCCCGAGCACTACCGCGAGGGGATGGCGAATATCGTCATGCCCCTGGACCGGGCGGGGGAGAACATCATCATGGCCTCCTCCGGGTGGGGCGACGGCTACTACCCGGTCGTGCTCACCCGCGCCGCCGACGGCGCCCCGCTGGGCCTTCACATCGACCTGGGTGTCGTGGGCGAGGACGACGACGGGGCCTGAGGTCCATGGCGGCCCAGGGTGGTTGCCGGTGTGCTAACACTGGTCGGCTGAGCTGTGAATACGTGTCGGACCCGTGCGGCAGACTCGGTTCATGAGCACAAGCGCGGCGAAGAACCACCGACTGAGGGTCCTGGAGTACTGGTGGATGCTGGAGCTGTTCGCCCCGCAGATGGTTCCCCAGAAGAAGAGCCTGGGCTCGGGAAAGAGCACTCAGGTCATCGAGTGGATACACGGGAAGCCGCTACCGTGGACGAGTCTGCCCCCGCCCCCGAAGGGCAAGTACCCGAAGACCTGGCGCCACACCCTCTACCTGGGCGTGTACCGCCTGGAGGACACGTACAAGGCCCTGCACTCGGTCTTCTACAACGACCGCGACGCCTACGACGAGCGCACTGACGGGTACAGCGCCTGCGCATGCGTGCAGATCGACGGCGATGGTCGCCTCGTGCCCGAGTCCGCGGCGCTGTCCTCCTGCCTGTGGGCGGTCGCCAGGATCGCGCAGCGGCGGGTGCGGCCCGAACCGCAGTGGGAGGCCGAGTTCCGCGAGGTCGACCTGCGCTTTCGCGAGCGGGTGGACGAGCTCGCCGGCTCGCTCAATGCCCAGGCAGTGGACGCGGACGGCTGCACGCGCGACACCCTCGCCGAGCTCATCCGCCTTGCGCACGAGGCCTCGGGCGTCAGCGACGCGTTCGGGGGATCGCGGGGCCGCAGCCCGGACAGGTTGCGCACCGAGCGCATTGTCATCAAGTCGAAGCTCGTCGATGAAGGCGCGGACGATGCCTGCGGCTCCGACTTCCTCAACAGCTACTTCCTGGAGGACCTCAACGTCGTACGTGCGAGCGTGGCCGCCGGGCAGTGCCCGACGGCGCTGGCCGCCTACCTGTCCGAGGAGGCCCGGCTGCCCGTGGGGGAGCGCATCGACGTCATGACCGAGGACGCCGTCGTCGACGAGGCGGTGTCGGCGGAGCGGATACCCGCTGGACGGTGGCCCTCGGCTCCGGGGCACACGCTGTCGCTGCGTCAGCAGTTCGCCGTCAACCAGGCCCTCCATGACCTGGCCCCGACCAGTGGCCTGATGGGGGTCAATGGTCCACCGGGGACGGGCAAGACAACGATGCTGCGTGACATCGTCGCGGGAAACGTCGTGGAGCGAGCCCGGCGCCTGGCCGACCTCAGGCAGGCCGAGGACGCTTTCGTCGGCGAGCCCCTGCAGTGGAGGGCAGGCCCGCACGAGCGCGTCGTGCACCGGCTGCGTGAGGAGCTGACGGGCTTCGAGATGGTGGTCGCATCGGCCAACAACGCGGCGGTGGAGAACATCAGCACGGAGATCCCGGGCATCAGGGCGATTGACGCGCGCTGGCGCCAGCAGGCGGACTACTTCAAGGACATCGCCTCGGCGCTCATCCGAGGGTCGAGGCAGTCGCGTCAGGATGCCGACGACGCCGGTGATGATGAGCACGGCGACACCGCGACGGACGACGCCGCCTGGGGGCTGGTGGCAGCGCAGCTGGGCAAGATGGAGCACAGGAACACCTTCCGCAGCGAGTTCTGGTTCGACAAGACCCGTCCCACGACGCGCAAGGGTGTGCCTCGTAAGGAACCGCGGATGCAGTCTCGTCTTCAGGAGTGGGTGAGTGGGGTGCCGGCGCGCAGCTGGAGGCAGGCCTGCGATGACTTCCGTCGGGTCGAGGCGCGCGTCGCCCTCCTCATCGACATGCGGTGCGACGTCCGCCGGTGTCAGAGCCGTCTTGCGCAGATCGCGGATGAGCGTGCGCGTGCCGCCCAGGAGATGCGCAGGCTGAGCGCTGCGCTGGACGAGCTCGCCCGGGCGCTGCATCTGAGCGAGCAGGAGCGCGAGGACGCCCGCATCAGGCGGGACCTGGCCGCGCAGCTCTGGGACCGGCATATGAGCGCCCGCCCAAGTGTTCTCGAGACCCTCCTGTCGCTGGGGCGCGCCGCCCGTGAGTGGAGGGCGGCCATGGCTCCTGTGGAGGGGGAGCTGAGGGAGGCGGAGGAGCAGCAGCAGCGGATCGAGGAACAGGGGAGTACGTTGCGCCGCCGGATCGAGGATGCGCAACGCACCCTGGGCGGCCTGCGACAGGCAGATGCCCGGGCGGGTGAGGAGTCCGTGCAGCTGCGTGGACGGCTGACCAGGTACCGACAGCGCCTGGGGGCGGCCTGGCCGAGCGGGCAGCGCACCCGCGAGGAGCGCGAGCTGCGCACCCCGTGGCTCGACGCCGAGATCGACGAGGCACGGTCCCAGCTCTTCCTCGCGGCGCTGCGCCTGCACGAGGACTTCCTGGCCAACGCGGCCGGCCAGATGCTGGAAGGGCTGCGGGCGGCCGTGGACGTCGTCGGCGGCCTGGCCCCGCGCAACCTGCCCCGTGAGACGGTTCGTGCTGCCTGGCAGATGCTGTTCCTCGTCGTGCCTCTCGTGTCGACGACCTTCGCGTCCTACGGCCGCATGTTCGCCGGGCT
This sequence comes from uncultured Actinomyces sp., assembly GCA_937926195.1. Classification (GTDB taxonomy): domain Bacteria; phylum Actinomycetota; class Actinomycetes; order Actinomycetales; family Actinomycetaceae; genus Actinomyces. The sequence goes on from CALEXZ010000015.1 coordinate 14,976, forward strand.
CGGCCAGGAGGACCTGGGCTGGCTGCTCATTGATGAGGCCGGGCAGGCGGCGCCCCAGTACGCCGTCGGGGCGATCTGGCGCTCGAAGCGGGTGGTGGCCGTCGGGGACCCGCTCCAGCTCGAGCCCGTGGTGACGATGCCGCGCAAGGCGATGCTGGACCTCGCCGCCCACTACGGCGTGGACTGCCAGTGGCTGCCGCCGGGGGCGTCGGTGCAGACGCTTGTCGACCGGGTCTCCCGTTTCGGCACGACCCTGGACCGGGAGGGACGACCGGTGTGGGTCAGTGCCCCGTTGACCGTGCACCGGCGCTGCGACGACCCCATGTTCACGTTGTGCAACACCATCGCCTACAACCGCATCATGATCAGCGGGGTGGCCGCGCACACGGATCCTGCGGACCTCTTCGACGGCGCCGATGGGCCTCGTGTGCCACCGAGCGCCTGGATCCATGTCCCTGCCGACGAACGCGGGAGCCATCTTCAGCAACAGCAGATCGACAGGTTGCGGACGCTGATCGTCGATTTGGGGCGCCGCGGTGTGAAGCCGTCGCAGATCATCGCGATCTCGCCGTTCCGTGACGTCGCGACAGCCCTGGGGAGGATGCGCGATGAGTTCCCGGGGCTCGCGGGAGGCACGATTCACACGGCACAGGGACGTGAGGCCGACGTCGTGTTCCTCGTCCTGGGAGGCGATCCCCAGCGCCCCGGGGCGAAGGCGTGGGCGTCGGAGACTGTCAACCTGGTCAACGTCGCGGCGAGCCGTGCCAAGCGCCGTCTCTATGTCATCGGTGACCGAGCGGAGTGGGAGCGCTACAACTACTTCTCCCAGCTGTCGCGGGCGCTCGGGTCTCCGGGGAGACGGTGACGGCGACGGACAGCAGGGCCTGGTGAGGCGGGTGGTCAGTCT
>CALEXZ010000016.1 GCA_937926195.1 uncultured Actinomyces sp.
AGCCCCAGGGAACCAACCGGAGAGGGACCTCCGTCACAGAGAGGCTAACCGCCACACCCTCCCGACCGCCACCACCACCCACCACCCTGTGGACAACCCACCCGCCCGAGCCCGCACCCGACCTTCAGACCTTAGCCACGGGCGGCCACCCAGCACATAGCCCTCATCGCGCCTGACCTTTCTCGGTGACCCACGTCTGTCCGGTCCAGCGCATCTGGAGCGCGAAAGTGACGTCCTCAGCCTTGACGCTGCTCGTGCCGCCGGATCCGTCGTGATCCAGGCTCTCAGGGTGGGAGTAGTGGAAGGTAACTACCCACACGTTGGGGTCCTCCTCCGACACCCCGTAGGACACAGCAACTGCCTCATGTGGAGTCGGGTCCACCCAACCGCCTGCGTCGTGCAGCTTGGTGACCTTGGTAATGACGCTGTCGCAGAAGCCGCACTCCGGGTCGCTCATGGCCTGCCAGTCACTCAGGTCCCCGGTCGCGTACACGTAAGGGTAGAGCGACATGAAGTACTCGCCGGCCAGCCTCAGCCCCTCGGGACTGAGCTCGTCCATGCCCGCGGGCCGCTCGGGCTTAGGCGTGCTCAGGGCCGCCTCGCGCAGGGCCTGCTCCTGGGCCGACAGCGACGCCGACGCGGACGCCGGTGCGGATGCGGTAGCGGTTGGAGGTGTCTCCGACGACGAGACCCGCCCCTCGGCGTCCGGGCGCCCGACGACCTGGCACCCGCCAGCACCCACAACCACCACGACCACCAGCAGCGCCACAACAACCCGCAGCACCGAGCGCCTGTCAGGCTCACACCGTCGCGTCACACGACTCATGGGCTTCACTCACCACCAGGGACAGGGAACAACAGGAACACCCCCTGGCCACCAGCAGGCACCATCACCCACCAGCCCTCGGGGACCAACCGGAGAGGGGCCTCCGTCACATCGAGGCTAACCACTCCGCGCCTCACAGCGCCACCACCGTCGACCAGTCTGTCGACAGCTCACCCGCCCCACGCCGGGCATCCGCCGCCAGCCCACCGCCAGCGCCCCACCGCCTCCCCGCTCGTCTCCCATCTCCCCGTGCCTCACCCACCCGGCACCCGGCTAGGCTGCCCCCGTTCCTGTCCCCTGACCCCGGAGGCCTCATGCGGGTGCTGGCTGCCCTGTCCGGCGGCGTCGACTCCGCCGTCGCCGCTGCGCGCGCCCTGGAGGCGGGCCACGAGGTGGTGGGCGTGCACATGGCCCTGACCCGCCAGCGCGCCCAGACGCGCTCGGGCTCACGCGGCTGCTGCTCCATCGAGGACGCGTCGGACGCCCGCTGGGCGGCACAGATCCTGGGGATCCCCTTCTACGTGTGGGACCTGTCGGAGGAGTTCGAGCAGCGGGTGGTCGCCGACTTCCTCAGTGAGTACCGGGCGGGGCGCACGCCCAACCCGTGCGTGCGCTGCAACGAGCGGGTGAAGTTCGACGCCCTGCTGGAGCGCGGCCTGGCGATGGGCTTCGACGCGGTGGTCACGGGTCACTACGCGCGACTGTCGGGCGGCGCGACGGACGGCCGTCCCGGGGACACCGAGGGGCTCACCTTGTCCCGGGCGGCGGCCCGAGACAAGGACCAGTCCTATGTCCTGGCGGTCTCGGGCCGCGACGGCCTCAGCCGCGCCCTGTTCCCCCTGGGTGACGCCCTCAGCAAGGCACGGGTGCGCGAGGAGGCGGCCGAGCGGGGCCTTCCCGTGGCCGACAAGCCCGACTCCTACGACATCTGCTTCGTCGCCGACGGGGACACCCGCGGCTTCCTGCAGCGCTCGCTGGGCACACGCGAGGGGGCCTTGGTCTCCCCCGACGGAGAGATGCTGGGCTCGCACGAGGGCTACTTCGGCTTCACGGTGGGTCAGCGCCGCGGCCTGGGTCTTACCCGCCCGGCCCCGGACGGCCGCCCCCGCTACGTCCTTGAGACGCGTCCGCACACCAACGAGGTCGTCGTCGGCCCCGAGGAGCTGCTCACCCGTCGGTCCCTTGAGGCCGACGCGCTCGTCCTGCTCGCCGCCCCCGGGCCGCTCGGTACGAGCGGGACACCCCCCACCTCACTGCCGTCCGATGCCGGGGCCCCCGCTCCCGGCGGCACCGTCGGCTGGCGGGACGTCAGCGTGCAGGTGCGCGCCCACGGGCGGCCGGTGCCTGCCGACGTCGTCGTCGACGAGCAGACGGGCACGTTGCACGCCGAGCTGCACGAGGGCGTGCGGGCGCTGGCGGCGGGCCAGTCCGTGGTCGTCTACGGCGGGCACGATGGCGAGCGGGTGCTGGCCCAGGCGACCCTGCGCTGAGCGTCCCGCGGGTGGCTGCGCGTCCCGCCCGAGCGCGCAGGCGCGCCCGGGGCCCGCAGCCACCGGAGGGTGGTGCGGGCCCCGGGCGTCGTCGGGTCAGCGCAGTGAGGCGTGGCGCTCAAGGGCGCGTACCGCCCACCATGCGAGGCCGACGCACAGGAGGACGGAGGCGGGGACGAAACCCAGCCCGAAGACCGTGACCTCGTCGCCGCGGAGCAGCTCGGGCAGCATGGAGCGGGTGACGATCTCCCCCGTGGTCATGTCCAGCCCGACGGGCATCAGGATCATGGCGACGGCGTAGACCACCTGGCAGACGAGGTACAGGGCAACCATCCCCAGGACGACGCCGCCGATCCCGAGGTGGTTCCAGCGGGTCTGCGCGGAGATGCTCATGACGGTGGCCCACATGAGCACCCAGGTCAGGATCTGCAGGACGACGATCCCGATGACGACCGCGACCTTGACCGCACCCACGACCTCGAAGTAGGTAAGCGCCTGCTGCCAGACCTCGGCAGGGCTCGTCCCCGCGATCTGGGCGCGGACGACGATGACGACGGCGAGCCCGACGGCCGTGACGGCGAGGGCCACCACGACGGCGCACAGCAGGTAGATGATCTTGGCGCCGAAGACCTCGCGTCCACGGGCGGGCAGGCTCATCGTGAGGTAGCCGCGCCGACCGTGCATGCTCTGCCAGTACTGGGCGAGCCCGTGGATGACGATGACGGGCGCGGGCAGGATGAAGGCGACGGCGGCCCACAGGGTCACCATGAGGCTGGGGACATCAGCGTTCATCGCGTAGGGGACGAGAGAGATGGCAAGGACCCCGATCCCGGCGGCCACGAGGACACCGATGGTCTTGGCGTGGACGGTGCCGAGTGTGCGGATCTCCTCGGCGAGCAGTGTGCGCATCATGAGCGGTACTCCTTTCTGAACAGGGCGTCGAGGCTCATGCCGGAGGCCTCTCGGAGGTCGTCGGCGTCGCCCGCGAGCAGCAGCCGGCCGTCCTTGAGGAAGACGACGGAGTCGACGACGCTCTCGACGTCGGCGATGAGGTGGGTGGAGATGAGCATGAGGGCGGCGGGGTCGAAGTCCCGCAGGATGCCGTCGAGGATGACCTCGCGGGCGGCTGGGTCGACGCCGGACAGTGGCTCGTCGAGGAGGTAGACGCGGGCACGTCGGCTCATGGCGAGGGTGATGCGCAGCTTGTCGCCCATGCCCTTGCTCATGGCCCGCAGGGGACGGTCGGTGGGCAGGTTGAAGAAGCGCAGGAGGTCGCGGGCCTTGGCGGCGTCGAAGTCGGCGAAGAGCCTGCTGAACTGGGCGACGGCGCGCTCAGCCGTGAGGTCCTCGGCAAGGAAGGAGGCGTCGGGGAGGAAGGACACGAGGGCCTTGGACTGGGGCCCGGGGGCGTGCCCGGCGATCGTCACCTCGCCCTCGTAGTCCGCCAGAAGGCCCGCAAGGACCTTGAGCAGGGTGGTCTTTCCGCAGCCGTTGGCTCCCATGAGGCCGACGACGCGGCTGGCGGGCAGGGTGAGGCTGAGGTCGGTGAGGACCGGGACACCGCGGTAGCCGCGGGTGAGGTGGTCGATGGCGACGATGGGCGGTGCGGCGGGGTCGGAGCCCCAGGCGGGCGGGACGGTGCGGAAGCGTGCTGTGAGGCTGGCCTCCTGGCCGTTGCGGTCGGCGTTCCGGCCTCTGCCCTGCGTGTCGGCAGGCGTCGCTGCGGAGCCTGCGGGCGCGGTGGTGGCACCGGTGTCGGGTGCCGGGTCGTGGGTGCTCATGGTGTGTCTCCTTGGCCGCCCAGGACGGTCCAGCGCTCCGCCAGCAGAGCGGTGGCGCTCTGGAGGCTGAGTCCGAGTCCGGTGAGGGCGGTGATGTAGGTGTCGGTTGAGCCGGTCGCGAGCTCGCGCCGGACCTCGTCGAGGACGTGAGGGTCGGCGGTGACGAAGCGGCCCGAGGTGCGTTCGGCACTGGTCAGGCCCGTGCGGTCGAGCTCGGCGAGGGCTCTCTGGATGGTGTTGGGGTTGACTCCGGCGTCTGCGGCAAGCTCGCGCACGGAGGGGATGCGGGTTCCGGGTGGCCACTGGCCGGAGACGATGCGCAGGCGAAAGGTCTCGACCAGCTGGACCCAGATGGGTCGGGTGTCGTCGACAGGCACATGACCTCCTGGGGCTCGTATGACGGACAGGTGCTCATGAGCGGGTGACGGGACGTCCGGCCGGAACGTCTGTGTCACTGCACTAATACAGTGACACACGGCTCCGACGGCGTCAACCCCAGTCTCCGAAGGCGCCCGCACCACCAAGGCAAGGCCCTCCTCACATAGGCGGGGCTCGCCTCATTAGGAAATAGGGCACATGCGCAAGAGCGCGCTACGCAGGGGCGGACCACCCTCCCGACACACCCCTCATCGGCGGATGTTTTCCTTGTCATCACAACGATCTGTCGACCATCACCACGCCCGGCGACACTTCCTCTTGCCCACCCCCAGCACCCCTTCTACCGTCATTTACGTCAGTCGCTCCGGCTACAGCACGTCTCACGAGAGGAACCCGACCATGTCGACCGTCGCCGCCATCACGTCCTGCTCCACCACCACCTGCGCCTTCAACCACGGCGGCTGCACCGCCTTCGCCGTCACCATCGGCGGCGCAGGGACCTGCAGCACCCTCATCAACCTCGACGCGCGCGGCGGCCTGCCCGTCGCCGACGCCCACGTCGGGGCCTGCCAGCGCCTCGAGTGCGTCCACAACAAGGACCTCATGTGCACCGCCGAGGCCATCACCCTGGGCCCTGACACCGCCACCTGCCTCACCTACGAGGCCCGCTGACACCGCACACCACACACAGCGGGCCTCGCACGCACGAGGCCCAGCCGCCGGAGCCCGATGAAGGACCGGCCCCGCCACGCACGGAGGGGCCGGTCCTTCACGTCGTCACGGGACCGTTCAGCCCCGCAGCAGGTCCTCCAGCAGAGCCTCCTGCACACAGCCGCGCAGGAAAGGACCCACCTCGCAGGCGCGGCGCGTGCCGCTGGGCAGCCACACCTGCACCGTCTGCACACAGGTCGGCGACACGTGCATAAGCGTCACCCCGTCGGGGGCGACGTCGGCGCACAGGACCCGCCCGTACAGGGAGGGGCACAGCCCCTCGGCAGGGCGGTGGGAGCACAGCACCCCGGGCAGACGCCCCTCGACGACGCTCTCACACAGGAGCGTGAGCGCGGCGTCCCCGAGCTCGCGGACCTCCTCCTGCGCGGTGACCGAGTCGAGGTCGTTCCACAGCAAGGAGGGGGCCTCGGCGCACTCAGCGTCGACAACCGCGTCCATGGCGTGAGCCGAGACACCCATGGCGTCATGGACCATGACGCGCTCAGCGGTGACGACACCCAGGCGCCCCCCGGGGACCTGCGCGAGCAGCCCCAGGCCCTCCAGCGGGTCCTCACCCGTGATCGGGCAGTGGCAGCCGGCGGTCTCACCGGCAAGCACGAGAGCGGTCTCCTCGGCGTCGAGCCAGGTGAGGAGCCCAAGCAGGTGCGCGGTGGCCGAGGTCACGCGCAGGCTGGGCTCGGCCGCCTCGAGCGTGACGTCCAGACGGACCTCGACGACCTCGCCGTCGAGGGCCTCAGCCAGGGGGTGGCCCTGGCGGGGGTGGGCGGCGACGATGACGCGCCCGTCCTCGTCGAGGGCGTGCATGACGGCCAGCGCCTCGGCTCCGGCGTGACGGTAGGCGGTGACCTCGGCGGCCCCGGCCCCGGCCAGCAGGCGCCGGGCCATGCGGCGTGAGGAGACGGGGACGCCGCCTCCCGCGCTACCCTGCTCGCTCACGCGCCCTCCTTCGTCAGACCTCTGTCCGGAGGTAAGGCTAGCCTGACGTCCAGGCGCGCACCAGAGGTTCCGCCCCTCGGGACCGCACCGCCGGGCGGCACACGCCCACGAGCGCCGGTGGCCCCGGCAAGCACAGGCTCCCGCGGCCCCGTGCGCAGGCCCCGACCTCGGGTGCGGGTCCTGCCCACACCCGCGGCGGCCCCCAGCAGGAGGCTGTTCAGCCGCGCAGACGCGCGAGCTCCTCCACCAGCTGCGGCACCACCGTGCGCACGTCCCCGACGACGCCGTAGTCCGCCATCGCCATGATCGGCGCCTCGGCGTCGTCACAGACGGCGACGATGGTGCCCGCCCCCTGGAAGCCGCAGGTGTGGTGCACGGCCCCCGACACACCCAGGCCGATGTACAGGCGGGGTGAGACGGAGACCCCCGTCTGCCCGATCTGGGCGCTGCGCTCCACCCAGCCCTCGTCGCAGGCGACGCGGGTCGCGCCGACGGCGGCACCCAGCGGCTGCGCCAGGGAGCGCACGAGATCGAAGTCGCCGTCGACGCCGCGCCCACCGACGACGACGACCTGGGCCTCGGCCAGGTCGGGGCCCGAGGAGGCGGGGGCCGGCTCGCGGGAGACCACCCGCACCGCCAGCGACTCCGGGCTCAGGGCGACGTCCAGGGCCTCGGCCTCCAGGGGCGTGCCCGCCCCGGGGGTCTCGACGTCGAAGGCCCCGTGGCCGACGGCGACGACCGGCACGGTCCCGGTCCCGCCGACGCGCAGCGTCGTGGTCCAGGAGCCCGAGAGCACCGACTTGACGGCGCGCAGGGCACCGTCCTGGACGCTCAGCCCGCTGACGTCGCCGGTGCAGGCCGAGCGCAGGAGGACAGCCGCCCGGGCGGCGACGTCCTTGCCGTGGTAGTCCGAGGCGACAAGGGCGACGACGGGGGCGACGGCACGCACCGCGGCCACGAGGGCGTCGGCCGCCGCACCGGCCTGGGTCCCGACCTCGCCGAGGTCGGCGGACAGCACCCGCGTCGCGCCAGCCCCTGCCAGCGCCGCCGAGGCCTCCGCCCCCACGGGCCCGAGGACGAGGGCCACGACGGCCCCGGTGGTGAGGGAGGCGGCCCCGGCCACCAGCGCGAGCCCGGCAGCCGAGGGCCTGACCTGCTCCACGGCCCGGGCGACGTCGGCCGCGCTCTCCTCCAGGTCGACGAGGACGAGCACGGGGGCGTCGAGGGTCTCGCCCGCGGCGCTAACGAGGGTCTCAGTCATGTGCGTTCCTCTCAGACGAGCTGGTTCTCGACGAGCCAGGCGGCCAGCTCACGGCCGGCCTCTCCCGCGTCGGTGCGGATGATGCCGGCCCCGCGCGCGGGGCGCTGGCGGGCCTCGACCACGGCGACGCCCGGCTCGGCGCCGGGCTCGGCGGCCTCCAGGCCGAGGTCCGCCAGGTCCCATGTCTCCAGGGGCTTGCGCCTGGCGGCCCTCATGGCCGCGAAGTTGGGGTAGCGCGGCTCGTTGGCCTGGTCGGTGACGGACACGAGGGCGGGCACACGGGTGCTGAGCACCTCACGCACCGCCCCGACAGTGCGGGTGACGACGACCTCTCCGTCGTCGTCGACCTCCAGGCCGGTGGCGAGCGTGAGAGCGGGCACGCACAGCTCGGCGGCCAGCGCACCGGGCAGGAGCGAGGTCAGGGCGTCGAGGGAGGCCATGCCGGTGAGGACGAGGTCGACGTCGCCGACACCCTCGCCGTCGCCGCCGATGCGACGCACGGCGGCGGCCAGCACGCGGGCGGTCGTCACGACGTCGGAGCCCGCCAGCGCCTCGTCACTGACGAGGACGGCGGAGTCCGCCCCCATCTGCAGGGCGCGACGCAGCGCGTCCTGGGCGTCCTCGGGCCCCATCGACAGCGCGACGACCTCGCCCCCGTGCTCCTCGACGAGGCTGACAGCCGCCTCAACGGCGTTCTCGTCGAGCTCGTTGAGCACGTCGTCCTCACCGCGCACCAGGCGGGCGCCCTCCAGGCGGCGCTCGGACTGGATGTCGGGAACATGCTTGATGCAGGCCACGATCTTCATGCGGCACAGGCTGCCACATGGCGCACCCCGCGGTCACAGGCCGCCGTCGACGTGAGACGCGCGACAGACAAGACCTCACCGACGGAGATAACATCCTGCCTTCTGCTGGAATCGCGGCGGGCCCGGCCCTTACGCGCCCGACACGCGGGGTGCCGAAAGTCCCATTCAAATTGCCGCTCCCCCCTGACCCGATGACAATGGACGTATGCTCGACACGACCACGACGCGGCCCGCTGCGATCCCCGTGGCGGACCTCCTGACTCCCGCCCCCCTGGGGAGCCAGGACGCGCGCGACCGCACCCGCCTGGGCGCCACACCGGCCGCGGACGGCACAAGCTTCGTCGTCGTCGCCCCCGACGCCAGCGCCGTCGACCTGTGCCTGCTGGAGACCGACGGCACCGGGCGGGTGCTCAGCGAGAGGCGCGTGGGCATGCACGGTCCCGTGCGCGGGGCCTGGGGCGTGCACCTGCCCGACGTCGGACCGGGACAGCGCTACGGCTACCGCGTCCACGGCGAGTGGAACCCCTCCGCGGGGCTCGTGCTCAACCCCTGCAAGCTCCTGCTCGACCCCTACGCGCGGGCCCTGGAGGGCACCCCGCGGCTGGGCCCGGAGATCTTCGCCCACGAGGTCGACGCCGACTACAACCCCTCCTTCGTCCCCTTCACCGCCTCACCGCTGGACTCGGCCGGCTACGTCGCCCTCGGTGTCGTCATGGCGCCGCCGTCCTTCGACGTCGTTCCCGGCCCGCGCGTGAGCGACGAGCACGTCGTCGTCTACGAGACCCACGTCAAGGGCCTGACCCTCACCCTGCCGGGCGTGCCCGAGGAGCTGCGCGGCACCTACGCGGGCCTCGCGCACCCGGCCACCATCGAGCACCTCAAGTCCCTGGGTGTGACGACGATCGAGCTGCTGCCCATCCAGGCGGCCTTCTCCGAGACCTTCCTGCTGGCGCGGGGCCGCAAGAACTACTGGGGCTACTCGACGCTGTCCTACTTCGCCCCCGAGGCCTCCTACGCCATGCGCTCCTCCCAGGAGGCCGGCCCCCAGGCCGTCCTGGACGAGCTGCGCGGCATGGTCTCCCTGCTGCACGAGGCGGGCCTGGAGGTGGTGATGGACGTCGTCTACAACCACACCTGCGAGTCCGGCTTCGGCGGCCCCAGCCTGAGCCTGCGCGGGCTCGACGACCGCCGCTACTACCTGCACGCACCCGGCCAGGCCGCCCAGTACTACGACGTCACCGGCACGGGCGCCAGCACGGACATGCGCTACTCGCGCGCCGTCCAGCTGACCCTGGACTCCCTGCGCTACTGGGTCAGCGAGATCGGCATCGACGGCTTCCGCTTCGACCTGGCGGCGACACTGGGACGCCACGCCATGGACTTCAGCCCCCACCACCCCCTGCTGGTGGCCATGGCGACCGACCCGGTGCTCAGCCGCGCCCGGCTCATCGCCGAGCCCTGGGACGTGGGCCCCGGCGGCTGGCGCACCGGCGAGTTCCCCGAGCCCTTCCACGACTGGAACGACCGCTACCGTGGGACGGTGCGCTCCTTCTGGCTGCGCGACGCCTCCGAGATGTCCAAGGGCCGCACGGGCTCCGACCTGCGCGACCTGGCCACCCGCCTGTCGGGCAGCGTCGACACCTTCGGTCACGGCGAGTACCCGGGCGGGCGCGGCCCGCTGGCGAGCGTCAACTTCGTCACCGCCCACGACGGCTTCACCCTGCGCGACCTCGTGTGCTTCGACCACAAGCACAACGAGGACAACGGTGAGGGCAACCGGGACGGAACGGACGACAACCGCTCCTGGAACCACGGCTTCGAGGGCGCGGTCCCCGAGGGCGTGGACCTGGGCCCGCTGGAACTGCTGCGCCGCCGCTCCATGCGCAACGTCCTGGCGACCCTGCTCGTGTCGGCGGGCACGCCGATGCTCCTGGGCGGAGACGAGCTGGGCCGCACCCAGAACGGCAACAACAACACCTACTGCCAGGACTCGCCGGTGTCCTGGTACAGCTGGGACCTGGAGGCGTGGCAGCGCGACCTGCTGGCCACCACCCAGTTCCTCGTGCGCACCCGGCACGAGCACCCGGTCATGCGTCCCACCTCCTTCGCGTCGGGCTACGCCCGGGCGGGGGACACCATCGCGGACCTGTCGTGGCTCGGCGCAGACGGACGGCCCCTGACCAGTGACGCCTGGCACGACCCGCACACGCGCGTGGTGCAGATGCTGCGCTCGGGTGCGCCGGTGGGCGACGACGACCTGCTCGTCATCATCAACGGCACCCTCGACCAGTGCCGGGTGGTGCTGGCCGACGGTCACGGCACCGACTGGCACCTGGCCTGGGACTCGACCTGGCCGGTGCCCCGTCCGCACACCTCCTCCTTCGCCCTGGCGCGCCGGGTGGCACGCGGCGAGGCCGCCCGGGCGCGCGCCGTCAACCCGCAGCGGGCGCGCGCCGCCCGTGCCGGGGCGACCGACTGCCGCCACGACCGTCCGGGGGACACGACGACCCTCGAGCCGCTGAGCATGCGCGTGTACTTCTCCGGTGAGGTCCTGGCCCGCCCCTGACAGGGCCGCGGGGCGCACCCCCTGACCCGGCGTCGGCACGGTCCGGTGAGGGCGGCGGCCCGGACGGGCGGGGACCTTCGCCGGTGGGCACTCACCCCTCCGTGCGGCCTTGCGGCGGTCCGGGCGGGGGCCTTCGCCGTCGGCACCGCCCTCTAGGATGAGCGCCATGACGCAGACGCCCGAGCAGCACCCGACCGCCCCCACCTCCGGGGAGGAGGCCCTCGCCAACGCCACGAACGACGCCTCCCTGGCGCGGTCGCTGGCCCGCAGCGAGGAGATCCGTGCTGACCTCGACGTCAACCCCGGCCGCTACCGGATGCTCACGGGCGTGCGCCCCACCGGCAACATGCACCTGGGCCACTACTTCGGCACGATGCACTCCTGGAAGCACATCCAGGACCTCGGTGTGGACACGTGGATCCTCGTCGCCGACTACCAGGTCATCACCGACCGCGACGGCGTCGGGCCGATCCGTGAGCGCGTGCTGTCCCTCGTGGCGGACACGCTGGCCGTCGGCGTGGACCCCGAGCGCTCCACCGTCTTTGCGCACTCGGCCGTCCCGGCCGCCAACCAGCTCATGCTGCCCTTCCTGTCGCTGGTCACCGAGTCCGAGCTGCACCGCAACCCGACGGTCAAGGCCGAGCTCGAGGCCACCGACGGGCGCGCCATGTCCGGGCTCATGCTCACCTACCCGGTGCACCAGGCGGCGGACATCCTCTTCTGCCAGGCCAACCTCGTGCCCGTGGGCAAGGACCAGCTGCCGCACCTGGAGCAGGCGCGTCTCGTCGCCCAGCGCTTCGACAAGCGCTACGGCCGGGCGGACAAGAAGCGTCCCGTCTTCCGCCGCCCCGAGGCGCTGCTGTCCGAGGCCCCCCTGCTGCTGGGGCTCGACGGGGAGAAGATGAGCAAGTCGCGCCACAACACCATCGAGCTGCGCATGAGCGCCGACGAGACGGCCAAGGCCCTGCGCAAGGCCAAGACGGACTCGGACCGCGTCATCACCTTCGACCCGGTGGCGCGCCCCGAGGTCTCCAACCTGCTCACGCTGGCCTCCCTGTGCGGGGCGGGAGCCCCTGAGGAGATCGCCGAGCGGATCGGCGACGGCGGGGCGGGCGCGCTCAAGAAGCTGGTGACGGAGGCGGTCAACGAGTTCTTCGCCCCCATCCGTGCCCGCAGGGCCGAGCTCGCGGCCGACGAGGACTACCTGTGCTCGGTCCTGCACGCCGGCAACGCGCGCGCCTGTGAGGTCGCTGACGCCACCCTTGAGGACGTGCGCGCCGCCATGCACATGAACTACTGAGGGTCCCGCCTGACTTCGCCCGTTACCTTGTTGGTGGTCCTGGGTGGTTCGGGGCCGGGCCAGTTGCTGTGGGCATGATGTCTTGCCCCTGTCCGTAGATGATC
>CALEXZ010000017.1 GCA_937926195.1 uncultured Actinomyces sp.
AGGGGGTGGTGGTCACGCTGACCACCACGTGGAGCGCGACCTTCAGTGTGGAGGGCGGCCCGCCTCAGCCGGTGAGCGGGACGGTCACCACCACCGAGTCCTCGGCCCCCTTCGACCTCGTGCGCCTGGTCGGCGTGCTCACCGACGACGCCGAAGAAGCCCTAGGCCACTGATGCTCAACAGGAGCCCAGCACGGCGGGGCCCCGGACACCTCCTGCTGCTGGTGGTGGTGGTCGTCGTTGGTGCTGGTGGGTGCCAGGCCCTCAGGCACCCGGACGCCGAGGGGCAGCTCTCGTCGTCGGAGACACCCCCAACCGCCACCGCATCCGCACCCGCGTCCGCATCGGCGTCCGCGTCGGCGACGCTGTCCGCGGAGGAGCAGGCCCTGCGCGAGGCGGCACTGAGCACCCCCAAGCCCGAGCGACCAGCGGGCATGGACGAGCTCAGTCCCGAGGGACTGAGGCTGGCCGGCGAGTACTTCCTGTCTTTGCATCCTTATGTGTACGCGACAGGGGACCTGGAGCCGTGGCAGGCGATGAGCGACCTGGAGTGCAGATTCTGCAGCAATGTCGTTGACAACGTCACCGATCTGCACTCCTCAGGTGGATGGCGTGAGCCGTGGCAGCAGGAGGTGGTTGCTGAGCGCTACGGGGTGTCGGAGGAGGACCCCAACGTGTGGGCGGTCTCCTTCCACTACCCCCTCTCAGAGAGCCTGGACCACGACGGCTCGGGAGGCACGAGCAGTGTCAAGGCTGAGGATGTCACCTTCGTGCTCCAGATGCGCTGGACCGGACAGACATGGGTCATCGAGAAAGGACAAGTGCAATGACAACCGCACTGATGCTGGCTGGGCTGGCTGTCTGCCGCTGAGGCCCGAGGACAGCGAAGCCGTCCACATGCGGGCCGGTTGACGGAGGCGCAGTGCTGTGAGTTCCTCCGTCCTCGTCGGAGACCGAAGGTGGCACCGCCCCCAGGTAGCGCTCCTCTCCTGTCAGACGTCGTCGACGTCGTCGTAGGACAGCGGGTCCTCAATGGGTTCCAGGTGTGCCGACACCCGCAGGCTGGGGTCCACCGCCACGAGCTCGTCGATGAGCGCCTCGGTGAAGTCGTGGCCCTCCTTGACCGTCCACGTCCCGGGAACGAGCACGTGCATGTGCGCGAAGCGCCGGTTGCCCGCCTCGCGCACCCGCACCGCGTGGAAGTCGACCCTGCCCGCGACCCGGTGGCCGTCCAGGACGGCGTTGATGGCCGCCAGCGCCTCTGCGGAGGGAGCAATGTCCATGAGCCCGGCGACAGACTCCGACAGGAGCCGGAACCCGGTCCACATGATGTTGAGTCCCGCCCCCAGCGCGACGACCGCGTCGAGCACGGGCGAGTGGAACACAGCCACGAGCCCCACACCGAGCAGCACGGCCACGGAGGTCATGACGTCCGTGGCGAGGTGCTTGGCGTCAGCGACCAGGGCAGCCGAGCTCTCCGCCCGGCCCGTACGGTACAGGACGGCCGCGACGGCAGTGTTGATGACGGAGGCGACGACGCTCACCGCCAGCCCCGGCCCCAGCTGCTCGGGCATGACGGGAGTGAGGATCCGCTCGACGGCGGAGATGATGATGAAGGCCGCCGCCACGAAGATCATGGTGCCCTCCACCGCGGAGGACAGGTACTCCGCCTTGGAGTGCCCGAACTGGTGGTCCTCGTCCGCCGGGCGGATGGACACCTTGAGGACGATGAGGGCCACGACCGCGGCGACGAGGTTGACGAGGGACTCTGCGGCGTCGGAGAGCAGACCCACGGACCCGGTCATCCAGGCGGCCCCAGCCTTGAGCGCGATCGTCGTGACGGCCGCCCCGATGGACAGCCACGCGTAGCCGCTGAGGTCCTTGGAGGGCGCGTACCTGGGAGAGGGCATACCCGAAGTCTGGGCCCGAGGTCCTAGGCTCGCCGTATCAGGGTTTCGGGAATCCGCAAGCCCGGTACCGGTGCCGGTTGGCCGCCCACCGCCCGGTCCGGCCGGAGATGGTGTTGGCGCCTCGCCGTCGCCCTTCCGTAGAGTTCGGCGCGTGCTGTGCGGCATGGCCTCCTCCCTTCCCGCCGTCGTGGACCTGCCCGTCCCCGACGCCCTGCCCAACACCTTTCGTGCGCTGGACCTGTGCGGCGTGCTGCTCAACGGCATCCTCGGTGGGCTCATCGCGCGCCGCAAGAACTACGACATGGTGGGCTTCGTCGTCCTCGCCATGCTCACCGCCACGGCGGGCGGGATCCTGCGTGACGTCATGATCCAGGCGGGCCCGCCCTACGCGCTCACCGACCCCTACTACCTGTACACGGCCTGCGCGGGGGCCCTCATCGCCTGGCGGGTGCCCATGCGCTCACGACTGGCGCGCCGCTTCCTCATCGGTGCCGACGCCGTCGTACTGGGCACGTGGGCCGCCACCGGGGCGTCCAAGGCCCTGGCGAACGGACTGGGTATCATGCCTGCTCTGCTTCTGGGCTGCCTCACCGCCGTGGGCGGCTCGATGATCCGTGACGTCTCCGTGGGGGAGACCCCGGCCGTCTTCGGTGGCAACAAGCTCTACGCCGTGCCCGCCCTGTGCGCGGCCGCGACCGACGTCGTGCTGGTGCTGTCGGGGGCGCCGGAGGCCTACGGGATGCTCGCCGCGACGCTTGTGGGTGCGGGCACCTGCCTGCTGGCCTACCTGCGCTCCTGGCGGCTGCCGGTGATGGAGGAGGTCGAGCGCGAGCGGGAGCGGCGTCGTCAGATGCGGCTGGCGGCGGGCTCGCGGCGCCCGTGGGTGGTTGTCTCCGCGCCGTACATGGACCGCGGGGGGACATCGGCGTCGGGCTGGCGCCGTGCCCTCATGCTGCGGTCCCGGCGGGTGGAGGCCTTGCAGCGCCGACGTCAGCCGCTGGCACCCGAGGACCTGTGAGGAGCGCGGGGCACGCCCGGCACACCCGACGCGCCACGCGCCCTGAGACCCGAGGTGCTGAGCGCGCTTGACGGGGTCGCGCCGGGGCCGGGGTCAACCGGGCGACCCCGTCAGGGCCGGGCTGTGGCCCGCGCGCTCAGGCGCTGCTGGCCGTGCTCAGACCGAGCGGACCTGGGCCTCGTCGACGCGGATCGGATCGGGGGTCTCGGCCTGGCCCTCGTCACGGGTGCGTCCGCCGAAGAGAGTCTCCTTGACGGCGTCGGCGACCTTGTCGGTGACGACCTCGCCCTGCTGGCGCACGAAGGAGGAGGCGCGGGAGGTCGCGGCGTCGACCTTCTCGCGCACGAAGGGCTGCTCGGCGACGCGTGAGGCCGTGGCCTTGATGCGCTCGTACTGCGCCCGGCCGGCGCGGGTGCCCAGGACGTATCCGGCACCCAGTCCGATGAGGAAGGGGATCTTGCTGGCCATGCGGGCCTCCTGTGGTTGCGTGGTGCGGGTGCCGACGGCGTCCGCCTGTGCTCCGGCGCGAGCCTACCGGGTGGGTGCAGAGCGTGCGGCGAGGCAAGGCGGTGCTTGCTGAGGTAAGACTTCCTTTGCTATACGAGCGAATTGATTGCTCTTACCATTGTGGTGTGCTGGCAACAGAGGCTATTCCCACGATCCGCACCGCACCCGACCCGATGGTGGTGGTGGACCTTGACGCACGCCTCAACTGGTTGCGCGCGGGCGTCCTCGGCGCCAACGACGGCATCGTCTCCGTCGCGGGCCTCGTCATCGGCGTTGCCGCCGCTGCCCCCGGGGAGAACCAGGCGATCCTCGTCGCGGGCGTCGCCGGGGTCCTCGCCGGGGCCTTCTCCATGAGCGCCGGGGAGTACGTGTCCGTCTCCACCCAGACCGACGCCGAACGGGCTCAGGCCACGCGCGAGGGACGCGATCCCGGGTCGCTCACGAGCGCCTGGCAGGCCGCCTTCTCCTCCGCCGTCAGCTTCGTGCTGGGATCGCTGCTGCCGCTCGGCCTCGTGCTGGCGGCTCCCGCACGCTGGAAGGTGGTCGCCACGGCGGTGGCCGTGCTGCTCGCCCTCGCGCTGACGGGTGCCGTCTCCGCCCGCCTGGGCCGGTCCCCGGCGCGGCCCGCGGTCGTGCGCAACATGGTGGGTGGCGCGCTCGCCATGGCCGTCACCTGGGGGATCGGCAACCTCATCGGCGTCAGCCTGTGATTGCGCCGCCCTCGCCCGGGGCGCCGACGATCCACGACGGCAGCAGCCGCGCGAGCTCGAAGCCGTCCCGTCCTGTCACCACGGGCACGTCCGCCTCGGCGAGCGTGCGCGCCTCGTAGCCCAGGCCCATGGGGTGCGCGATCTGCGCACCGGCGAGCACCTGCTCCTTCTGGGACAGGCGCCGGATCGCCACCGCGGCCACGCGGTCGGAGTGCTCACGCACGGCCTCGGAGTAGATGAGCGGGTCGTGCTGACCGTCGTCGCCGATAAGCAGCCAGGTGACGTCGGGCAGGTCGATCATGAGGCGACGCAGCTCGGTGCGCTTGTGCTCGATGCCTGAGCGGAACCAACCGGTGGCGCTCGGACCCCAGTCGGTCATGAGCTTGGGCGCCTTCGGGAAGCCGTTGTGCGCGAAGAAGGAGCGCAGCGTCGGCACGGTGTTCCACGGGCCGGTGGACAGGAAGATGAGCGGGGTGTCCGGGTGGGCGGCCTCGATGCGGGCGAGCAGCTGGGCCATCCCGGGGACGGCCTCACGGTTGGCGGCCTCCTTGAACAGGAAGTTCCAGGCGGCGATGAGGATGCGGGGAACCTCGGTGACCATCGCCGTGTCGTCGATGTCGCACACGATCCCCAGCCTGCGGCCGGGGCCGACGACGTGCACGCGCGTGGTGACGGTGCCCGCCCCCGCCGCGTCGATCTCGACCTCGTGCCAGCCGGGACCTAGGCCGTGGTCGCGGACGACGACGTCGACGTAGCCGCCCCTGTCCGCCCGGGTGCGCACGCTGACGTCGCCCACGCGGATCGTCACCGGCAGATAGGGCACGGGCACGTCGATGAGCTGGCGCCAGCCGCGCTGAGCGTCGATGAGGGTGTCGACGGCGAGCTCGCGAACCTGTCCGGGTGTCACCGGCAGGCCGTGGGGGATGGAACGGAACAGCGGGCCCTCGGCGGGAGCGTCCGAGGGGCGCATGAGCATGCGCGCCAGGACGCGCACCATCGAGCCCTCGCCCTGGTGCGCCGTGCTGGTCACGGCGCTCGACCCGGTGCTGGCCCCGGGTGCCGTCGGGGCCGCGCAGGAGCCGTAGCCGTCGTAGCCGATGACGCGCGGGCGCCAGCCCACGGCCTTGAGCGAGGGGATGAGACGGCGGGACAGCTCGATCTCCGCGGCGCGCGCAATGTCGGAAAGAGGCACGTGCCGATACTAAGGGCAGCCGATCGCTGGTGTGGCGCCAAGGAATGGGGAGAACAAGCGCTCGTCGACCACAGGTGCGTGCAGCTGACGCGCAGCCGGACCGCCTGGGTGCGCACGGAGCAGCCGCGCGCGGAGCAGCTGTGCGTGGGCGGACCGGTCGGCCAGGCGCCGGGCTCGCTCCACGACGTGGGCGGACCACTTGTGTGTGGGCGGATCACTTGTGTGTGCGCGGATCACCTGTGTGTGGGCGGATCACTTGTGTGCTGTTGGATCACTCAGTGGCGTCTGTCAGGTGATCCGTCGGGCCGTAGGTGATCCGCTGGTGGGGAGGTGATCCGTCGGGCCGTAGGTGGTCCGTTGGTGGGGAAGTGGTCCGCCTGGGTGCGCGCGGAGCAGCCGCGCGCGGAGCAGTTGTGTGTGGGCGGATCACCTGTGTGTGGGCGGACCACTTGTGTGCTGTTGGATCACTCAGTGGCGTTTGTCAGGTGATCCGTCGGGCCGTAGGTGATCCGCTGGTGGGGAGGTGGTCCGCCTGGGCGCGCAGTGATCCGCTGGGGGGCAGCGGCGGGGCGGGGGAGCGGTCCGCCTAGGCGTTGGGGGTTCCTGACGGAGCGGGGGAGCAGGCTCTCGGGCACCGCTGTGCCCACTGTTCCCGCCGTGCGTGCCCGCGCCGGCTGAGGCTCATGCCGACGCAGACACCAGCCACCACGGCCCACCACGTGTAGGAGGAGCCGAGCAGCTGCTGCCACCACGGCCACTCCCGCTCCACGTGATGCCCCTCGGTGAACCACCAGTGCGCCGCTGCGACGAATACGAGCCCACCGCCGAGCGCAGCCCCGAGCAGGCCCCGGCTGCCCCACCGCCGCGCGGCGGACACGAGCGCGAGGAGCGCAGGAACCGCCCACACCCAGTGGTGCGACCAGGAGATGGGCGAGACGAGCAGCCCCAGCACCATGGTGGCGCTCAGCTGAAGCAGGAGCACACTGCCGCTGCCTGCGCTGCCTGCGCTGCCTGCGCTGCCTGCGCTGCCTGCGCTGCCTGCGCTGCCCGTGCTGCCTGCGCTGCCTGCGCTGCCCGTGCTGCCCGCGCCAGCCCGCTCAAGCCGACGCAGCAGCATCCAGGTCCCTGCGACGGCGGCCACCACCACCCCGGCCCACACCGCGGACAGCGCCGACTCCGAGGCCCACACCGGCCAGGCCCGTGCCAGGACGGCGCGCAGGTTCTGGTTGCCCGCGTAATCGGCCAGGCCCGCGCGCGTCGGATCCCACATCGCCTCACTGAAGAAGCGCCAGGACTCCGCCGGAGAGACCACCCACGCCCCGGCCGTGACCGCCAGCGCTGCGGCCACCATCGTCGTGGCCGCCCGCCACTCGCGTCGCGCCAGCAGCACGAGCACGGCGATGGCGGGCGTGAGCTTGAAGGCCGCAGCGAGCCCGCTGAGCACCCCGCGCCAGCGCGAGCCCCGAGGCACCGCCAGCAGGTCGACGGCCACGAGCGCCATGAGCACGGCGTTGACCTGCCCGTACTCCATCGTCTTGTAGACCGGCTCGATGAACCCCACGCAGGCCGCTGTCAGCCAGGGCACCGCGACAGCGACACGCGCCGCACGCCCCCACCCCGGCAGACGGCCGACGGCGCAGCCCGCCGGGTCCTCGGGCAGCACCGCGCGCAGGCAGGCCCACAGCGTCGCGGCGACCGCCAGGGGCGTGGCGACGGTGAGCAGCGTCTGGGCGCTGTCGTCACTCATCCAGCTCAGCGGCGTGAGCGCCCACGCGGCGAAGGGCGGGTAGGTGAAGGGCCACAGGTGCTCGACCGGGTTGGCCCACCAGTCGTAGAGGCTGCCGCCCGCCTGCCACTGGGACACCGCCGCACGGTAGATCCAGGCGTCAAGGTGGAAGAAGCGCCCGCCGTCGTCGGACACGAGCCACGGCCGGGTGGCGAGGGCGACGGCACCCCACCCCAGCAGGGCCGCAGCGACGGCGAGCGCCGAGCGCGCCCACGACGACCCGCGGACCGCGCCCGTCCCACTGCCGGGCCCGGGGGCCCGTCCTCCTCGCCTCCCGTCCACGCCGCTCAGTCCTGCTCCTCGGTGGGCTCGGGCAGCCGGGCGACCCTGTGGGCGCCACGCAGGGGCGGCAGGCCGACGGCGAGGGCGACCACCGCCAGCCAGGCCATGCCGGCGGTGAACAGGTAGCCGCCCGCGGAGCCCTGGGCGTCGAGGATGACACCGCCGACCATGGACCCCAGCGACACCCCGATGTTCAGCGAGGTGCTGATCCACGCCAGCCCCTCGGTGAGCCGGGACCGGGCCACTGTCGCCTGGACGATGTTGTTGCCGGCCGCGATCGTCGGAGCCGTTCCGAAGCCGACGAGCACGTACAGGACGGCGAGCACTCCCAGGTTCGGCGCCAGGACGAAGGTGGAGGCGCCCAGCGCGAGCCAGACCACCCCCAGCATGAGCTGCTTCCACAGGGGCCAGCCCCAGGAGCGCGCGCCGTACAGGAGCCCGGCCACGCAGGATCCCGTCGCCCAGCAGGCCAGCGCGGCACCGGAGTAGCTGCGCTGACCGACCTCCGTGGCGAAGGCGACGGCGGACACGTCGTTGGCGCCGAACATCGCGCCGGAGAAGAGGAAGACGATGATGACGGACACGACGGCGCCCTGTCGCAGCACCGGGACGGGCCGGGAGGCGAGCAGCGCCTCCATCTCCTGGCGGGAGGCGGCGTCACGGCGGCGCGGGCGCCGGGCGCGCGGGTGGGGGGCAGGTTCGGTGGAGCGCTGGGACAGGAACAGCAGCCCGCCCACCATCTGCAGGACCAGGGAGATGATGAGGCCGCTCGTCACCGGCAGGACGTCCGAGGTGGACACGACGGTGGCGAGCACCGGCCCCACCATGAAGGCGAGCTCGTCGACGGCCGCCTCCAGCGACAAGGCGGTGTGGATGTCCTCGGGCGTGTGCAGCAGCGTGGTCCAGCGTGAGCGCACGAGAGAGCCCATGGAACCGCCGAAGGCCCCGGCACCGGCGGCCAGGAGCACGAGCACCCACAGGGGGGCGAGCAGCTGGGCGGCCACGATGAGGCCCAGGAGGCAGGACCCCGACACGAGGGTCGAGGGCAGCATGATGCGCCGCTGGCCGTGCACGTCGATGAGGCGCGCGAGCAGGGGCGCCCCGACGGCGACCGCGACGATATTCGCCGCCGAGACGGTGCCTGCGGCCGTGTAGTCGCCGTAGAGCGACTGGACCGACAGGATCGTCGAGATCCCCACCATCGACATGGGGAAACGGGCCATGAGGCCGGTGCTGGAGAACAGGAGTGCGCCCGGCTGCGACAGGATCCGCCGGTAGGCGCCCGAGCTGGGAGCGGCCATCGGCTGTGCTCAGCGGTTTGTTGAGTAGGCGCCCGCGCGGTTGAGGGAGAAGCCCTCGCCGGTGACCTGGCTCCAGCACTCGATCCCGGCCTCCGAGGAGGTGCAGGCCATCTGCCCGTTCTGGGCGGCCGAGCCGTAGTTGAGGGTGGCCCCCGCCCCGCCGACGCCGGGCACGTCACAGCCGCCCGAGGCGGTGCCGCTGGTCTTGAGCACGACCGTGTACGGCAGGGAGTTGTCCGCCCCGCAGGTACTGTCGGTGAACTCGTGCTCCGCGATCGTGCAGGTCACGGAGTCGGAGTTGACTGAGCAGCTGATGTTGCCTGAGGGCGAGGTGAAGGAGCTGAGCGTGATGGCGCCCTCCGGGGCCGGGTAGGGCATGGCTGAGGGGGTCGGTGAGGGAGTGGCCGACGGCGAGAGGGTGGGCGACGGCGTCGGCTCGGTCGTGGGCGCCCCGGTCGGCGCGGTCGCCACCTGGGAGGCGTGCGTCGGCACGGTCTCGGGGTCGCCAGCGGCCCCGTCCCGGTCGCCGAGGAAGTACCACACGGCGAGGGCGACGACGAGCACGAGGGCGACGGCGCCCAGCAGCCACAGCCAGAGCGCGTGGCCGTGGCGGGCGGGCTCGTCCTCGGCGCGCCCGACGCCGAAGACGCCCGCCTCGGAGGAGGAGGGGCGCGGCGACCACGCCGGCGTGCTCGCGCCACCGCTGTAGGAGCGGGAGGCGCCCGACCGGTACCGGCTGGGGGTCTGGGACGCCTGGTAGCTCGTGTGGGCCTGGGAAGGCTGTGCCGCCTGGCTGGGTGAGCCGGGCTTCTGGGAGGCGGGGACGGCCACGGTCGGCTGCGCCTGCGACACGGCGCGGGAGACAACCGTGGGCGCGTTCGCCCCCGAGGTGCCGGGGCCGAGGTCCAGGGCCGTGCCCGAGGACAGCATCTGGGTGGCGCCCGCACCGGCGCCACCGGGATACGTCAGCCCGGCGGCCCGGCGTGCCAGGGCCGCGTCCACCGCCGGGTCGCCCAGGGAGCCGAGCCACTCCAGCAGTGCCGGGTAGGTGCGCGGGTTCTCAGCAATGTAGGGACGCAGACCCGGGTAGTTCTGGGCGAGCGTGTGCAGAGTGGTGAGCTCGGCGTGGGGGTCCGTCGCGCGCGCGACGAGGTCTGCCTGAGCCTGCGACATATGCGGAGTCCTTAACACGTTCCAGTGGCATGGCGCGCTCGTGGCCCCTGAGCCGGGACGAAGACGGCACCGGGCCGACGTCGGACGGGTGCGCCGGGTGACCGGCGGGTACCGGTCCCCATGAGCCTACCCTGAGGGGCCCGCGGGGGTCCTGCGAGGTGGTCTGGCCGGTATTGTCCTCGGGGTGGCCCCGGTCCGGGGGCTGCGC
Organism: uncultured Actinomyces sp.; assembly: GCA_937926195.1. Classification (GTDB taxonomy): domain Bacteria; phylum Actinomycetota; class Actinomycetes; order Actinomycetales; family Actinomycetaceae; genus Actinomyces. Next base: position 10,087 of record CALEXZ010000017.1, read on the forward strand.
AGAAACACGGAGCGACCGCAGGAGCACGCATGGCACAGAACACCGACGGACGTGGTGCTCAGCCCGCGTGCACCGACGGCCCTGGAGCCCGCGACGGGAGCCGGGCCGCCTGCGGCGGTCTCGTGCCGCTGGTCGGGGCCGTCACTGACATGGGCCGGTTGCGCAGCGTCAACGAGGACGGCTACCTCGCCCTCGACCCGGCCTACATCGTCGTCGACGGGATGGGCGGCCACTCCGCCGGACGCGCCGCCACCCGCGCGGCGCTGCAGGCCCTGCTCCCGCTGGGGGGCGCCCTCATCACGCGGACCGACGAGATCGTCGACGTCGTGCGCGCCGCGGCCCAGGCGGTGCGCTCCATCCCCTCCCAGGCGGTGCACCGTCCGGGAGCGACGATCGCCGGCGCCGTCCTCGCCCAGCTGCCCGGGCTCGACAGCGACGTGCCCACCTGGGTGTCGCTCAACATCGGTGACGCCCGCGTCTACCTCCTGCGCGACGACGTGCTCTCCCAGCTCAGTCGCGACCACTCCCAGGTGCAGGAGCTCGTCGACTCGGGACGTCTGACGCCCGCGGCAGCGCGTACCGACCCGCGTCGCAACATCGTCACCCGGGCCCTGGGCGGTGGTATCGAGGACGACGGCGTTCCCGACCTGCGGCTCGTGCCCGCGATGGCCGGTGACCGCGTCCTCGTGTGCTCTGACGGCCTGACCGACGAGCTCGACGATGACGCCCTGGCGACTGTGCTCGGCGCGGGCCTGAGCCCGCAGCGCACAGCGGAGTCCGTCGTCGCCGCCGCCCTGGAGAGCGGGGGCCACGACAACACGACCGCCCTCGTGGTCGACCTGGCGGAGCGCCCCGAGCCCCTCGTCGGCACCCCGGACTCCGAGGGCGAGGAGACGCGGTCGGCGTGAGCACGGGTGTGGGGCACGAGGCGCTCGGCGCGCCGGAGGCGGACGGGCTGATCGAGGTCAGCGGTCCGCTGGGTCGTGCGTGCCTGTACCCGCAGGCGCCCGCCGACGTCGTCGCCCAGGTGCGTGCGCTGCTGTCGGGCGTGCCCGCTCCCAGCGACTCTGCTTCCCTCTCGGCCGTCTCCGACGTCGGTGTGCCCCCCGTCCCGCCGGTGCCTCCCGTCCCGCCGCCTCCCAGCCGGTCGGCCGTGACCGCTGACGCCCCTGAGGAGGAGGGCGACGCACCGCCCCTGGAGGACGCCCCGGTGACGATGACCTGGACCGAGGCCGACGAGGCGCGGGCCAGCGCCGCCCAGACCGGAGTGTGGGTGGAGCCGCCCGCCCTGCCTCCCGTGCCCGCCTATCCCGAGCCCGAGCCGGGGTCGGGTCGCCGTCGCCACCGTCACATGCCGATGCTGGACTCCCCGGACGGGACCGCCGACGCCGTGTCCTCCGCGCGGGTGTCGCAGTCCATGACCGCTCCGGTCCCCGTTGCGCCGGAGAGGGTCGTGCCCTCAGCCCACAGCGTCCCGGTGCCGGTCATCCAGGTCGGAGAGCCCGACGCCGTCCCGCTCGTGTGGGGCTCGGAGTGTGCCGCCGGCCATGTCAACCCGCTCGACGCGAGCTGCTGCCTGTCCTGCTCCGCCCCCCTGACGGGTGGGCGTCGGCAGGTCCCCACGCCGGTGCTCATGGTCCTGGCGCTGTCCACCGGACAGCACGTGCCCGTGCGCAGCGAGGTCGTCGTCGGCCGGGCTCCGCAGCCTCGGGCGGGGGCCGCGGGCGCCACCCTGCTCGTGCCCGTCGCCAGCCCCACCCGCGTGGTCTCGCGCTCCCACCTGCTCATCTCAACCGCTGGCTGGTCCGTCCTCGGACGCGACCTGGGCTCCCACAACGGCACGGTCCTCCTGCGTCCGGGCATCGCCCCGGTGCTGCTGGGCAGTGCCGTGCCGTCACCGCTGCTCGTGGGCGACGTACTGGATATCGGCGACGACGTCACGATCCGGCTCGACCCCCACACCTGACCTGTCCTGACACTGTCCGAAGGAGAACCTCATGAGTGAACCGACCTGGAGCGACCTGCCGGAGGTCGACCCGAAGCGCCCGGACGAGCTCGTCCTCGACTTCTCCGGCGAGATCCACCGTGTCGGCACCGGCCAGACCCTTGTCATCGGCCGGGGCGGCGATCTTGACATCGACGACAACCCCTACCTTCACCGCCGGTTCCTCGTGTTCAGCCACGAGAACGGCCTGTGGTGGATCGCCAACGAGGGCTCGCGCCTGTCCGCCACGCTCACCGACGGGGACGGCCTCGTCCAGTCCCGGCTCGCCCCGGGGGCGCGCATGCCCCTCGTCTTCCCCCGTGTCATCCTCACCTTCTCCGCAGGACCCACCACCTACGAGATCGACCTCATCACCGCCGGAGAGGACCGCTTCACCGGTATCGAGGCGGCTCCCGGGTCCAGCGGCCAGACGACCATCGGTGTCACCCCGATGACCAAGTCCCAGCTGCTTCTCGTGCTGGCCCTGAGCGAGCCCGTGCTCAAGCGCGCCGGCACCGGTGCGGCGGAGATCCCCTCCTCCGCCCACGCCGCTGCGCGCCTGGGCTGGCCCCTGACGAAGTTCAACCGCAAGCTCGACAACGTCTGCGAGAAGCTTGACCGGGTCGGGGTGCGGGGGCTGCGTGGCGGGCGCGCCGGGGGCGCGGCCTCCAACCGCCGCACCGCCCTCGTGGAGCACGCCGTGTCCACCCTCATGGTCACCGCTGAGGACCTGCCCAAGCTTGACGAGGAGTACGCCGCGAACATGGCGGCTCGTCGTGCCTCCCAGGACACGAGTGACGCACAGACCGGGGGCGCGAGCACCGCACGGGTCACCGGCGGGCGGGAGGTCTGAGCGTGACCGGCCCCGAGGACGCCCGCGACACCGAGACGCTGGAGACCGGCAGACCGGTCCCCGACGTGCCGGTCCCCGACGTGCCGGACGCTGTGAGCACCGTGAAGCTGGAGACCGCACGGCCCGTCGTCGGCGCCGCACAGACCGTCGGTGCCGACGCGCGGGAACCGGGAACCGAGGTGCTCCAGCCGGAGAACGCCCTGGCCCTGGAGACGGGCGCTGAGGCTCCTGAAGCCGAGGACGCCGACGCGCCGGAGACCGAGACGACCGACGCCGAGGCACCGGAGACGGAGGCCGACTCGACGGAGACCGAGACGGCCGTGGCCTCCCCGGCCCGCCGGTGGCGCCGCGTGTGCGCCGTCCTCGTCGTCGTCGCCTGCGTGCTCGCCGTCGCCGCCGTCGGTGCCGAGCTCTTCGTGCGCAACCGGATCGAGTCCGTGGTGCACGGGGCGCTTCCGGGCCTGTCCGAGGACGCCGTCGTGGACGCAGGCGGCCTCGTGCTGCCCCAGGTCCTCACAGGCTCCCTCGACTCCCTGTCCGTCAGCGGCGCGCAGCTGCGCCTGGACCAGAGCGTCGGGGGTGTCCCACTGGGCTCCCTCGACCTGCACGACGTCACCGCCACCCTCAGCGGCATCGAGCTCACGCAGCCGCACCACACCGACTCCCTCGATGCCAGTGGCACGATCACCTGGGAGGACCTGGCCGTGATCGTCCGCATGTCCTCGCCCAGGCTCAAGGAGACGACCCTCGTTCCGGACGAGCTCGGCACCGTGACCGCGCCGGGGACCTTCACCGCCACGGCCGAGGTCTTCGGGACGGACGTCGTCTTCCTCATCGTGCCCTCCCTGACACCCGAGGGGAACCTGCTCATGACCGCCACCGACGCCACCTTCGGCGGCATCACCTTCGACCTGACGCAGGAGGACTCCCTCACGATGAGGCTCCTGGGAACCGAGACGCCCGAGTTCGTCGTCGACCACGCCGTCCTGCCCGCGGGGACGACCTTCAGCGCCGTCGTCGTCACCCAGGAGGGCCTGCGCGTGGCCCTGAGCGGACAGGACCTGGATCTCGCCCCCGGCCACTGACCGCCCGGGGGCGGGACCGAGGACTCCGGCACCGGGCCGGACGGGCTGTGCTCCCCGTCCACAGCGTGGGGATCGTGCCCAGCCGGACCGTATACCCTTCCCATGGCGCCCGTCCCGTGGTGCCCGTCCCGAGGAGAGACATGAGTACTCACAGTGAGCCGCCCCGCGGCGCCCACGCCGCTCCGTCGCAGCGCGCACTCGCCTACGGCACAAGCCCGTCCGCCGCCTCGGACGCGGGCTACGGGCAGGCTCCCGCCGCCCCCTCGGGCGCCTCCTACCCGACCACCGGCCCGCTGCCGACCTCCAGCGAGCTGCGGCGTGAGGCCGCGCGCACCGCCAGGGTCGACGCGCGCCCCACCAGCCCCGAGGAGGACGTCGACCGCGCGGGCGAGCTCGTCGGGCGCGTCACCAAGGTCTTCTCCCAGCGCGTCGTCGGGCAGGAGCAGCTGCGGATCGGGCTGCTGTCCACCCTCATCGCCGGCGGCCACATCCTGCTCGAGTCCGTGCCCGGACTGGCCAAGACCACCGCCGCCCAGACCCTCGCCTCCGCCGTCTCCGGCTCCTTCCGGCGCATCCAGTGCACCCCGGACCTCATGCCCAACGACATCGTGGGCACCCAGGTCCTCAACTACGCCACCGGTGAGCTCACCACCCAGCTCGGGCCCGTGCACGCCAACATCGTCCTGCTCGACGAGATCAACCGCTCCTCGGCCAAGACCCAGTCCGCGATGCTCGAGGCCATGCAGGAGCGCCAGACCTCCATCGGCGGCGTCGTCTACCCGCTGCCCCACCCCTTCATGGTGCTCGCCACCCAGAACCCCATCGAGGAGGAGGGCACCTACGTCCTGCCCGAGGCCCAGATGGACCGCTTCCTCATGAAGGAGGTACTCACCTACCCCAAGCCCCAGGAGGAGGCCGACGTCCTCGACCGCATCTCGCGCGGCACCTTCGACAAGCCCGTCACCACGCCCCCCATCACCACCGACGATGTCGAGTGGCTCCAGGGGGCCGCGGAGCGCGTCTACGTCGACCCGGTCATCAAGCAGTACATCGTCGCCCTGGTCAACACCTCGCGCGGAGGCGGCCCCCGCCCGGTGCCCGGCATCGAGCGCCACGTGCGCGTGGGCGCCTCCCCCCGCGGCGGCATCGCCCTCATGAAGGTCGCCCAGGCCATCGCCCTGCAGGCCGGACGCACCTACGTCACCCCCGACGACGTCGGCCTGCTGCGCCACTCGGTGCTGCGCCACCGCCTCGTGCTCACCTACGACGCCCTCGCCGACGCCGTCGCCCCCGAGGCCATCATCGACGCCGTCTTCGCGGCCGTGCCCACACCCTGAGGCCCAGGACGCCACCGATGACCTCGTCCTCACCGTCCTCGCGGCTGGCACGTGTGCGCGGACGCCTCGAGCTGCCGACGCTGCGGCGTGCCACCGGCCTGCTCGACGGGCGCCACAAGTCCGTTTTCGTCGGCCGCGGCCAGGACTTCGACGACCTGTCGGTCTACCGTCCCGGTGACGACGTCTCCGACATCGACTGGAAGTCCTCGGCGCGGGTCGGCCAGCCGGTCATCAAGCGCTTCCAGCGCGAGTCCAACCTGCCGCTGGTCCTCGCCGTCGACACCGGCCGCACCATGGCGGCGCAGGCGCCCGACGGCACCGACAAGCGCGACCTCGCCCAGGCGGTGGCCGACACCCTGGCCTTCCTGGCGCGCCAGCGCGGGGACACGGTGGCCCTCGTCGCCGCCGACGCCACCCGCATGGTGGACCGCCCGGCCCGCTCCGGCTCCAAGCACGCCGAGATGATCCTCGCCCTGCTGGACCGCCAGCTGGGCTCGCTCACCACCGAGGTCCGGCCCCCCGGTGCGCAGGCCGACGCCGAGGCCGCCCCCGAGGTTGTCCCGGCGGCCGGGGCGCCCGTCTCCCGGGTGTCCGCCGTTCTGGCGCGCGTGTCCACCTGGCACCGGCGGCGCAGCCTCGTCGTGCTCATCACCGACACCGCGCACCCGGATGTCCAGACGGACCCGGACTGCGCCCTGTGGCTGCGGCGCCTGTCCGCCCAGCACGAGCTCATCGTCGTGCAGGTCGCCGACGACGCCCCGCTCGGTCCCGGTCGGCGCCATGACGTCGAGCTCGCCGCTGAGGTCCCCGCCTTCCTGCGCCAGGACAAGGCCCTGGTGACCTATCTCAGTGCGGAGGACAGTGCCCGGCGGGCCCGTGTGGCCGCGCTGCTGGACTCGCGCCGCGTCGAGCACGTGACCGTCTCCTCGATGGAGCGCATGGTCGACGAGCTGGCGGACCTGCTGGCCCGCCAGCGCCTGGCCTCGTCACGGAAGAGGAGGTGAGCCCGTGGCCCCGACCCTTCTCCTCGCCTCCGTCACCGTCGCCCGTCCCGTCCTCATGCCGGTGTGGATGCTCGTCGTTGCCGTCATCGTCGTGCTCATCGTCTCCGGGTGGCTCATCGGCACGCTCATCGGCACCCGGCGGGACACCTCCCGGCAGGTGGGCGACGTGCCCATGGCCCCCGAGGACCGCAAGAGCTGGATCACCGCGGTCGACACCGCCGCCGCCCGCTTCCGTGACGGCACCACCGACCTGCGTGCCCTGCACCTCGAGCTTGCCACCGCCCTGCGCGGCTTCGCCTCCGAGCGCAGCGGTGAGGACCTGGAGAGCGCCACCGTCCGCGAGATCCTCGACATGGCGGACACCGCCGGGCCCCGCTCCATCGACGAGCGCATGCGCCTGGTCAAGCGCGGCGGGCGTCCCCTGGACACCAATCCCCTGGGTCATGTGGGCGAGCTGCTCTACGTGTGGGAGCAGCCCTCCTTCGACCGCGACACCGCCGCGGCCGCCGAGGAGGCCGTCACCCTGGCGCGGGAGGTGGTCACCCGATGGTGATGGCCTGGCTCGCAGGGGCCCTCGTGGGGCTCGCCGCTGTCCTCGTCGTCCTCGCCGTCTGCGGCGTCCTGCCACGGCAAGGCTGGGGCGCGCGTGCGCGCGCCGTGCTGCGTCTGCCGGTCAGGCGCGCGCGTGCCGGACGGCCCGCCACCCGCACCGCCCCCGTGCGGGTGGCCAACGCCTCCGCCCTGCTCGCAAGCCCCCACGTGCGCTGGACGGTGAACCGCAGGCGTGGGTTCCTCGCCTTCCTCTCGCTGCTCGCCGTCGGCGCCCTGGCCGCCTCCGCCACCATCGCGGGCCGCCCGGTCGCTGTCACCGAGCGCTCCGACACCCTGTCCAACCGCGACATCGTCCTGTGCCTGGACGTGTCCGTGTCCATGCTCACCACCGACGCCAAGATCCTGGAGACCTTCTCCGAGCTCCTCGACTCCTTCGAGGGCGAGCGTGTCGCGCTCGTCGCCTGGAACTCGACGGCGCAGACGATGGTGCCGCTGACCGACGACTACACCCTGCTGCGCAACGAGCTGCGCGAGATCGCCGACGTCCTCGACTTCGTCCCCGTGCGCGGCAACCCCAAGGTCTACAGGTACGCCGACACCTTCGCCGGCACCTTCGGCGACGTCGACGCCTCCTCCCTCATCGGTGACGGTCTGGCCTCCTGCGCCCTCGCCTTCGACCGGGAGGTGGAGGACCGCTCGCGCACCATCATCCTCGCCAGCGACAACCAGGTGCAGGACCCTGACGGGCTGCAGATCTACAGCCTCTCCGAGGCCGCCGACCTGGCCACCGAGCGCGGGATCCGCATGATCTCCGTCTACGGTGCGGACCCCGAGCTGCTCGACCCCGGCCTGACCGGGGACGACCTTGAGCGTGCCCGTGCCGAGCTCAGGACGGTCACCACCGAGCACGGCGGCCTGTTCTACGAGGTCGACGACGCCGACGCCGCCGCCGGCATCGTGCGTGAGCTAGAGAACGACCAGGTCGAGGAGGTCCAGGGCAGCGTCGTCACGCTCATGAGCGACGAGCCCGCCGTGCCGACGGCATGGTTACTGGGCTGTGTGCTGGTGCTGCTCGTCCTGGCCGCATGGAGGCGCGCATGAGACTCGTCCCCGTCCTGTCCGGTGGCTGGTGGCTGGTGCTCGTCGTCGCCCTGCTCATGGCCGCCCTGCTCGCCTGGTCCGCGCGCGCGGCCCTGGACCCCGCCTCCGACCCGGGCGCCCGGTCCTCCTGGGTGCGGCGCGTGCTGCTGTGCGTGGTCACCCTCGTGCTCCTCGCCGGACCCTCGCTGCCCGCCCACGAGACCCAGTCCGTGTCGAACGTCGAGGTCTACCTCGTCGTCGACCGCACCGGCTCGATGGCCGCCGAGGACTGGGCAGGAGGACCCTCCGCCGGGGGAGGGACCCGTCTCGACGGCGTCAAGGAGGACCTGCGGGCCATCGTGGCCGCCCACTCCGGCGCCCGCTTCAGCATCATCGCCCTGGACTCCGTCGCCGCCCGCGAGCTGCCACTGACCAGTGACGTGGAGGCCGTCTACTCCTGGATCGACTCTCTGCGCCAGGAACGCACCGACCGCTCCACCGGCTCCTCCCTCGAGCGGGCCCTGCCGCTGCTGTCCTCCACCCTCACGGCCGCTGCCGAGCGCGACCCCGAGGACGTGCGCGTCGTCTACATCCTCAGCGACGGCGAGGCGACCGACGAGGGCGAAGGAGCCGCTGACGCCCGGAGCGCCGGGGCCACCTGGCAGGGCGCGGGCGAGCTCGTCGACGCCGGCGCGGTCCTCGGCTACGGCACCGAGGCCGGGGGGCCCATGCGGGCCTTCGACGGCACCAGCTCCGGTGACTACATCCCCGACCCCGCGACCGGCTCACCGGGCGTCTCGGTCCCCGACACGGCGGCCCTGACGGCCGTCGCCACGGACCTGGGCCTGGAGTACGTGCAGCGTGACGGCACCGACGACGCCCCCACGAGCGAGTTCACCGACATGGACGCCGCTGTCACCACCGCCCTGGCTGACGGGCGTGAGCGCCGGGGCGTCCACCGCTACCTCACCTGGCCGCTGGGGATCGTCGCCAGTCTCCTGCTGACCTGGGAGCTTGTGCACCTGGCGGCCACGGAGCGCGGCCTGCGACGCCTGACCCGACCGGTGGAGGACGGACGATGAGCGGCACGACCTTCCCCCTGCCTGACGAGGACGCCCGCTTCGCCCCCGGAGGCGTGAGCGAGGAGGAGCAGACGGCCTACTCCCGTGCTGTCGACGACCCCAAGCGCCAGGACGAGGACCCGGGGGCTCGCGCCCAGCGCCTGCGTCGACGCCGTCGGCTCCTGGCCTACGGGACTGTGCCCGCGCTGCTCGCGCTGACGTCGGCCGGGTGGATGGGCTACCTCAGCCTCATGACGATGGCCGGGCACAGCGCCGTCGACGCGGGTGACTACCAGACAGCCGTCAGCCGCTATGAGGCGGTGTCGGCGGCCGACCCGTGGCTGGAGCAGTGGCGCGTCCACTACAACCTCGGTACCGCGCACCTGCTGGCCGACCACCTTGACGAGGCACAGACCGAGCTCGAGCGCGCCCTCAAGGACGCACCCCGTGCCGACTGGGTGGACGTGACCTACACGGACGGCACGAAGGGACGCGTCCGTGACCCGCAGGCGCCCGAGTGCCTCGTGCGCACCAACCTCTACGCCGTGCACACCTCGCGCTGGGCCCAGGCCACCGCCGCCGGTGACAGCGCGGCGGCAGAGGCGGAGCGTGCGGCGATGACCCAGGCCGCGGGGGAGTGCGAGGTGGACCCGCCGCCGCAGCAGCAGAACCCGGACGATCCCAGCGGCGGCTCCAGCGGCGAGCCGAGCGCGGACCCGTCAGCGGACCCGAGCGCGGAGCCCTCAGCGAAGCCGAGCGAGGGCACCTCCTCGTCCCCCACTCCCTCGCCCGAGCCCTCCGCCCAGCCGAGCCCGACACCCTCCGTCAGTGACCAGGAGCGTGAGCTTGAGGAGCGCAACGGCGAGGCGAACCCGACGGAGTCGGCCGGAGTGAGCTCGGACGAGCGCCGACGCTGGTAGTAGCCCCGGCAACGGCTTGCGGGCGGTGCTGGGCGGGGTGCCACACGGGGCCGGGCGGGCGGGCGGGTGACAGGGCCCTGCTGGTGCCCGGTCCGCGGCGCTCAGCCGGCGGCGGCGACGCGGCGCCCGGCTGCGGGCTCGGGCTCTGCCACCACGGAGCGCATGAGGACCGGGACCTCACGGGAGGGCATCGGCGCGCCCACGGCTCGCAGCACGAAGGCGTCCAGTGCCGTGAGGTAGGCGGCGCGCTGCTCGGGGTCCGTCGGCGTCGGGCGCCCACCCATGACGCAGGCGTGCACAAGCGGAATGACCTGGGAGGGGTCCTGACGCGGGATGACGCCGGTGTCCATCGCGTCGCTGAGGATCTGCGCGAGCATCTGCGCCATGAGCCCGGCGTGTGCCCGCAGCCGTCCGGCGGTGCCGCGCGAGACCGAGGACGACAGCGGGCCCGTCGTCGGGAAGTGGTAGCTGCGCTTGACGAGGGCCTGCTGGCGCACGTAGACGCGCAGACGGTCGATCGGGTCCTCCACCCCGGTCAGGGCGCGCGAGAGCTGCTCGGCGTAGCGGGCGGTCTCGTGCTCCATGAAGGCCAGGAGCAGGTCCTCCTTGTCCGCGAAGTGGTTGTACACCGCGGTGCGGCCGACCCCGGCGTGGGCGGCGACGTCGGAAAGGGTGATCCTGTCGAAGGTGCGCTGGGACATGAGCTCGGCGAGCGCGTCGAAGAGCGCGGCCCGCGTGCGCTCGCGGTGCTCAGCGAGAGAGTTCCCCATGATCTTCGGCATAAGGCTGACCTTACCTGCGGGGAGGCTCGGACGGAATCACCGTCCGTACGTGTCGGGTGCTGGACGGCGCGGTCGACGGCATCGTCTCACCGTGCGAGCAGGGCTCTCAGCCGAGCGAGAACCGGCAGGTCGGCCAGCAGCCACGGCAGGTCCTCCACCTGCGTGAGCGGCACCCAGCGCACGCAGGCGTGGGCGGCCCCCTGCCGGGGGCCGCGGGCCGGGTCCGCGGGCTCCGCGAGCCACACCCGCATCCGGTAGCCGTGCATCGCAGGCCAGGCCGGGGCGTCGTCCCCGGGATAGTCCGGGTGAGGAGACGTGCTCACCGCCAGCTGTGGGGGCGGGCACACCTCGGCGCCCAGGCGCACGGCGAGGGCGAGCTCCTCCTCGAGCTCGCGCACGAGGGCCTGCTCGGGGGTCTCCCCCGGGTCGACCTTCCCACCCGGCAGCTCATACTGCCCCGCGTGCTCCGCCGGGTAGGAGCGGGCCGCGCACAGCATCGTCGTCGGGTGCTCCAGGGAGTCGAGGACGGCGGCGGCGACGACGAGCCGGGAGGGTGAGACGGGCATGGAAGGACCCTAACGGCTCCCGCCTGGCACACTCTGCCCCGTGAGTACCACAGACAGCATTCTTCAGACGGTGCTTGACCGCCTGGCCCAGGCGCCCGGACCCCTGTGGCCGGCGCTCGTGCTCGTCGTGGCCGTCCTGCTGGTCCCGAGCGCCCGGCGCTGGGGGCGTGCCGCCGGGACCATCGTGCACGAGAGCGGCCACGCCCTCGTCGGTGTCCTCGTGGGGCGGCGCTTCCACGGCTTCACCGTCGGCAAGGACCTGTCCGGGGCGGCCGTCACCAGCGGCCGTGAACGGGGCCTGGGCCGCATCCTGACCACCTGGGCCGGCTACCCCGCGCCCGCGGCCCTGGGAGCGGGCCTCGTCCTCGCCGCCCTGCACGGATGGGCCGGGGTGGTCACCGCGGTCTGCACCGTCGCACTGCTCCTGCTGCTCGTCATGGCCCGCTCCGGCCGCACCGTCGGGCTCGTGCTGCTGGCGGCGGTGGCCACCGGCCTCACCTGGTGGTTCGGGGACACGGTCGTCGGCGTGCCGCTGCGGACGGGGATCGTCGCCGGGGTCGGCCTCGTCCTGCTGCTGGCCGCGTGGGACTCGCTCATCGATGTCGCCCGCTCGCGTGACCGCACGCAGGACCCGGGTACGCTCGCCAGGCTCACGCACCTGCCCGCATGGTTGTGGATCACGACCTGGGGCGTCGCCGACGGCGCCGCGACCTGGGCCGTGTGGTGCGCCGGAGCCGGAACCCTGTTCTAGGGGGGGCGAGGGGCTGGGGAGCCCGCCGACGTTCGTCGTCCTGGCGACGACGAACGCCGGTCCCGTAGGGGACCGGCGTTCGTGTCCGCCAGGACGTGGAGCGGGTGACGGGAATCGAACCCGCGCTGTCAGCTTGGGAAGCTGAAGTTCTACCATTGAACTACACCCGCGCGCTCACCCTTCGGTGAGGTGCTGGTGCAGCATACAACAACCAACTCAGGGGCGGGAAATCCTCGCCCGAGAGGACCACAGCACGACCAGCAGCCCTTACCCCTCCGGACAGGAACCGTACGGTTCCGGCGACGGTGTCGACACCCAGGCCGGAGCGAGCCAGGACAGCTACTTCCCGTCCTCCACCGGGCAGCCCGACGCCTCCGCGTACGGCACGTCCCAGGACCCGTACACCCAGGGGGCCTACGCCGGTGACGCCCAGCAGGGCTCCGGTTTCCAGCAGCCCTACCAGGGCCAGGCCTACCAGCAGTCGTACCAGCAGCCCTACCAGGGGCAGGCCTACCAGCAGCCGTACCAGCAGGCCTACCCGGGCGGCTACGTCCAGCCGGGCGTCGCGCAGAAGTCGAAGATCGCCGCGGGCCTGCTCGCGATCCTCATCGGCACCCTCGGTGTCCACAACTTCTACCTCGGCCACACCGGACGCGGCGTCGCCCAGCTGCTCATCACGGTCCTCTCGCTCGGCTTCCTGTCCTGGGTGTCGTGGATCTGGGCCATCGTCGAGGGCATCCTCATCCTGTCCGCTCAGCCGGGGCAGCAGCCCTGGGGCGTCGACGCGAACGGCTACCCGCTTCAGGCCTGAGCCCGCGCCACGTCCCGCTCGGGCGCACCCCCCTCCCACGCGGCCCGCGTCGGCGGTCACTGACCGCCCGCGCGGGCCGCGCCGTCG
>CALEXZ010000018.1 GCA_937926195.1 uncultured Actinomyces sp.
CGCACGGCACGGACGGCGAGCTCGACCTCCTCGAGGGAGTCGAGGACGAGGTGGCTCAGGCGGTGGGTGAGGGCGACGGCGATCTCCGCCTGGGTCTTGCCGTTGCCGTGCAGGCCCACACGGGTGGCGTTGGCAGTGGCCTCCTCCCCGTCCACCTCCTGCAGGGCGGCGAGGGACACGGCGAGCTCGCCGCGGCTGGCGGCGTCGATGCCCATGCCCTCCTCCAGGACCCACCGCGCGATCTTGGTGGTGAGGAAGGCCTTGCCGGCGTAGAAGGCCTCTCCTCCGGCCATGCCGTAGCCGGGCCAGAACTCCTCGTGCATGGCGGCGGACCAGGCGGCGGCGCGTGCACGCAGGTCGGCCTCGTCGAGGACGAAGACGGGGGTGGGGGCGTCGGCGAGGACCTCGGTGAGGTGGCGCCCACCGAGGGTGAGGGCACCGTCGGCGCCGCGGCGCACGCTGGCGGGCCACAGGTCGGGGCGCGCGTCGGGCTCGGGGCCCACGAGGCTGCCCAGCGGTTCCTCACCGACGGGGACGCGTGTGGCATCGGCGGGTACGGAGGCCTGGCCGGGGGTGCGGTCCTGATCGGTGGCGCTCACATGCGCTCCGGAGCGCTGACGCCCAGCAGGGCGAGGCCGTTGGCGATGACCTGGGAGACGGCGTCGTTGAGCCACAGGCGGGCGACGTGGCCGGCGTCAACCGGGTCCTCGCCGCGGGGCGTGACCCGGGTCGCGGCGTACCAGGTATGGTAGGCGCTGGCCAGCTCCTCGAGGTAGCGGGCCACCCGGTGCTGCTCACGCATGCTCGCCGCCTGGGCGACGACGGCCGGGAACTGTGCGAGCACGCCCAGCAGGGCGGAGTCCGCCGGGGTATCGAGGGCGGCCGGCTCGAAGCCGCTGTCGCGGCTCACGCCGTGCTCGGCGGCGTTGCGGGCGACGTTGCGGGTGCGGGCGTGGGCGTACTGGACGTAGTAGACGGGGTTCTCGTTGGAGGCCGAGGCCAGCAGGTCCAGGTCGATGTCGATCATGGAGTCCATGGAGGCGCGGGCCAGCGAGTAGCGGGCGGCGTCGACACCGACGGCGGAGACGAGGTCCTCCAGGGTGACGATGGTTCCGGCCCGCTTGGACATGCGCACGGGCTCGCCGTCCTTAACGAGGTTGACGAACTGGCCGATGATGATCTGCATATTGACGCCGGGCTCGTCGCCGAAGGCCGCGCACATGGCCATCATCCGGCCGATGTAGCCGTGGTGGTCAGCGCCGAACAGGAAGATGGCGCAGTCGGTGCCGCGCTCGCGCTTGTCCAGGTAGTAGGCGAGGTCGGCGGCGAAGTAGGCGGCGTTGCCGTCGGACTTGATGAGGACCCGGTCCTTGTCGTCGCCGAAGTCGGTGGTGCGCAGCCAGGTGGCGCCGTCGCGCTCCTCGATGACGCCGCGCTCACGCAGGCGGGCGATGGCGCGCTCGACGGCGCCGGAGGTGTGCAGGGACTCCTCGTGGAAGAAGACGTCGAAGTCGGAGCGGAAGGCGTGGAGCTCGGCCTTGATGGCGTCGAACATGAGCTCGACGCCCCGTGAGCGGAAGACCTCGGTGGCCTCGTCGTCGGGCAGCGTGGCGGGGTCGGGGCGGCCGGCGGCGAGCTCGTCGTTGGTCACCTGCTGGGCGATCTCGACGATGTAGGCGCCGCCGTAGCCGTCCTCGGGGGTCTCCTGACCGCGAGCGGAGGCCAGCAGGGACTCGGCGAAGCGGTCGATCTGGGTGCCGTGGTCGTTGAAGTAGTACTCGCGGACGACCTCGGCGCCGCAGGCGGCGAGGATGCGGGCCAGGGAGTCTCCGACGGCGGCCCAGCGGGCGCCGCCGAGGTGGACGGGGCCGGTGGGGTTGGCGGAGACGTACTCGAGGTTGACGCACTGGCCCGCGAGGGAGCTGTTGCGGCCGTAGGCCTCGCCGGACTCGACGATGGTGCGGGCGAGCTCGCCGGCGCTGGCGGCGTCGAGACGGATGTTGAGGAAGCCGGGGCCGGCGACCTCGGCGGAGGCGACGCCGTCGAGAGCGGCCAGCCGGGGGCACAGGAGCTCGGCGAGGGCACGCGGGTTGGTCCCGGCCTTCTTGGCCAGCTGCATGGCGACGTTGGTAGCCCAGTCGCCGTGCTCGCGCGAGCGCGGACGCTCGACCTTAGGCAGGGGCACCTCCTCGACAGGGAGATTGAGGGAGCCGTCGTCAGCGGCGGCGAGGAGGACGGTACGGATCGCGTCAGCAAGCTCTTCGGGGGTCACGGCTACAGGGTAGCGGAGGGGTGCGACACCTACGGTCGCTGTCTCGGTGAGGGGGAAGAAGATGCGACACCCCGTCACAGAATCGCCACCCCAAACCACTGACATCCGATGTCTTGTCACTGCATAATCGCCTCACCCACGTCTCCAATGAAGGAGCCCCTCCCATGCCCATGTCCCCACGGGCAGCATCAGCCTGGGCGAAGTCCGGCTACGACCTGGAACGCCGTCGTTGGCTGCCGCTGTGGCTGCACCTGCTTGACGCTGCCGCCGTCGCCGAGCACCTCACACGCACCTGGCTGGCCCCTGCCACCACAGACCTCATCGAGCGCGAGCTCGCAGGCTCCACGTCGGGCCTGTCCCCCACCGACGAGTACTGCCTCCTGGCGTCCTGGCTGGCAGGCGTGCACGACATCGGCAAGTGCACCCCCGCCTTCTGCGTCCAGGTTCCTGAGCTCGACGACAAGATGACGGAAGCGGGTCTGAGGCACCGGACGATCGACCCGAAGGAGCGACACAAGGCTCCCCACGCGCTGGCGGGCCAGGAAGTCCTGCGGGACTGGCTCATCGACGAGCACGACTGGGACGTCGAGCCCGCCACGGCACTGGCCTCCGTCGTCGGCGCCCACCACGGCATCCCGCCGACAAACGGAGCGGCCAACGAGCTCTACGGCCGCGAGCACCTCCTCGGCGAGGGGGCCTGGGAGGAGACCCGCGCGGAGCTCCTCACGCTCGTCACCGAGCGCACCGGCGCCACAGCCCTGCTACCCCACTGGTCACGGCGGAGCTGGTCCCAGCCCTTCCTCGTCGAGCTGTCCGGCCTCGTCATCGTCGCCGACTGGATCGCCTCCTGCGAGGACTACTTCCCTCTCCTCCACCTCGACGACGACGGGCTCGGTCTTCTGCCCGAGGCTGCCCACACCGTCCGCGTCGCTCAGGGCATCGTGCGCCTGGAGATCCCCACGCCCTGGCAGCCCCGTGACGACGGGGGCGACCCCGACGACCTGCTCGCCTCACGCTTTACCCTGCCGGAGGGATCGCGCGCCACCGAGGTCCAAAGGCTCGCCGTCGAGGCCGCACGCACCATGGAGCTGCCCGGGCTGCTCATCGTCGAGGACTCCACCGGAGGGGGCAAGACCGAGGCAGCCAACCTCGCTGCGGAGATCCTCGCCGCCCGCACCGGGCGCCCGGGGGTGCTCTTCGCCCTGCCGACCCAGGCGACCACCGACGCAATGTTCCACCGCAGCCTCGGCTGGCTTGAGAGGATCGAGGAGACCTACGCCTCCGACGGCGCCCCCTCAGCCTTCGCCGTCAGCCTCCAGCACGGTCGCGCGCGCCTGAACACCGAGGCGGCCCGGCTACGCCGTACCGGCTGGGAGATCCACCACCGGCTCCTCGGCTCCCTGGGCGGAGAGGGAGACGAGGAGAGCCTCCCGCGGCCGACGGACGTCGGACGCGACGAGGACGCGGCCCGGGTACGCCATGCGACGGCGCGCGACGCCGCCCACCGGGCAGACGTGGCGATCCTCGCCTGGTTCAACGGGCGGAAGAAGTCGATGCTCTCCGACTTCGTCGTCACCACCGTCGACCACCTCCTCTTCGGGGCGATGCGCTCCCCGCACCTGGCTCTGCGCCACCTGGGCCTGTCACGCAAGGTCGTCATCGTCGACGAGGTGCACTCCTACTCCACCTACATGAACGTCTACCTCGACCAAGCCCTGACCTGGCTCGCCGCCTACGGCGTGCCCGTCATCCTCCTGTCGGCGACCCTCTCCGAGGCCCGGTGCTCGGCCATGGTCGACGCCTACCGCCGCGGGCTGAGACTGGCCTCGGGCAAGCAGGTGCCCCCCACCCCTGAGCCCGTCCGCACGCCCTTCCCCTGCCTCGTCGCCGCCGGCCGCGAGCGCACCGTGGTCACGCCCACCTCCTCGGCGGGACGGCGCTCGACGGTCCGGCTGGAGCGGCTGGGCAAGAACGCCCTCCTGCCGCTGCTGGAAGCGAACCTGGCCGACGGCGGCTGCGCGCTCGTCGTCCGCAACACCGTCCGCCGGGCTCAGGAGACCTACGAGCAGCTGCGCGAGGTCTTCGGCGAGGAGGTGAGCCTCAACCACGCGAGGTTCACCATCAGTGACCGCCAGGCCAAGGACGCCGACCTGCTCAGGCGTTTCGGACCGCCCCGGTCCCGTCCGCTCCGGCCGCACCGCGCCATCGTCGTCGCCACGCAGGTGGTGGAGCAGTCCCTCGACATCGACTTCGACCTGCTGGTGACGGACCTTGCCCCCGTCGATCTCGTCATCCAGCGCCTGGGACGCCTCCACCGTCATGACCGGCCCCGGCCGGCACGGCTGACAGAGCCGGTCTGCTACGTCGACTGGCTCCCGTCCTCCCGCTCCGCCGAGCCCTCGCTGGAGCCCGGTGCCGCGACGGTCTACGGGGAGGAGGACCTGCTGCTCAGCGCGGCCGCCCTCGACCGGGTCATCGCGGGCCGGGGCACGGTGACGACGCCGGACGACGTCCACGGGCTCATCGAGGCGGTCTACGGCAGCGAGTCCGTCATCCCCGAAGCGTGGCAGGAGGCGGTGAGCGTCGCCCACCGCAAGGCTGAGGAGCAAGCGCAGGAGAAGCAGAACGCCGCCAGGGGGTTCCTCCTGGAGCCACCCGCACGCGCCGGGACTGAGACCTCGCTCGTGGGGTGGCTGCACACGGCGGCGTCCGACGACGAGGAGAAGGGCCGCGCCCAGGTCCGTGACGGCGAGGACTCGCTGGAGGTCATCCTGGTCGAACGGCATCGCGTCGGCGGGCAGGAGGAGCTGAGGACGCTGCCCCATGCCCCCGGGGCACCTGGCGTCATCATTCCTCACGAACGGGTTCCCGACGGGAAGGTCGTACGCGCCATGGCAATGTCCGCCGTCCGGCTTCCGCCCCAGATGAGCAACCCCCGCAACATCGACGCCGTCATCACTCAGCTTGAGGTTCATGTCGTACCCGCCTGGCAGAGTGATCGCGAGCTCGCCGGGCAGCTCTTCCTCGTCCTGGAGGGCGGCCGCGCCGAGCTCGCAGGTGTCGTTCTCGAGTACTCCCCATCCACCGGTCTCAAGGAGGTCCCATCAGCATGAGCCCACACTTCAATCTTCTCGACGAGCCGTGGATCCGGGTGACCCGTCTGGGCGGCGAGACCGACGAGGTCTCCCTGCTCACCCTGTTCCGGGAGGCTGAGGACATCGAGGGGATCCACGGCGAGATCGCCAGCCAGGACGTCGCCATCCTGCGGCTCGCGCTGGCGATCTGTCATCGCACCATGGGTGGCCCGGAGGACGTGGCGACGTGGAAGGACTACTGGAGCACGCCGGGGCGCCTGGGCGCGGAGGCCTGCGACTACCTCGAGCGCTTCCGGGACCGCTTCGACCTGCGCCACCCGCAGCGGCCTTTCTTCCAGGTAGCGGGTATCCACTCCGCCTCGGGGAAGACCTCCGGTCTTGCGTCCCTCATCGCCGACGTCCCCAACGGCAGCCCGTTCTTCACCACCCGTATCGGCACCGGTCTGGAATCCGTCAGCTGGGCAGAGGCGGCCCGATGGCTCGTCCACGTTCACGCCTTCGACCCGTCCGGTATCCGCTCCGGTGCCGTCGGGGACCCGCAGGTCAAGGGAGGAAAGGGCTATCCCATCGGCCCGGGCTGGGCCGGCCAGATCGGGGTCATCACGGCCACCGGCGAGAACCTGGAGCGCACGCTCCTGCTCAACACGGTCGTCTGCTCCGTCACGCCGGGGCTCACCGAGGTTGATCCGGCACACGACCTTGCCCCGTGGGAGCGGGAGCCCGACGGCCCGGCCGGCTCGGCCTCCGTGCAGCCGACCGGCCCCGTGTCCTGCTACACGTGGCAGACCCGCCGCGTGCTCCTCCACGGTGACGACGCCTGCGTGACCGCCCTGTTCCTGGGCAACGGGGACAAGGCGACGCCGCAGAACCGTTACCTGGTCGAGCCCCTGACGGCCTGGCGCTACTCCGAGCCCCAGACGAACAAGCTCGGCGCCACCGTGTACATGCCGCGCAAGCTCCCCACCGACCGCGCCTTCTGGCGCGGGCTGTCGACGCTGGTCGCCCAGCTGAGCCCCTCCGTGCAGGTCAAGCACGCCGGGGAGGTCACGCGCTACCGTCCGCCCGGCGTCGTCGCCTTCTACCAGGAGCTCATGCACCGTCGGCAGGTGCCCAAGTCTGGCCTGCTGCCCCTGCGTGCCACCGGCATCGAGTACGGCGCGCAGGAAGCGGTCATCACCGAGCTCGTTGACGACGTCCTGTCCCTGCCCGCGGGGCTCCTCGACCCCGACGGCAAGCGCCTCGTCACGGTGGTCAAGGACGCCATGGAGGAGGCTGAGCAGACGGCGACGACCCTGCGTAACCTCGCCTCGAACCTGGACCGCGCCAGCGGTGGCAGCCCCGACAGCGCGAAGGCGGCCCGCGAGCACGCGAGCGCAGCATTCTTCCAGGTCCTTGATGAGAGGTTCCCCCGCTGGCTCGCCTCTCTCGACGGCGCGGACCCGGATACCGCCCGCGACGAGTGGCGCGCGCTGCTGCGCCGCGAGGCCTTCAGGCAGCAGAAGGCCCTGACCTCACAGGTGCCGGAGACAGCCTTCGCCGGCCGCGGCGAGGGAGCCAACCGGATGGATGTGAGCACAGCCCTGTTCTTCTTCACCCGCGCCCTCAACCTGGCCGTCCCCTCACCTGAGCAGCCCCCTTCACCCACCAGCACACGAGAAAGGACAGATGCATGACGATGCCGGAGACCACCGGCTCCTCCGGATCCGAGGAGCAAGAGCCGCATGCGCCCAGAAGCCCACGACGGCTAGGAGACGTCGGTCGCCTGGTCGAGAACCGGATTCGTGGCCCTCGCGGGCTCCAGAACAGGTACCCGGACGAGTCCTCGGGCAGGGCTGAGATGGCGGCTCTTCGGGCTGCCGTCACCAAGACCCCGGGCCAGGACCCCGAGATCTGGCACCTCACCTCGGTTCCGGGGACAGACGGAGCGGGTGACGAGCCGACACGTGAGGAGTGGGCCGTCCATACCGCCATGACGCTGTATGCGGTCCACCAGCAGTCCCGGACGGAACCCATGTGCATCTCGGGGCGAGGGATCGGTCATGCCGCACGTGAGCTCATCGGTCCCGCGAAGGAGGAGAACCCCTCCGCCCGAGCACGGTTCAACGCCCTGGTCACGTCCACGACCCTCTCCGAGCTCCGCAGCCACCTGCGCAGCCTCGCCTCTCAGCTGCGGTCGAAGAAGATCGCCCTTGACTACGCCATGCTCGCCGACGATCTCGTCGCCTTTCAGCGTCCCGGCGGGGCCAAGAACGTCCGCCTGCGCTGGTCACGCCAGTATGCCTTCCTCTCCACACGACCGGACGCCTCCGACGCGTCCTCAGACTCCTCCTCGTCCCCGTCCGCACCTACCTCGGAGAACTGACCATGAGCACCTACGTCGACATCCACGTCATCCAGTCCGTCCCGCCGTCCTGCGTCAACCGTGATGACTCGGGCTCACCCAAGTCCGCCCAGTACGGCGGGGTGCGGCGTCTGCGGGTGTCGAGCCAGTCCTGGAAGCGGGCGGCCCGCCTGTACTTCAACGACCGTCTCGACGCCTCCGACGTCGGCGTGCGGACCAAGCGGGTCGTCGAGACGCTCGCGTCGAGGATCGTTGGGAAGGCCCCCGAGCTCGCTGAGTCCGCGGCGGCACTGGCCGAGGACGTCTTCAAAGCCGCCAAGATCAAGCTCTCCGCCCCTCGGGGCAGGAAGGACGCGGCCCAGGAGTCCGGGTACCTCCTTTTCCTGTCCGCGAGCCAGATCGACCGTCTGGCCGACCTCGCCGTCGGCTCGTCGCGCAGCGGGGAGGCTCTTGATGCCAAGCAGGTGAAGAAGATCTTCAAGGAGACCCACTCCGTCGATATCGCGCTCTTTGGACGGATGGTGGCTGACGACACCGACCTCAACGTCGACGCCGCCTGCCAGGTGGCGCACGCCATCTCCACCCACGCCGCGGAGAACGAGTACGACTTCTTCACCGCTGTGGACGACGAGAAGAACCGTTCTGAGGAGGAGGACGCCGGTGCCGGCATGATGGGCACCGTCGAGTTCTCCTCCGCCACGATGTACCGCTACGCGACCGTCAACCTGGACATGCTCGTCGAGAACCTGGGCGGTGGTGAGGCGGCGCTACGCGCCCTGCAGGTCTTCATCGAGGGCTTCTGCCTGTCCATGCCGACCGGCAAGCAGAACACCTTCGCCAACCGCACCCTGCCCGAGGCCGTCGTCGTGACGGTACGTAACGACCAGCCGGTCTCGCTCGTCGGAGCCTTCGAGTCCCCCGTGCGGGCCAGTGAGACGAGCGGCTACCTCACCGCCTCCGTGGATGCCCTGTCCGCTTACGCCAGGACTATCGAGGACAACTACGGTCTGCGTCCCCTCACGCGTCTCGTCGTGTCCCTGAGGGACTCCGACGCCGTCGCCGCACTGGGCGAGCGCGTGGCCTTCACGGATCTGGCGGGACGCGTGCGTGACGCGGTGGCTCCTCTCGTTGACGCCGAGGAGCGGGATTCATGACCGTCCTGCTGCTCCGGCTCGCAGGGCCGATGCAGGCGTGGGGAGTGCAGTCGCGGTTCACGGACAGGCGTACCGAGCGGGCTCCGTCCAAGAGCGGGGTCATCGGCATGCTCGCCGCCGCTGTCGGACGGCGTCGGACCGATCCGATCGAGGACCTGCTCACCCTCCGTTTCGGGGTCCGCAAGGACCAGCCGGGTGAGGTCATCCGTGACTTTCACACGGCTCGTACGCTCGACGGCAAGGAGTCCATGCCCCTGTCGAACCGTTACTACCTTTCCGACGCCGTCTTCCTCGCCGGGGTCGAGGGTGATCCGGGGCTCCTGAGGGGGCTCGACGAGGCCCTGCACTGCCCGGCCTTCCCCCTCTATCTCGGCAGACGCTCCTGTCCGCCGACGTTCCCGGTCTCCCTCGGGCTGCGTGAGGAGCCGCTTCTTGACGCTCTGCGCTCCGAGCCGTGGCAGGCGTCCACGTGGTTCCGCAGGCGTCACGGCACGAGCGGGCAGTTCACTGCCGAGGTCCTCATCGACCAGGAGTCCGTCGCTGTGGACGCGCGCGGGGACTCGTACGGTGTCCGAGACGTCCCTGTCTCCTACGACCCTCGCCGACGTGACTACGGGTTCCGCAACGTCGAGCGCCACATGGTCGACGTCGGACTCACACCGCAGGGGGCGCAGGAGGATCCTCACGACCCCATGGACGCGGTGGAGGAGGCAGTGCAGTGTTCCTGACGAAGATCCTCCTGGACCCGAGTCGGCGGCTGGCCCGCAAGTACCTAGGCTCACCGCAGGTCATGCACGCCGTCGTCCTCAAGGCGACCGGGGGCGACGAGACCGAAGGTCCCGGGCGTGTCCTGTGGCGCGTCGACCGGGGCCAGACAACGTCGTTGTACGTGTTGTCCCCCACCGCGCCAGACTGCACACAGCTTCTCGACGACGCTGGTGTCAGCGGCAGTGCGGCACGGACGCTGGACTACCAGCCGTTCCTGGAACGGCTGGCGGTCGACCAGACATGGGGGTTCAGGCTGACTGCCAACCCGTCACGTGCGATCTCCCAAGGACCTGGCGTTCGGGGCAAGCGCAGCGGGCACGTCACAGTGGCACAGCAGCGGCAGTGGCTCCTTAACCGGGCACCGGGGCTCGGGTTCAGCCTGGTGCCCTACGGCGTCGACGGCGAGTCGGAGTCGTCAGACTCCTCGCTCATCGTCGTCAGGCGTCACCGTCCTGTCTTCGGCAGGGAGAACCCCCAGCGCGGGCAGCGTGATCGTGTGACGATCAACCAGACCGTGTACGAGGGTGTCCTGCGAGTAACGGACGTCGATGCGCTGCGGCACTCGCTCGTGGCCGGGATTGGACGGTCTAAGGCCTACGGGTGCGGTCTCATGACCCTGGCAAGAGACCGACAGGGCTGAGCTGCCATGGCTCGGATGCCACCAGTTCCGGTAACCGCGCTACCTCGGGTCCAGGACCGGATGTCCTTCCTGTATCTCGAGCACTGCGTGGTGCACCGGGAGGACGGGGCTCTCACGGCTCGCAACGATCAGGGCACGATCCGGGTGCCGGCGGCCTCCTTGGTCGCGGTGTTCCTCGGCCCTGGGACATCGGTGAGCCATCAGGCGATGTGTCTGCTCGGGGAGTGTGGGACGACGGCCGTGTGGGTGGGCGAACGCGGAGTTCGCTACTACGCGCACGGCCGCTCACTGGCGACGTCGACGCGCCTTCTCGTCGAGCAAGCGGCACGCGTCTCCTCACCCCAGAAGAGGTTGGGCGTGGCCCGCGAGATGTACTGCATGCGCTTCAGCGGTGAGGACGTTGACGGACTCACGATGCAGCAGCTGCGTGGGCGCGAGGGTGCGCGTGTGCGGGAGGTCTACCGGGAGAACTCTCGGCGGACGGGAGTTCCGTGGGTCCGCCGGACTTACAACGCGGACGACTTCGAGGACTCCGACCCCATCAACCAGGCCCTCTCCGCGGCGCACGCGGCCCTGTACGGGATCGTCCACGGGGTGATCGTCGCGCTGGGGTGCTCACCGGGGCTCGGGTTCGTCCACACTGGGCACGAGAGGTCCTTCGTCTACGACATCGCAGATCTGTACAAGGCAGAAACAACCATCCCGATCGCCTTCGACGTGGTGGCGGAGGAGATGGCGGACCTCGCCGGTACGACACGCCGTCGCGTTCGCGACAGGGTGTTCGACCTGCGCATCATCGAGAGGGCAGTCAAGGACATCCATCAGCTGCTTAAGGTCGACGAGTCGGATGACCTGAGCGTCAACGTGGTCTCGTTGTGGGACTACCAACGACGCACGGTGGCCGGAGGGGCCAACTACGCCGAGGAGGCGGGGGCGTGGTAGTGCTCGTCCTGTCCGCTGCTCCCGCGTCCCTGCGTGGTGCGCTCACGCGTTGGCTCATGGAGGTCTCACCAGGCGTGTTTGTCGGGCACCTGTCCGCACGAGTCCGCGAACAGGTGTGGGAGCTTGTGCGTGCGTACCTCGGTGATGGTCGTGCCCTACTCGTGTGGTCGACACGCTCGGAGCAGCACTACTCGGTTGCCTCACTTGGGCACGACCGTGAGCCTGTCGATGTCGAGGGCTGCCTCGTCATGAGGACGCCGTACCAACAGGTCGAAGGAGCCACGACCGTCCCCGGCGCTGTCAAGGCACCGAAGGAGTCCTGGTCCATCGCGGCACGCCGACGCCGCTACCGCAGCTACACGGAGCGTGCACTAGGTTCGCAGTGAAGGTGGAAGGTCTCTCCTAGGTCACGACGCCGTTGGGGCTCCAACGATCTTCAAGTGTTTCCCCCGCGCAAGCGGGGATGATCCCCGAACCGCCTGCGACGCACCATGCTCGCCGTGGTTTCCCCCGCGCAAGCGGGGATGATCCCCGCTCTGGGTGCTGGTGGTCTGGGGTCCACCAGTTTCCCCCGCGCAAGCGGGGATGATCCCCAGCCGACACCAGGTCCGTCTCGAGCACCTGCGTTTCCCCCGCGCAAGCGGGGATGATCCGTAGGCGCTCGTGGTGGCGTTCGGGTCACGGGTGGTTTCCCCCGCGTAGCCGGGGATACTCCACTTGAGCAGTGGCTGCTCGGTGTCACTACTTGGGTTCCCTCGCGCGAGCGAGGACCATCCGCCACATGGTCTGCGCAAGACTCGAGTCCTGATGGGCTAAGTGCTGTCTTGGCCTAACGCCGTACCTCACCGTCTTCACCATGCAAGTGCAAAGACACCCGAACGTGGGCAGCAGACAGGCCTTTTACCGTCTGCCACGGATAATCAGGCTCTCGACAACACTGTGGGGACGTCCCGCTTCACGGAGAAGGAGATCGAGAACGAGGCCTCTCCCTCGGCGCTCCAGCCGGTGGCACGCCACCCCAGCACGGCACGCCTGGCGCCTCGTCGTCATCGAGGCGCCAGGCGTCACCTGCTCTTTGCGGTCCCCCGGTCTTACACACCGTGCCGGGTGAGGACCTGGCGCACCCGCTCAAGGCGGGCCGGCCGGTCGTGGCCGTCGTCGCGTCCGAGGTCCAGGTCCTCGGCGACTGCGCCGTCGACGAGGACGAGGACGCGGTCAGCCCGGGCCGCCACCGCAGCGTCGTGGGTCACCAGCACAAGCGTGCGTCCCTCGGCGACGACTCCGGCCAGCAGGTCCAGGACCCGGCTGGCAGAGGCCGAGTCGAGGGCACCGGTGGGCTCGTCCCCGAACAGGATGTCCGGGTCTCCCATGAGGGCACGGCACAGGGCGGCACGCTGGAGCTGACCGCCGGAGACCTCGGTGACGTCATGGTGCGCGACCTCGGCCACACCCATGCGCTCCATGAGCGCGCGGGCACGCTCACGCACCTGCGCAGGCGACGCCGAACGGGCGACGAGGGCCGGCAGGGCCACGTTGTCCGCGAGGTCGAGGGTCCGCACGAAGCGGGTGGCCTGGAAGACGAAACCGATGCGGTTGAGTCGCAGGGCCGCCAGCTGCTTGTCGTTCATGGTGGACAGGTCCTGCCCGCCGAGCTCGACGCGCCCGGAGGTGGGCACATCCATCCCGGCGAGAAGACTCAGCAGCGTCGACTTGCCGGAGCCCGAGGGGCCCATGATCGCGAGGAACTGCCCTGCGGGCACCTCCAGGTCGATGCCGTGCAGGATGCGCACGTCCCAGTCCTTGACCAGGTCGTGGGCGCTGAGGACGGAGTGGTCCGTGCTGGTGCGGGCGGTGGTGGAAGCGGTAGTGGTCATGAGTTCTGTCCTGTCAGGGTGCGGTTGTACAGAGAACGGGAGGCGATGAGGGTTCCGGTCAGGACGACGGCGACCAGTCCGGCCGACGCCAGGCCCCAGGCAAGCACCGGGTTGGTGATGAGGCGGATGCCGGGCGCCCCCATCTGGGACAGGGCAGCCCCCAGCAGGGCCTGCCCGCCCGCGGCGGCGAGGATCTGTCCGACGACGATGCCGCTCACAGCCAGGACGGCTGCACGCACGAGCTGGAGCCGCAGGAGGGCGGTGCTGTCCATGCCCAGGCTCGCCAGCGCCGTCAGGTCAGCCCGGGAGCGCTCCAGGTGCAGCACCGTGGACAGGACCGTCACCAGCAGGACCACGGCCAGGCCCGCCACGCAGGCGGCCAGGACGAGACTGCGCATCTGGGTGGTGGTCGCACCCACGGTCTGGGCCCCGAACTCCTCGGGCACCGACACCTTGGCGCCCGGGTAGCCGTGGCGCAGCTGGGCAGCCAGCTCGGCGACGTTGACGCCGTCGGACAGACGCAGGTTGATGACGTGCCACAGGGGCTCGGTCGGCACCTCCCTGAGGACAAAACCGGTGGAGCCTCCGTTGGTGGCGTCCGAGTAGGTACCCACCAGTGTCAAGCGCTGCACCTCGGCACCGTCCTCCGTCTCCTCCCCAGTGGCGGAGCTGGCCAGCGAGTCCATGAGGACCTCGTCGCCCTCCCTCACGTGGAGGGCCTCGGCCTGGTTGACGGACAGGGAGATCTCCTCGGGGCCCTGAGGCGCCCGGCCGCTGATGTACTGCGGCGGGAAGAGCAGCTCGGTGGCGGCGTCGACGGGGACGGTGTCCCAGCGACCGGGGGCGGCGGCGGAGGCCAGGGCGAGGCGCTCGGCGCCGCGCACCTCGATCTGGGAGACCCGCGGGTCCTGACGCAGCTCGGCGATGAGGGAGTCGGCGTCGGCCGCGCCCTGGCGCACGTCGACGCGCAGCTCGACGTTCTCACCGACGCCCAGGTAGGTGGAGAAGCGGGCGTCGCCCAAGGTCGCGAGCACCCCCAGGGGCAGGACCATGAGCACCGTGGCCACGGTGATGACCCCGGCGAGCAGGGCGCCCTGGCCGCTGACGGCCGTCCGTGCCCCCAGCCACGTCACCGGCGAGATGCGGGGAGCGCGCGCCAGCGTCCGCAGCAGGCCGGTGCCTCGACGGTGCCGAGGCCCGCGACGCCTGGAGCCTGAGCCGCCCGGCGTGGAGCCCGCGCCGTCGGCCACGCGCAGCATGGTCATGACGGGCCTGCCGAGCTCGCGACGCAGGGCCACCAGGGCGCCCCCGACGACGAGGACGAGGACCGCGACTCCGGCGCCCACGGCGCTGAGGACCATGAGCAGACTGGTGGACGGACGCCCCAGGTACACCAGGGAGGTCGCTCCCAGCGCGTCCGCCAGCGGCGCGCACACGGCCAGTCCGATGACGGCGCCGACCAGGGCCAGGGTCACGTGCTTGGCCAGGATCATGGCGGCCAGGCTCGAACGGGGCAGTCCCAGGGCGCGCAAGGCCGCGAGCTGGGGCAGGTCGGCCCGGACGCCGGCGAGCACCGCCAGGCGCACGGCCAGCGCCACCACGCCCAGCACCAGCAGGGCGATGGCCAGGGCGACAGCGGCCACGAGGTAGGTCGACAGCCCGTTCATCAGGCGCATGGCGGAGGAGTCGACCGCCACGCCCCGCGCCGGAAGACCGGAGTCGGTGTAGGCGTCCAGGACCTGCCCGGCATCGGCGCCGGCGACGGTGCGCAGCTCGATGATCTGCTCCTCGTCGCCGAGCATGGCGTCGAGGCGCTCGTAGTCGGCCGGGCTCACCAGCAGCCGCTTGGAGGTCACCAGTGAGGGGTTCATCTGGGCGTCGCGGGCGAAGGCGACGACGGTCAGGGTGATGGTCTGCTCGCCCGAGTGGACCTCGACGGTGTCCCCGATCCGCGCCTCCCCGGTGACGAGGTAGTGCACCGGCAGGGCGATCTCCCCGGGGCCGGGCTGCAGGACCTGGCCGTCCTCGCCGACGAGCAGGTCGAAGGACGGGTTCTGGGTGACGAAGGCGGGCTCCAGGACGGAGGAGGCCTGACTGGTCCCGTTGATCGACAGCGCGGCGACGGGAACCGGCAGGGTGCGTGAGATCTGCGCCTCGGCGACGTCCTCACGCTGGGCAGCCCAGTCGTGGATGGCCGCGGCGTCCTGCGCGGAGATGGGGCCGGCGCTCATCTGGACGACGTCGGGCGGCATCGCGGCCTGCCACAGCTGGTCGGTGGCCGCCATGGTCCGCCCCATGAGCAGCACGGAGGCTCCGGCGAGGCAGACGACGAGCCCGGTGAGGCAGGTCAGGACCAGTGCGACGACAGGGCTGCGGCGCAGGTCGGCGAGTACGAGTCGGCTCAGCAGTGAGGGTGTCAGCATGATGACGGACCTCCGTCCGTTTCGGGGGTGTCCCGCCGCGCGCTGGCGGCGGCGAAGGACGCATCTTCGGGGTTGTGAGCGCCGTCGACGTCCGAGCCGTCGGTGCCGGGGTGGTCAGTGCCGTCGACGTCCGAGCCGTCGGTGCCGGGGTGGTCAGTGCCGTCGACGTCCGAGCCGTCGGTGCCGGGGTGGTCAGTGCCGTCGGCTGCGGGCGGCGCGGGGGCTGCCGGAGCCTCCTGGCTCACGGGGGTCAGGCGGTGGCGCCAGTGGTGCGTGAGTGCGGCCACTGCCAGCATCAGCAGTCCGAGGACGGAGACGACGACGGCGCAGCCGCGTCCCGCTCCGGTGCCGACGATCGCGCCCAGGCTCGGGGCGAGCGCTCCGCCGTCGGCCAGGGCGGGCTCGGCCAGGTGGTCGGCCACGGGCCCCAGGACGGTGAAGGCGACGAGGTAGCCGCACTGGGTGAGTACGGAGATGAGGCCCCAGGCTCGCGCCTGGACGGCGTTGGGCAGCTCGATGCGCACGATGGCGTCCGCTCCGGCGTTGCCCAGCGGCAGGGCGGCGAACATCAGCAGCCCGACGGCGGCCACCCACACCATGGAGGGGCGCAGGCACAGCAGGGTCATGGCCACCCCGGCACCGGCCAGGCCCTGGGTGAGCAGGCGTGCGGGCGGTGCGGAGCTCAGCGCGGTGACGGCTGCGGACCCGATGAGGAGCCCGACGGCGGCGAGCGTCTCGCACACGCCCACGGCGCTGGCGGAGCCCAGCGGCAGCAGGATCGGCTTGAGCAGGGTCTGGACCGCGCCCATGGCGAAGGTGACGACGGTCATGAGCCCGATGACGGTGCGCAGGGCGCTGGAGGCGGTCACGGCACGCCACCCCTCCCTCAGGCGGGCGAGCAGGCCGGCGGGGTCGGCGTCGGCGGCCACCGGTCCCAGCAGGGCGCGCACGCGCGTCGTCAGGGCGACCGTCACCAGGCAGGTGGAGGCGTCCAGCAGGAGGATGCCGCTCAGCCCGATGTGCTCCAGCAGCAGCCCGGCGGCCAGCGGGGCGAGGAGGTAGCGGGCGGCCGCGGCGAGCTGGAGCAGGCCCGAGGCGCGCACGTAGTCGTCAGGGTCGACGACGTCGGTGACGGTGGCGCGCAGCGCCGGCTCCGTGAGGGCGGCCAGGCAGGAGGACAGCAGGACGCCGGCGCACACGGCCTCGACGCCTGCCCCGTGGGTCACGGCGAGGTAGACCAGTCCCAGCCCCAGCACGGATCCGCCGTCGCCCAGGATCATCATGAGCCTTCGGTCGTAGCGGTCCGCGAGGACGCCGGCCAGCGGGGCGAGAAGGACGATGGGGGCGAAGGCGCACAGCTGGACGAGGCTGACGGCCGTGGCCGAGCCGGTCGTGTTGTAGACGTGCACCCCCAGGCCAAAGGCGGTCATGCCGGTGCCCAGGGCGTTGACGAGGGCGCCGGTGACGAGGAGCAGTAGCGGGTTCATGCGTCGTGTCCTTCCTGCTTCTGCGCGCCCATGATCTGAACGATCTGGTCGACGTCGACTCCCAGGCAGCGGGCGACGGCGAGCAGGACGGTTGCCTGCCTGCGGGCGGCCTCATCGCTGTCGGAGGCCACGACACCCTCGTCCATGAGCGTTCCGGCCAGGGTGATGATGATCTCGGCCAGCCCCAGCGGATCCTCGCAGTCGAACTCGCCCGAGGCAACGCCGTCGGCGATGACCTCCGCCAGGACCGGGGCACCCAGGCGGAGCATCTCGTTGAGGGCCAGCAGGTGGAAGTCTGCGTCGCGGGTGGCGTTGAAGTGCTCGGAGAGCACCTGGGCGCCCGGGCTTTCTGCGACCCGCATCGAGCCGATGACGTACAGCAGGCGCTCCAGGGCCGGCCGCTCGACGACGGCGGCAGCGCGGGCACGCTGGACCATGGTGACGGTCTCGCGCTCGACGATGCCCCGAAGGATCGCCTCCTTGCTGGCGAAGTGGTGGTACAGGGTGCCCTTGGCGATGCCGACCTCGCGCAGGACGTCATGGATGGTCATGCGCCCGTACCCCTTGGCGAGGATGAGCGCCTCGGCGGCATCGAGGATCTCCTCGCGGCGGACCCCGGCGGGTTTGACGGTGCGTGTCATGGATTCCTCTCCTTTACCGACCGACGGTCGGTCTACGTCAATGATGGCTCATCCTGCCCCGGTCCACAACCCCTGACACGCCCGGCCCCCGCGCGACCTCACACAGCGCAGCTCCCTGCCGTTCGCGCACAGCGCCTGCGCACAGCCCCTGCGCACACGGCCCCGACACCTCCACGCAGCGTCTGCGCACGCCGCCCCTGCACGCCCCGTCACCGCCCGCACGCCGGCCCGCACACCCGCGCGACGCGACACCGCGTCCTCCAGTTGTCGCGTGAGGGGGCTGGGCTGGTACAGTCTCGCCCCGGGCCCCGGTAGCTCAGTGGATAGAGCGTCTGCCTCCGGAGCAGAAGGTCGCAGGTTCGAATCCTGTCCGGGGCACCACACCACCCAAGGCCCCGTCACGGATGGCGGGGCCTTCCTCGTGCCCGCGCGCCGAGGGGCAGGGTGGACGCCCTGGGTATGAGGCCACGGCCCAGGGCCCGACCGTGACGTCGCACGAGGGCCGGGCGGTTCGGTGGGGTCACCCAACCGGGCCCGTGGTGGTCCGCCTACAAGGTCAGGTGGTGGCCAGGTAGGCCTCGACGGCGTCGCGGATGACCGCGCTGGCGGTGGTGTTGTGTTCGCGGACGTAGGCGTCCAGGGCGTCGTTGGTGGACTCGGGCAGACGCACCTGGCGGCGCGGGGAGCGGCCGGTGCCGGTGGCGTGGTCCCGGCCGAGGCCGGGACGACCACGCAGGATGGCGTCGAGCTCGTCATCGCTGATGCGCGAGCCGTCGCGGGGGGTGCCGCGCCGGACGGTGCCGATACGACCGGTGGTGACGTCCTCGTCAAGCTGGCTGTAGTAGGCCTGCTCGGCGGCGGTGAACTGGCGGGTGCTGTCCATGTCTGTCATCTCTTGATCATCTCGTTGGCTGCTCTGTGGCTGCTCTGTGTGCGGGGTACCGCGGGAGCGGGTCAGACGTGCCCCGGCGGGGTGCGTCTGACGTGTGTTGGGTAGGACTGTCAGCGTTCGCTGGGCGGGACGAGGTGGCGGTAGAGGTCAGTGACCTCCATGGCGTGGAAGATGGTGCGCCGCCCGGTGCCGTCAACGCTAACGCCCACCTCGAGGTAGCGCAGGGCGTCAGGATCTCGCGTGGGGCCGTCCGCGGCCATCCGGTAGCCTGTGCCCGTGACCCCAGAAGAGCTTGCCGCAGCGATCCGCTCCGTCCTCGTCTCCGCCGTCGCCTCCGGGCAGATCGCCCTGGACGGGGAGATCCCCGTACCCCACGTGGAGCGACCCCGCAACCGCGACCACGGCGACTGGGCCACCAACGTCGCCATGCAGCTGGCCAAGAAGGCCGGGACCAGCCCGCGTGCCCTGGCCGGGGTCCTCGCCACCGGCCTGGAGGCCGTTGACGGCATCGCCTCGGTGGAGGTGGCCGGACCCGGGTTCCTCAACATCCGCCTGGATGCGGCCAGCGCAGGCGAGCTGGCCCGCACCATTGTGGAGGCGGGGGAGGCCTACGGGCGCAACGAGACCCTGGCCAGCCAGCACGTCAACCTCGAGTACGTCTCAGCCAACCCCACCGGGCCGGTGCACCTGGGCGGGGCCCGGTGGGCCGCCGTCGGCGACTCCCTGGCCCGGATCCTGTCCGCCTGCGGGGCCGCCGTGACCCGCGAGTACTACTTCAACGACCACGGCACCCAGATCGACCACTTCGCCGCCTCCCTGCTGGCCAGCGCCCGCGGCCAGGCCACCCCCGAGGACGGCTACGGCGGCGACTACATCGCCGAGACCGCCCAGGAGGTCACGGCCGGTGAGCTGGCCGCCGGGCGCCCCGACCCCGCCACCCTGCCCGAGGCCGAGGCCACCGAGGTCTTCCGCGCCCGGGGCGTGGACCTCATGTTCGCCGCCGTCAAGGCCGAGCTGCACGCCTTCCGCTCCGACTTCGACGTCTTCTTCCACGAGGACTCCCTGCACACCTCCGGGGCCGTGGAGCGGGCCATTGACCGCCTGCGTGAGCGCGGCGTCATCTTCCAGGCCGACGGCGCCACCTGGCTGCGCACCACCGACTTCGGGGACGACAAGGACCGCGTCCTGATCAAGTCCGACGGCAACGCCGCCTACTTCGCCGCCGACCTGGCCTACTACCTGGACAAGCGTGAGCGCGGCGCCGACTGCGCCGTCTACCTGCTGGGCGCGGACCACCACGGCTACGTCGGTCGCATGATGGCCATGTGCGCCGCCTTCGGGGACACCCCCGGCGTCAATATGCAGATCATTATCGGCCAGCTCGTCAACCTGGTACGTGACGGCGCCCCGGTGCGCATGTCCAAGCGCGCCGGCACCATTGTCACCCTGGAGGACCTGGTGGGGGCCGTCGGCGTGGACGCGGCCCGCTACGCCC
>CALEXZ010000019.1 GCA_937926195.1 uncultured Actinomyces sp.
GGGCGTTAGGGGCGCAGAAGGGGGCCGGGCTCGGGGCGAGCGCCCCTAGGGGCGGGCCTCGCCCCTCCCGTACTGTTCTTCATGTCCGAAGGGAAGAACACAAGCTTCTCCTCATCACACATCCAACACCGGGAGGTACCCCATGTCCGAGAAGATTCTCCAGGCCCAGGTCGCCCTCGCCTGCGCCATCGACCGCATCCGCAACTCCGAGCGCGGTCAGGGCTCCGCCGAGTACGCCGGCGTCATCGTCGTCGCCGTCATCCTCGTTGTCGCTCTCACTGGCGCTGCTGGTGACTGGGGCAAGACTCTCGTCGAAAACATCGGCAAGCAGATCTCCAAGATCTTCGCGGGCCACTGATCCTTTGACGCTGGCGAGCGTGCTGGGCGACACAACGATGCGTGTCGCCCAGCACGCATGTTTACGGCCATGGGGTGAAGTACCCGGGTACGGGTGCCCAGGACGCGCTAGTGTGGTTGCAGGCGCACGCTGGTGCCTCACGGCCTCGGTGGCTCTCTGTTGTCATGTTTCCTGCCTGAGGAGCTGAAGCTATGATGTCCCTGATTCTTCGTCGTCGTGGTGCTCTGGTGCTGCCGGTGCTGGCGGTGGCGGGTGTGGCTGCTGCGTGCTCGGATGAGTCCAAGCCTGATGGTGCGAACTCGTCGGGGTCGGCGTCGGCTGGGTCGGCGTCCGCCTCGGGCTCTGCGTCGGCTGGTTCGCCGTCGTCGGTGGTGTTGGAGACGAGTGTGGACGCGGTTCCCACGCGTGTGGAGGTCGGGCCGCTGGTGCGGGTGGGCAAGCGCTCCGTGCTGCGCCTGCACCTGACGACCGAGGGCGAGAGCATCAACGTCGCGACCTCCTTCGAGGGCTGGAAGAGAGAGTCCTACACGATGCAGGGGATCCTCGTGATGTCCCTGACCGAGACAGAGGCCCAGGTGTGGGGCGAGACCGACATGTCCAACCTCATCGCCAAGCCGTGGAGCAAGGAGGAGGGCATCGTCCTGGCCCCGACCTTTGGCGAGATCCCTGCGGGGCTGGAGTCGGTGACGGTGCTGCTGCCGAACCTGGGTGTGGTGACCGGGGTGCCGGTGGTGGACGAGGCTCAGGCCGGTTTCGATGCGGCGGGAGCGATCGCCGAGGCACAGATCGATGACGCGATTGCCGGGCCCTTCGTACTGTCGCCGTTCACGGCGGCGGCTGATGGCTCCTCGCAGACGAGCGTGGGGGCGGACTCGGTGACGGTGTCGGTGTCGGGTGACGTGGCCTTCGCGACGGACTCGGCGGATCTGAGTGCTGAGGCGGATGCGGCGTTGGCGAGTGTGACCGAGCAGCTGGGTCTGTACCCCTCGGGCGGCACCTTGACGGTGACGGGTCACACGGATGACGTGGCTGATGACGCCTACAACCAGGGGCTGTCGGAGCGGCGTGCGCAGGCGGTGGCGGACCGGCTGGGGTCGTTGACGGACCTGAGCAAGTGGTCGGTGTCTGTGGTGGGCAAGGGTGAGAGCGAGCCGCGTGCGGAGGGTACGAGTGATGAGGCTCGTGCGGCCAACCGTCGTGTGGAGGTGCTGGCCGAGCCCGCGGACCCCTCGGAGGCTGAGCGCACCCAGCAGGAGCGGCGGGCCCAGGGGCCCGAGCCGGAGGCCCGGGGCGTGGTGGGTACCGGTGCCCAGGGTGTGGACGTGGAGGACCCCGGTGATGCGTACACGGCGGTGCTGCACCTGGCGCTGCCGCGAGTGCAGCGCGTGGGCTCGTGGCTGGTGGGCAATGTCGAGCTGACTCCCAGTGGAGACGACCTGTACACGTCGATCGACCGGTTCAAGCTGCCGTACCCGTTGAGCACCCAGTGGAAGGGCGACCACAACGAGGGGGCCGGTACGGACTCCTTCACTCTGCTGCAGGGTGGCACGCGGGTTATGGCCGCACAGTACGAGGCACCGGATGGTTATGTGCCGGCCATGACCGTGAAGATCTCCGGATCCAAGCAGGATGGCAAGTTCCTGCTGGGTGTGGTGTGGCCGGACACGGGCCAGGACACGGTCACCCTCGACCTGCCCGGCTACGGCAAGGACAACAGCCAGGGCGTGGTGGCCCGCCTCACCGACATCCCCGTGGAGAACTGAGATGAGACTGAAGAACCTGCTGCGCCGGCTGCGCGAGCGGCGTCGCGACGAACGCGGGGCCGTCAACGTCGTCCTCGTCGGCGCCCTCGTGGTCATCATGACGATCGCCTTCGCTGTCATCGTGCCCCTGGGACATGGCTTCGCCGAGCGACGCAGCGCCACCACGGCTGCCGACGCCGCAGCCCTGGGAGGTGCTGACTACTGCGCCGATCGGCTCGAAAGGGCGTACCAGACGGCCATGCGCTCGGTCAACGGCTGGGGCTTCTGGGCCCAGTTCGGCAAGCCCGTCTCCTTCTACTGCGCCGGAGCACCCGTGCAGGCCCAGCGCTTCGCCTCAAACAACGGCGCTGCGCTGACGGGCTTCACCATGATGCCGGGCCTGCGTTTTAGGGCGAGCGTCCGCCGCCACGAGTCGGTTGCCGAGATCGGCAGCCACGCGACCTCTCGCTCTACTGCCAAGATGGACATGCGTATCGGGGCCTGCGTCTCGGGAGGACTCTTCGGAATCCGCAGCGGGGGCACCTGCCAGACCTTCCCCACCATGTTCAACCCCAAGACCGGTGAGCCCCTCAGACCGTTGGTGTACTCCCCGATCGCCCGTATCGACACCGAGCTGGTGGTGTCGTGAGAGGTCGGTCCTCCGACCGTGTCGGCAGCCGTCTCGACGGCTATCGAGGCATGATCGCCGTTCTTGCCCTCGTGGCCCTGGTCCTGCTGACATCGCTGACCGGGGTACTTCCACGACTCATATGCGCTGTGGACGAAGGGACCTGCTCGAGTTCGTCCCAGTCATCCGGACGGAGTACACCCTCAGAAGCGACAACCGCGCCCTCGGGCATGGTCCTTCCCACGCCCAGCGGCGCCGCTACCGGCTCTGCGGAGCTGCCGGTCGCCACTGATGAGCTCGCCGTCTCCACGGTCCCGGGTGAGGGGACGGTGCCCGCGGGCCGTGGCAGGACGGTCGGCGCCCAGTACGCCCCCGCTCCCGCCGGGGCTGCACCCGTCGTCGGCGGCCTCTGGGGAGACGAGGCGGACTCGGGGAACATGATCGACCCCGAGCGCCTTGTCGAGGTCAGCGCCCTCTCCTGCGGTGCCCCCGGAACGGGACCCTGTGACGTGTGGGAGGGGCTGCAGACGGACACCGGTGCTGCCCTCGCCGCAGGTCCGACCCGCCTGACCCAGGCGGGGCTTGACCCCTTCGTCGGCCAGGAGGAGGCGACGACGGTCGTCGACGCCACGCTAGGAGCGGCGACCACCATCGGGGGCGAGCAGACAGAGGTCCTCTACCGCTCCATCCAGCGCACCCGCGACGGAGCCCTCACGGAGTCATGGACCTGGCAGGAAGGTACGTCCTTGCGTCAGGTCCTCACCCGGCGCAGCCGCGAGGGCGTGCTCTCGTCGGTCACGATCGTCGGTATCGACACCACCGACACGGGCACGTTCCTCGTCCGCACCGAGATTCCCGTGACTGACAGCTCCGCCGACGTCATGGAGGACTGGCTGGCGGCCCTGCCTGCCGACCGGTCAGCGGCCGATACCATGGTCGGGGACATTTCGGGTGCCCCCGATCTCTCAGCCCCAGCCGCCGTCCGTGTCGCCTTCCGCACCGGCGTCGTCCAGCGTTCGAGCATCGAGGTAACCGAGACGCTCACCGCCCAGATGCTGCGTGACTACCCCGACGGGTCCTTGCCGGGTGTCACGGTCGTGACCACCTGGGACCTGGGGCTACCGAATGAGCGCGGCAACCGCACGTGGACGACCGTGGAGGCCTCATGAACGTCACCGCGTCTCAGGTCGCTGCGATACCGACGGCGACCCGCAGGGGTCTTGCCCGCCGTCGTCTGCTTCTGCTCGCACCCGCCACCGTACTGCTGGCCTCCTGCTCCCAGAGCGGCGACGAGGCCCCCTCCGAGCCCACGCCCCTGGGCTCCTCTGTCTCACTGACCACGGTCGCCGTGTCAGGACTGACCCTGGAGGTCCCCGAGTCGTGGACACGCGAGAGCTCTGCGACGGGATCCGCCACCCCGACACCGGCACCCGGGGAGGAGACTCCCGCTGAGGGCGAGGCCGCTGAAGGGGAGACGGAGGGCGGTTCGGTCCAGGACGCCGCTCTCACCTGGGCAGCTCGCTTCACCGACGGCGACGACAACCTCGCTCTTCTGGTGTCCACGGTCTTCATCGCCGGCGATCTTGACCAGGCCTCGGCCCTGTCCCGAGCTCTCGTCGTCGAGGCACTGTCCGGGGCCGTGGTACGCACCAGCGTCGACCTGGGGACGGAGGCCGGAGAAGGTCCGGTGCGGCTTGTCCTCGACCGGCGTGGTGAGGAGCCTGTGGCCACCGCGTGGACCGTGTCGACATCCTCCGGATACTGCCTTGTCGTGCTTCTTG
>CALEXZ010000020.1 GCA_937926195.1 uncultured Actinomyces sp.
GACGGCTCCTCGGAGACCAGTGTGGGTGCGGACTCGGTGACGGTCACGGTGTCGGGTGACGTGGTGTTTGCGACGGACTCGGCGGAGCTGAGTGCTGAGGCGGATGCGGCGTTGGCGAGCGTGACCGAGCAGCTGGGGCTGTACCCCTCGGGCGGCACCTTGACGGTGACGGGTCATACGGATGACGTGGCTGATGAGGCCTACAACCAGGGTCTGTCGGAGCGGCGTGCGCAGGCGGTGGCGGACCGGTTGGCAACCTTGACGGACCTGAGTAAGTGGTCGGTGTCTGTGGTGGGCAAGGGTGAGAGTGAGCCTCGTGCGGAGGGCACGAGTGAGGAGGCTCGTGCGGCCAACCGTCGGGTGGAGGTGCTGGCCGAGCCCACGGACCCCTCGGAGGCTGAGCGCGCCCAGCAGGAGCGGCGGGCCCAGGGGGCTGAGCCGGAGACTTGGGGCGTGGTGGGCACGGGCGCCCAGGGCGTGGACGTGCCCGACCCGGTCGACGACAAGCTCACGCTGCACCTGGCGCTGCCGCGGGTGCAGCGCGTGGGCTCCTGGCTCATCGGCAACGTCGAGCTAACCCCTACCGGCGGAGACCTTTTCACCTCCATCGACCGCTTCAGGCTGCCGTCGCCTTTGTCCGATCAGTGGGACGGGCACCCTCTGGCGGGTGCTAGCACGGAGGGCTTGACGCTGCTGCAAGGGGGTACGCGGGTCATGGCCGCCCAGTACGAGACCCCTGCGAACTACGTACCGGCCATGACACTGAGATTCGTGGCATCGAAGGAGGGCGGAACGATCCTGCTGGGGGTGGTGTGGCCCGACACGGGCCAGGACACGGTCACCCTCGACCTTCCCGGCAACGGCAAGAACAACAACAGTGGCCTGGTGGCCCGGCTCACTGACATCCCCGTGGAGGGCTGACACCATCTGTGGGGAACACTGCCCATGGAGGTCATCGCCTCGGTCGATACTGTGGTGGTGATCGGCAGCCACCGGGCTCACTCCCTCGACTCAGGAGTGTCGTCGTGAAAACCCCTCTGCATGTGACTCGTCGCCTGATCCTCCGAGGCTCGGTGACCCTTGGCTCAGCCGCTGTGCTTGCGGCCTGCGCCGACTCCGACCCGGCACCGGGTTCAGGCGCCGGCGGCGCGACGGCGAGTCCCGATCGGTCAGAGCCGCGCTCTCTGACCGGAGGCATTGACGCTGTTGAGTGGACGATTGAGGTGGGGCCGGCGGTTGTCACTGAGGGTGTCACCCTGGTGCATATGAGGTTGTTCCCGACGGAGGGTGAGAAGGCTCTGGGTACCATTGTGTTCTCCTCCTTCAATGTGCCGGGTGACTTCATTGGGGGTATTCGTCTGCTCGACCTTGCCGGCGCGGGCTACTACCGGGAAAGTGGTGGCAGCACGGACGGTGTGTTCAGCGCTGTGAGCGCTGACGAGCCCTTGGAGCTGAACCCGTTGTTTCCGGCGGTCCCGGAGGGGACCAAGGATGTGACGTTGTTCCTTCCCAGCTTTGGTGTCTTCCCGCGGGTGCCGGTGGTGAGCTCTACTGACGTCTTTGATGTCAAGGCCGCTCTTGCGGCCTCCTCGCCGGATCTTGAGGACGGTGGTCCGTATCCGTTGCAGAGCCTGATCGGCGCGGCTGACGGTTCGGCTGAGACCCAGGAGGCCGAGGACACGACGACGGTCGTGGTCTCTGGTGATGTCACCTTCGCGTCGGACTCGACTGAGCTCAGTGAGCAGGCGGACACGGTGCTGGCGTCGGTGACGGAGCAGGTCAAGCGTTATCCCTCTGGTGGGGGTCTGGTGATTACCGGGCACACTGATGACGTCGACTCTGACGCTCACAACCAGGACCTGTCGCAGCGTCGTGCTCAGGCTGTGGCTGACCGTCTGGGTCAGCTGGTGAGCCTGAAGTCGTGGACTACCTCGGTGGTTGGTAAGGGGGAGTCGGAGCCTCGGGTTGCTAATGACTCGGATGAGAACCGTGCGGTGAATCGTCGTGTCGAGGTGGTTCTGACCCCCACCGATCCCAGTGAGGGTGAGGAGAAGCCTGCGCCTGCGGCTGTGGGGGAGCTGCCGGATCCCGGTGGGCCGGTGGGCACCGGCAAGGATGGGGTGGACGTGTCCTACAAGGATGCGACGCTCCATGTCTCGATGGACCAGGTCGTGCGCGCTGATGGTTGCTTCATGGGCAGGATCCTCGTCTCCACCGACCAGTTCGTCGCCCTCGCCCATGGTGCCTTCCATATGCCACGCCAGTGGCAGACACACTGGGGCCCTGTGAGTACGCACATCTGCTCCGCCACCCTCCTCAAGGGCAGCACCCGCTACGCGCCCTTGCAGGCGAAGATCGACTCCAGCCTGTGGCCCGTCACCAACAGGTCTGTGTCCCATTTCGATGGTCCCGGTGCGCCTACGCCGCTTCCTGTTGTCTGGCCGGACACCGGTGAGGACACCGTCACCCTCGACCTGCCCGGCAACGGTGACGGTGCCATCGCACTACGCCTGACCGACATCCCGGTCGTCGAGGCCTGATATGGACTGCCTGGCAAGGACTGGAACCGGGGCTCTAGCGACGGCACACCGTCGCGACACTCCCTCTCACGGTCGAGCCGGTCCGACGGCGCGTCGCCGAGATCAGGGCCCAGACAGGGACGCTCGCCCCTGGGGTAGGGGCGTTGGCCTACCTAACGTAGGGCGTGCCGCGTGCCGACGCGGCCCTTGCCGGATCCCGTTGTTCCGGGGAGGCGGATGGTCCACGAGGAAGGACACATGCGCGCTACCGGAGCAGATTCTCACGCTCTGTCATGGGCAGGCCCCGTCGTCGTCGGCCTCGTCGCAGCCGGCGGTACTGTCCTCGAACGGTCTGTGGCGGGCCCCTGGCACGACTCGATGCGGATCCTCTCATCCGTCCCCGAGCTGCCCCTGGAGATCCCGCTTCTGCTCCTGTGGGGGCTGGTCGTCGACTGGATGGGGCTGCGTCTGTCCTCCTACCGGGGGCAGGACCACTTCGACCGGACAGCGCGAGCCCTCATGGGTGCCGCGGTGGCCGTTCTCGCCGTCGTCGCCTGGGACGTGCTCACCGACGGGGACGTGTCCGTTCCCAGTCTGCTCCCGCTCGGCTTCCTCGTGCTCGGGCTCATGGCCCCGGCCCTCCTCAGCCGCCACGACAGGCACGCCCAGGGCGGTCGCGGGTGGAGCGAGAACGGCTCCACCTTGCAGGGCGGGCTACGATACTAGATCGGTGCCGCCAACGACCGTCTTGCACCTGAGCCGAGAGGCCACCGTCGTCATCCCAACACCACTGGAAGAGAACCTGCCGTGATCCTCACCTCCGCCGTCGCCGTCGGTCTGCCGGCACCGGTCGGCTGCCTTGAGGTGCCCGACGTCGAAGCCGCCGTCACCGCTGTCGAGTCAGTGCCCGGCGACGCACTCCTTGTCGTGGGTGCCGACGCCGCTGCCCGTCCCTCCCTCATGGCCCGTGAGGTCATTGCCCGTCCCGACGTCGCCCTCGTCACCCTCGACGGCCCTCGGACCCGCAGGACCCTGCTGCTGCGCGCGCTCACGCACCTGCCGCCGGAGAGCTACGGCATGGCGGCCTACGTCGTGCGGGCAGTCAACCGCCAGTGCGGCACCCGCAAGGCCCTGAGCTCCGTCGGCTCTCTCGTGCGTCCCAAGCCCACCCTGAGTCAGCACCTGCGCAGCTTCTTCCCCAAGGCCTCCTTTGACGTCGATCTCGCCACCGACACCGTCACCTTCCGGGAGAACATCCAGTGGGACCTCGGGGACTCCCGCGACGTCGTCTGGGCGGCCAGCAACGAGATGAAGCACATGGCCGTCGGGCTCGGCGTGCGGGTACCCCCCGTCGTCCTGCCCAATGAGAGCGGCAAGCTCGACGGGGCCCGGCACTGGGCCGAGGTCTCCTGGCACCCCGATGTCGCTCGTGCCGTGCGCACGGCCGTCGGTACGGTGCTGCGCAGGACCTGTCGCTCCTGCGGCCGGGCCACGGCGCCGACCGGGTGCCCCTTCTGCGGCACCTCGCTCTCCCCCCGAATCTCCGCACCCGCACCCAGGATTGAGAGGAACGCATCATGAACCCGCGCCAGAGACGAGGAGTCCTGCTGCTGCTCGTCACCCTCCTGGGAGCCGCACTCACCTTCGTCGGTGTCGCCACCTACGTCAGTTCCGTGTCCTCGCAGGTCGGGCCGATGACCCAGGTCCTCAGGCTCACGACCGACGTCGAGGCGCTGCACGCCGTCACCGAGGCGGATGTCGAGGTCGTCGAGGTACCCGAGCGCTGGGCGCCCGCCAACGCCGTGTCCTCCTACGGCCAGGTTGAAGGGCTCGTCGCTGCCAGCGCCTACGCCGCGGGCTCCGTGCTGCAGACCGGTATGCTCACCGACCCGCCCGGCCTGACGAACGGTGCCCGCGAGGTGGCCATCATGGTCGACGCCGAGACCGGCGTCGCCGGGCGCATCCAGCCCGGTGACTACGTTGATATCATCGCCACCATCGAGGACGAGGAGACCGGTGCGCGCACGGCGCAGATCATTGTCCAGAACGCCCTCATCATCGACGTCGGCGTGGCGACGACGGTGGAGGACGAGAACGCCTCCGGTGCCTTCACCGAGACGCAGGCTGTGCCCGTGACCTTTGCTCTGAGCACCGCGGACAGCCTGAGGATCTCCTACGCGGAGAGCTTCGCCGTCAAGCTTCGCCTTGCCCTGCGTGGCACCGGCGACGACGCTCCGCTCACTGACGACCAGACGACGTACGGCGAGTGAAGGAGCCCCACTGTGACCCAGGTTCTGCTTCTGTCCTCCGATGCCGCGACCGCCTCGGCCGTCGCCGCCGTCCTCAGTGAGCTCGACGGCTTCTCGGAGCCGGTGACCGTCGCCTCCCTCGGTCAGGCGCGTCTGGAGCTTGAGCGTCAGGACCTCGACCTTGTCCTCGTCGATGAGAACGAGGACGAGGGCAAGGGGCTGAACCTCCTGCGCGAGCTGGCCGCGCTGAGCCCGCTGCTGCCCGTGTGCCTCCTGGCGCCCCGCGTCGACGCCGATCTCGTGATCAGGGCCATGGACGCAGGCGCCCGAGCGGTCCTGCCGCTGCCGCCCTCGATCGAGACCTACGCCGAGCGCTTGCGCTCCCTGTCGGCGTGGACCCGCCAGGTCCGTGACCAGCGTGCCGCTGACTCCGATGTCCGGGTGCAGCGCATCGGACGCATTGTCGCCGTCATTGGGGCCAAGGGCGGGGTCGGTACCTCGATGATCGCTCTCATGGCTGCCAGGGCGGCGAGCGGACGTGGCCAGACGGCCTTGCTTGACTTCGATCTCAGCGCTGGTGACCAGGCGTCCTACTGCGGCCTGCGCGTGCGCCACTCCGTCATCGACCTCGTCTCTGTCGCGGCCGAGCTCGGAGGCCGTGAGATCACCGAGGTCGCCTACCCCTTGCGCGGCGGCGTCGAGCTCCTGCCCGCGCCGCCCTCGGCGGAGGCCGCCGAGGCCATGACCGAGACCGCGGCCCGCCAGATCCTGCAGGCCATCCGCTACCAGTACCAGCAGGTGGTCATCGACTGCGGAAGCGCTCTCACCCTGACCTCGGCCGCCGCACTCGATCTCGCGGACGAGATCATCGTCGTCGCGACGCCGGACGTTCCCGCACTCAGCTCGGTGCGCCGCCTCACCGCCGCGATGGACAGGCTCGGTATCGGGCGTGGGACCCCGGTGCGCATGGCACTCAACCGCTCCTCACGGCAGCGGGAGATACAGGCAGCGACGGCGATGAAGCTCGCCGGTATGGAGATCCTCACTGAGATTCCCGACTGCGGGCCGCGGCTGGAGACGACGATCAACACCGGCACGGTGCTCGACCTGGACGTGGCGCCCTTCACCCAGGCGGGTCGCATGGTCGCGGACCTGCTGATCGTCCCCGAGGACAGCATCGCCACCCCTGCGCCCGCTCCCGCTCCTCCGTCCGCTCCCTCGCCTGCCCCGGCGCGTTCCGGGAGGCGCCGCGCAGACAAGCCCAAGGGACGCCGTGGCAAGAAGATGAGCCTGCGCGGGCGCCGCGGTGGCGAGGAGGGTCAGGGCAGCGTCGAGTTCGCCGGCGTCCTGGTCGTGGCCCTGGCGGTCTTCGCTCTGGTGCTTCACCTCCTCTTCGCCGCGAGCATCGCCTTCATGGCCCAGAGCAGCGCCCAGGAGGCCGCCCGCCAGTACGCCCGCGGCGGCAGCTACTCCGGCGCCGTGGCCGCCGCGGCCTCGGCCCTGCCCGACGGCCTCGTCGGGGGCATGCACGTGCGGCGCTCCGGTGCGGACACGGTGACGGTCACGGTGGACCTGCCGATGAAGGTCCCCGGTCTCAGCAGTGTCTCCGCCGACGCGACGATCGACTGGGAGGAATGAGATGAGATTCCGGACTACCCTAACGAGGCTGAGGCGGGAGCAAAGAGGACAGTCGGCTGTCTCGATGGCCGCCTTCGTCCCCATCCTCGTCATCTTCCTCGTGCTGCTTGTCCAGGGTATTGCTGCCGTCTCGGCCGTCTCCGAGCTGCGCGATGCCGCCCGTGACGGTGCCCGCGCCCTGGAGGAGAACCGTGCGCCCCGGCCTGCCGTCATGGCTTCCCTGCCGGACTGGATCGACGTCACCAGTGTGAGCACCTGCGGACGCGGCTGCGTCGACGTGCGCGCTCGGATCCCGCTGGGGATCCCGTCGGTCGTGGAGATCATCCACGTCCCGATCAGCGCCCGGGCCACCTTCCCGACGAGGGAGATGTGATATGTCGCTCATGGACCGCGTCGGCGGGGTGGAGTTCCACGGTGACGAGACCGAGGAGCTCCTTGACCACTTCCGCGCCCGACTCCTCGAAGAGATCAACATCGACGAGGTCGCCGACCTCGACATGCCCGTCAAGCGCGCGCGGCTTGAGCGTGTGCTGTCACGGCTGCTCTCCTTCGAGGGGCCCGTCATGTCGACGCGCAACCGTGCGCGTCTCATCCAGCGCATCGTTGACGACGCCGTCGGCCTCGGCGTGCTGGAGCCCCTCATCGCCGACGAGACCGTCACCGAGATCATGGTCAACGGTGTGCGCGACCTCTTCGTCGAGCGCTCCGGGCGCATTGAGCGCATCCCCTCCGCCTTCCGCTCGGAGGAGGAGCTCATGCAGACCATCGACCGCATCGTCTCCTCCGTCAACCGTCGCGTCGACGAGTCGAGCCCCATGGTGGACGCCCGTCTGGCCGGCGGCGAGCGCGTCAACGTCATCATCCCACCCCTCGCCCTTGACGGGCCGACGATGACGATCCGTCGCTTCCCCAAGCCCTTTCGGATGCACGATCTGGTGGCGCGCCGCTCCCTGCCGGAGGAGGCCTCGGCTCTTCTGGGTGCGATGGTGCGCGCGCGCCTCAACATCCTCGTCTCGGGCGGAACGGGTACGGGTAAGACGACCTTCCTCAATGCGCTCTCCGGTCTCATCCCGGACCGTGAGCGCATCATCACCATCGAGGACTCCGCCGAGCTCTCCCTTCAGCAG
Source organism: uncultured Actinomyces sp. (assembly GCA_937926195.1). Lineage (GTDB taxonomy): Bacteria > Actinomycetota > Actinomycetes > Actinomycetales > Actinomycetaceae > Actinomyces. The sequence goes on from CALEXZ010000020.1 coordinate 7,534, forward strand.
GGGCACGTCGTGCGCCTGGAGGCGCGGCCGGCCAACTCTGAGGGCAAGGGACAGGTCTCCATCCGCGACCTCGTGCGCAACTCCCTGCGTATGCGTCCGGACCGCATCGTCGTCGGTGAGGTCCGTGGTGGAGAGACCCTCGACATGCTCCAGGCCATGAACACCGGTCACGAGGGCTCCCTCACCACCGTCCACGCGAACTCGGCGCGTGACGCCCTCGGCCGCCTCGAGACTCTCGCCTCTATGTCGGACCTCGAGCTGCCCGTGGAGACGCTGCGCGATCAGATCAACGGCGCCATCGACATCATCATCCAGCTCGAACGTGACTCCTCCGGTGTGAGGCGGGTGCGTCAGATCGACCAGGTGACTTCCCAGCACCGGGAGGCCTACGCGACCTCGCCCCTGTTGCGTTACGAGTCCCAGGGCGCCACGGGCACCTTCCGTGCCTTCCCCATTGACGGCGTGGTGCGCGAGCGCCTCATGCGGGCGGGCGAGACGCTACCGTCCGGGTACGGTGAGGTGCGCTCGTGACCGTGACCGCTCGGCTCATCCTCGTCGTCCTCCTTATCTCCCTCGCGATCGGCGTGTGGGCCGTCGTCATCCTCGCGGACGAGTCGGCCAGGCGCCGCGAGCTGTGGTCGGTGACCGTCGGTGAGGGGGGCGCCGGACACCGGCTGATGCCCCGGGTGGAACGTGCGTTGTTCTCACGGCCCCCCCTCTCCCGGTTCGGCAGGGCATTGACCACCGCCGGCCTGAGCTGGTCGCCCCTAGTGACGCTGTTGGGCGTCCTTGCCGCTATGGTCGTTATCTTCATCGTCAGCAGGATTCTGCTAGGCAATGTCGCCTCCATCATCCTCACATTGACGATGCCCGCGGTCCTGCGCCGGTGGCTGTCCCGACGTTCCGCCAAGCGCCTGGAGGACTTCATCGCCCAGCTACCCGAGCTCACCCGTATCATCGCCAACGGCAACTCGGCGGGACTGTCGATGGGCCGCTGCATCGCCATGGCCGGACGCGAGATGGCGGAGCCCGCAGGAGCGGAGATGCGTCGCGTTGTCCACCGCCTCGACGTCGGGGCGAGCACGGAGCAGGCACTGAACGAGCTTGCCGAGCGCATGCCCTCGCGCGAGCTCAATATCCTCATGCGCACCATCGTCATCCAGGGACGTACGGGTGGTGCCCTCACGGACGCCCTCACGGATATCGCGCAGGCCCTGGAGCAGCGCAAGGAGCTGCACCGCGAGGTCCAGACGGTCATCCTCGGCTCCGCCGTCGCCGGCTACGCCGTCATGCTCATCGGCGGCGGTGCCGTCATCCTCCTCAACCTCATGGAGCCGGGCCTCGTCGACAAGATGGCCAGCTCGCTGATAGGACAGGTTGTGCTCGCCGTCGCCGCCGGGCTCTTCCTCCTTGGTGCGATCCTCATGAAGATCGTGGGCAGGGTGGAGGTGTGATGACGTCGTTCCTCTTTGGTCTCGCCGCCGCCTGTCTCGTCCTGTTGGCCGCCCTCGGTCTGCGCATGCTGCGCGTCACCCTCGCCGACGACCTCGATGAGGTCGAGGAGACGGAGGGCGGCAAGCGGTCCGACGGTCCCTTCGTGCGCCTCATCGACCGCATCGGTTCAGCGACTCAGAGCGTGCTCCTCGGCATCTACGGTCCCGAGCGTGTGCGTCGGCTGTCACAGGATCTCAGGTCCGCCGGTCAGCCCGCGGATCTCACGGCGCAGGTCTTCATTCAACGCGA
>CALEXZ010000021.1 GCA_937926195.1 uncultured Actinomyces sp.
CCTCGGGGGTGATCTTGTCCGGGCCCCACGGCGGCAGCCACACCCACTGGATGCGCACCTTGTCGGCAACGAGCGACAGGGCCTGCGCGGCCTGCTCCTCGATGACGTCGGTCAGGGGGCAGGCCGCCGTCGTCAGGGTCATGTCGAGCACGACGGTGCCGTCGGGCTCGATGCTCACGCCGTAGAGCAGGCCGAGGTCGACGACGTTGATGCCGAGCTCGGGGTCGATGACGTCGCGCAGCGCCTCCTCGACAGCGGCGGCATCGACGTCGCCCAGGCCGGGGCCGGGGGTGTGCTGCGCGGCCATCGGGTTGTCCGTCCCGGCAGCGCCGGCAGCGGCGGTCTCACTCATGGCATCTCCTCACAGTGGTCGTGCGTGGACAGTATGGCGGGCACTGGTCTCATGCGTCCTCGTCGTCCGCCGGTAGGGCGACACCCGCCTTGGCGAGGGCGTCCTTGAGGGCCATCCACCCCAGCAGGGCGCACTTGACACGGTTGGGGTACTTCGAGGTCCCCTCGAAAGCGGCGGCGTCCTCAAGGTTGTCCAGAACCGCCTCGTCCACGCCCTTGCCACGCGAGTGCATGAGCGTGTCGAAGTCCCGTTCCAGGCGGGCCACCGTCGCGAGCTCCGCACCGTCAACGAGGTCGTGCATGATCGAGATGGAGGCCTGCGAGATGGAGCAGCCCTCACCCTCCCAGCCGAGCGCCTCGATGCGTCCGTCGACGACCCTGACACCGAGGGTCACCTCGTCCCCGCAGGTCGGGTTGACCTGGTGGGACTGGCCGTGCGGCTCAGCGAGCGCGCCGACGCCGTGGCGCTCGCGCGAGTGGTCGAGGATGACCTGCTGGTAGAGCTGGTCGAGGTCGTTCATGCTCACCTCTGGAAGTAGGAGCGTACGTGGGCGACGGCCTCGAGGAAGCGGTCGATCTCCTCGGGCGTCGTCGTCGGCCCGAAGGATACGCGGGAGGAGGCGTGCACGCCGAAGGCGGCGTGGATCGGCTGGGCGCAGTGGTGACCGGTGCGCACGGCGACGCCGGCGGCGTCGAGCAGCTGGCCGACGTCGTGGGGGTGGACCCCCTCGACACCGAAGGCGACGACCCCGAGCCTGTCAACGGTGTCCGTGGGGCCCAGGACCCTCACCCCCGGCACCGAGGCGAGCCCGTCCAGGGTGCGACGGGTGAGCACCTGCTCCCCCGCGTGCAGACGGTCCAGCCCCAGGCGGGCGAGGTAGTCGGCGGCGGCGACCCAGCCCGCGGCCTGGGCGAGCGGCTGGGAGCCGGCCTCAAAGCGGGCGGGACCGCTCATGTAGGTCGAGGACTCCATGGTGACGAGCTCGATCATCGAGCCGCCGGTGAGGACCGGGGGCATGGCCTCCAGCAGCTCCTCGGTGGCCACGAGGGCGCCGACGCCCGTGGGGCCGAGCATCTTGTGGCTGGACAAGACGATGGCGTCGACACCGGCGGCGCTCAGCGCCGCGAAGTCGAGGGGCAGGTGCGCCCCGGACTGGCAGGTGTCCAGCAGGACGGTCGCGCCGACGGCGCGCGCGGCGGCGAGCACGGCGTCAAGGGGGGTGAGCGCCCCGGTGACGTTGGAGGCGTGGGTGAGGGCGATGACGCGGGTGCGCTCGGTGACGACGCGGGCGACGGCCTCGGCGGAGGCGTCGACCCGCCCGTCCTCGGTGAGCTCGAGCCAGCGCAGGCGCGCTCCGGTGCGTGCGCACAGCTCCTGCCAGGGCACGAGGTTGGCGTGGTGCTCGGCCCGGGAGACGAGGACCTCGTCGCCCTCCCCCAGCGCCAGGCGGCGTGAGGGGTCCCCGGCGTCGGCCGGGCCGCCGCCGCGGGCGGAGGGCCGTCGCAGGCTGGCACTGGCGACGGCCAGGGCGAGGAGATTGACGGCCTCGGTGGCGTTCTTGGTGAAGACGAGCTGGTCGGCACGGGCCCCGACGAGGGAGGCGACCGCCTCGTGGGCCTCGTCCCACAGGGCGGTGGCCTCGTCGGCGATCTGGTAGGTGGAGCGGCCCGCGGCGCCGTTGCTCATCCGGTAGAACTCGGCCTCGCGCTCGATGACGCAGGCCGGCTTCTGGCTGGTGGCACCCCAGTCGAGGTAGGCGAGCGTCTGGCCGCCGCGCGCGGGGCGGCTGAGGTAGGGGAAGTCGGCGCGTACGGCGTTGACCTCCGCCTCGGTCAGGGGCTGGGCTGCGGGCTGCTGGCTCATGGGTGCCTTCGCTGGTGGTGGGCGGTAGGGCCGGGGACGGGCGGGGCCGCTGCTGCGGACCCCGCCCGCGCCTCACTTGAGGAAGCGGTCGTAGCCCTCCTCCTCCAGGCGGTCGGCGAGCTCGGGCCCGCCCTGCTCGGCGACGCGGCCGTCGACGAAGACGTGCACGTGGCTGGGCTTGATGTAGCGCAGGATGCGCGTGTAGTGGGTGATGAGGAGGAAGCCGGCGTCGGAGTCCGCGTGCAGGCGGTTGACGCCCTCGGCGACGACGCGCAGGGCGTCGACGTCCAGGCCGGAGTCGGTCTCGTCGAGGACGGCGAAACGGGGCTTGAGCAGCTCCATCTGCAGGATCTCGAAGCGCTTCTTCTCCCCGCCGGAGAAGCCGGCGTTGACGTCACGCTGGGTGAAGGACTCGTCCATGCGCAGGCGCTCCATGGCACCCTTGACCTCGCCGACCCAGGAGCGGACCTTGGGGGCCTGGCCGTCGATGGCGGTCTTGGCGGTGCGCAGGAAGCTGGAGACGGTGACGCCGGGGACCTCGACGGGGTACTGCATGGCGAGGAAGAGGCCGGCGCGGGCGCGCTCGTCGACGCTGAGCTCGAGCAGGTCGACGCCGTCGAGCAGGACCTCGCCGTCGGTGACCTCGTAGTCGGGGTGCCCGGCGATGGAGTAGGCCAGCGTGGACTTGCCGGAGCCGTTGGGGCCCATGATGGCGTGGACCTCGTTGGAGTCGACGGTGAGGTCGACGCCCTTGAGGATCGGCTTGGGGCCGTCGTTGGTGGCGACCTGGACGTGGAGGTTCTTGATCTCGAGGGTGCTCATTATTCGCTTTCGATGCTAGGGGTGACGTGTGACGGGGCGGCCTCAGGCCTGTCGGCGCTCGGCGATAAGGCCGGAGAGCTCGAGCTCCTTCTCGATGGCGGCCATGAGGGTCTCCTCGACCTCGGGCACGCCGATCTCGGCGACGATCTCGTTGAAGAAGCCGAGGACGACCAGGCGCCGGGCCTCGCTCTCGGGGATGCCACGGGCACGCAGGTAGAACAGCTGCTCGTCGTCGAAGCGGCCGGTGGCGCTGGCGTGGCCGGCCCCCTCGATCTGGCCGTTCTCGATCTCCAGGTTGGGGACGGAGTCCGCCTTGGCGCCCTCGGTGAGGACGAGGTTGCGGTTGAGCTCGTAGGTGTCCGTGCCGCGGGCTCCGGCACCGATGAGGCAGTCGCCCACCCACACGGCGTGGGCCCCCTCGCCCCGGAGGGCGCCCTTGTAGGTCACGCGCGAGTAGCAGTGGGGCTCGGTGTGCGCGACGTAGGGGCGGTGCTCCTGGTGCTGGCCGGCGTCGGTGAAGTAGACGCCGAAGG
>CALEXZ010000022.1 GCA_937926195.1 uncultured Actinomyces sp.
CCATCGGCTTCGAGCTGGCGCTGGACTCCAACCCGGAGTTCACCGGTGCGGTGCTCGTGGCGGTCGCCCGCGCGGTGGCGAGGATGGCCGAGCGGGGCGAAGTCGGTGCGCGCACCGTCTTCGACGTCACGCTCGCGGACCTGTCCCCCCGGAGCCCGGAGGAGCTGCGCGCCAGTTTCCTGTGAGCCGGGCGGCGGCCACGCCGGGCGGGTGCTTGCTGTGTGAGGGGTCACTTCGTTACGGTCGGTAGGCGAGTTCCCCGGCTCGTGTGCAGTGTCGCCGTTCCTGAGTGAGGTGTGCTTATGGCCACCGGCCCCAATGAGACTCCGACGACGCCCGGTGTGCTCGGCGTGCCCGGTGAACCCCCTGGGCCCGGGCAGGGGCTGAGAGACGTTCCCGCTGAGACGTGGATGCGGGTTCCACCCGAGGGGTGGGAGCGGGCGCGGGACGTGTGGGCCTCGTGGTTAGGGCGCCGTCCGCGGGTGGTGCGGCTGCTGGGCCGGATGGTTCAGGTGGGCCAGGTTGGCTCGCTGCTGCTGGTTGTGGCGCTGGTGGCGGTTGAGGGGCCGGCCCACGCGCTGGTTCCGGCGATGAGTCTGACGGCGGGGCTGCTGGTGCTGGTGGCGGTGGCTCGGACTCGTACCGTGAGTACGCGGTCGTTGACGATGTTGCTGAGTGTGAGCACGGTGTGGGCGTTGGGGATCGCCGTGTTCACGATGGCATTGGGTTATGCGGTGGGGCTGTCTCCACGCGATGACGGCGCGCTCATCTCCTTGGCTGCGTTTGTAGAGGAGCCAGGCAAGCTACTCATTCTCCTGCTGCCGGCGCTGGTGGCGCCGGGGCGTATGCGACGTCTAGCGGCGTCGGACTGGGCCCTGCTGGGGTATGCGGCAGGGGCTGGTTTCACGATCGCGGAGGATTCCGTCCGGCGGCTGACCCCGGGGTGGGTCATTGTCGACGCCTTCGGGGAGGGGACGCACTACTCGCTCAACCCGCTGACCTCGGGGTCGATGGAGGTGGGCCGTGTGGCTCCTTACACCGGCAGGTGGGTTGAGGTCATGGTGGTCGGTCACCATGTGTCGACGATGCTGGTTGCTGCCACGATCGGTCTGGCGATCGCCGCCTGGCGCTATGCCGGGAGGTTGCGGGCCTCGGGGGCTGCGGGCACTGCGGGACTGTGGTGGCGGGTCCTGTCGGTGGTGGGGCCGGTGGCTGCGCTGGGCCACGTCATCGTGGACCACGCGGCCCACAACGCCTCGGTTGCGTGGTGGAGGTGGGTGAACGAGGGTGGTCTGCCCTTCGGGCCGCTGAGGTTCGTGTGGTTCGTGGGCGGCATGGGGCGTGGGCAGGTGCCTGTCGTGGTGGTGCTGCTGGGGTTGTGCCTGGTGGTTGACGCGCACCGTCGTATGCGTGCGGGGTTCATGGGCCGTGTGGACCCCGAGCGTGGGGCGGTGCCGCAGCTGTCCGGTCTGGGTGCTCGGTGGCGCGAGCCGGTGCGTGCGGTGGTGGCGGTGGGGGTCTTCGCCTGGAGCGACCTGGCGGTGATCCTGTCGGGGTACACGCGCCCGGACCTGACGCGTGGCGAGCGGATGCAGCGCGGGCGCCGGGTGGGCCAGCTGATCCTGGAGGTGCGGCGCCAGGCGATGAGTGTGACCTCCCCAGGTGGTGAGCCCGCCACCAGGAGACGGTGGGCGCTCGGGGCGCTGGTGGCGTCGGTGGCGTCGGTGGCCACGTGCCTGGCGATGGGGGTCGTCGTCGGCCGCAGTATCGGCCCGGCGGCAGACACCCCCGACGACGCCGTGTTCTTCGCCGGGCTCATGGATGACCTGGCCTCGTGGTGGCACGGACTGAACCCTGTCGTGCAGGTCCTGCTCATCGCGTTGGGAGTCCTGGCACTGATGAGCTTGGGGGCCTCGGCTGGCCTGGCCATGGGTGCGGTCGGTGTCGTGACGTGGTTCGCGGAGCACGGTCACGGGGTCTCCGCATTCATACGTGACCCCGGTGCTGCGACGGCGAGATACATGCGCAACGTGACGCCTGTCCAGCTCCTCCTGGATATCGTCGACTTCGCCATCACCTTTATACCCGGCTCGCTGCTGGGATCGGGGCTGCGCACGGCTGAGAGGTTCTTGGCTCCTTCCGTTGCAGCACGTCGCTCGGGCCGCCTGGCGGATCTTTCGACTCTGCTCCGGATGCGTGAGGAGGCACTGGTTGCCCGCCGCACCGCAGAGACCCGCCTCCGGGAGCTGCTGCCCCCGGGAACGAAGCTGGCGGACTTCAGCAAGAGGAACTACGACGACACGTTGGTTCGTCTCGGTAGGTCGGGGCACGACTACGAGTCCTTGGAACGCCTGAGACTTGCCGCTGAGAACTGTCATGCTGCACGTCATCGCGTGAACCGGGTCACCGAGGTTATCGGCGAGGTAGGGGGTCTGCAGGAGATGGAACGAACTGGTTATACGGTGCCAGAGGCCTTCCGCCCCCAGGGAGTGGACGCGAAACCCACCGGCCCCGGCAAGCTCGACATGCTGGCCGTGTCGGCTGACGGCAAGAACATCCACGTGCCCGAGCTCAAGGGCGGCAGCAGCAGGCTGAGCACGGAGCCGGTGCGCACCACCTTCGAGGGGTCGGCGTCCCAGGGAACGCCGGCCTACGTGCGCGACCGCATGCTCAGTGACGATAGGGTCAGCGAGTTCTTCCGGGACAACCCCGATCTGTGGAAGGGGGTCAAGAGCGGCGAGGTCTCGGTCACGAGCGACGTCATCTCAACCACCGAGCTGGGGTTCGTGCATCGCAGCAACCGCATCGATGTGGGCCTGGCTTCCCACCCGCAGATCATCGCTGCGATCGAGGAGAAGATCGCAGCCCTTGGCGGTCCCTGACCCAACCACTGACCGATGCGAACAGGCGACCTTAAGGAGAGCTGATCATGAAGATGGAGACCTTGCCGGTTGCGACGGCTGTGGAGTGGGTGACGGCCTGGACGGGCCTGACCTGGCCAGTCCCCGCGGAGACGGCCTTCGCGATCCGGGACCGTCTGGGCTGGGTTGCTGATCCTGTCGATGGCCGGTTCTTCACAACGGTGCTGACACTCCCGAGCCAGAAGCACGGCGGTGCGATTAGCCTTCATGAAGCGAAGCTTTTCAGCGGGATTATGTTTGCCTTGACGACATGTGTGCCCTTCGGGCAGGAGGAGCCTGACACGGCGTCGGTGACCTGGGTGGCGTACCAGTCGTATGTCGAGGCGCTGACGGACCTGTTCGGTGAGCCTCGGACGCAGGCGAGGCGTGTGGGCACGGATAGTGAGTTCCGACAGGCGAAGTGGTACCTGCCCAACAGGTCCTCCTTCAGCCTGAACGCGCAGACGGGGCTCATTCAGGTGATGGTGTACTCGCCTGAGCAGACGTGGGCGGATCTTGAGGACCAGCGTCTGACGGAGAAGTACGGCGAGGGCTGGGAGGATCGTCTTGACTGAGTGCGCAGGTGCCTGAGGCTGTTGCTCGACTGTCGCCTGTCTGGTGGAAGGGGGGCTGTGTGGTGAGGATGGAGACCTTGCCGGTTGAGGCGGCGGTGGAGTGGGTGACGGCGTGGACGGGGCTGGCCTGGCCGGTGTCGTGGGAGACGGCCTTCGCGATCCGCGACCGGCTGGGGTGGGTACCCGACCCTCAGGATGGGACGTTGTTCACGACGGTGCTGACCCCTCCAGGCAAGGACGATGGCGGCTACATGACTGCGGATGAAGGAGGTATTTTCAGCGGAGTTACATTTCCTTTGGCGACACGTGTGATCAAGGGACAGAAGGAGCCTGACACGGCGCCGGTGACGTGGGCGGACTACACCTCGTATGTCGAGGCCTTGACGGACTTGTTCGGCATGCCGCGTGCGGTGGAGCGGCGACGTGGTACTGAGGATGAGTTCCGTGAGGTGACGTGGTACCTGCCCAACAGCTCCTCCTTCACTCTGACTGCGCGTTCGGGGCTTATCACGGTGTACGTGTTCTCGCCGGAGCAGACGTGGGCGGATCTGGAGGACCAGCGTCTGACGGAGAAGTACGGTGAGGGCTGGGAGGATCGTCTTGACTGAGGGCGCAAGTGCCTGAGGCGTTGCTCGACTGTCGCCTGTCTGGTGGAAGGGGGTTGTGTGGTGAGGATGGAGACCTTGCCGGTTGAGACGGCGGTGGAGTGGGTGACGGCCTGGACGGGCCTTGCCTGGCCGGTGTCGTGGGGGACAGCCTTCGCGATCCGTGACCGGTTGGGGTGGGTACCCGACCCTCAGGATGGGACGTTGTTCACGACGGTGCTCACGCCTCCGGGTATGGAGCATGGTGGGACGATGAGCCGCTGGCAGGGCGGGTTGTTCAGCGGGGTGACGTTCCCGTTGGCGACTCGGGTGCTCCTGGGGCAGGAGGAACCTGATACGGCGTCGGTGACCTGGGCGGCGTACCAGTCGTACGTTAAGGCACTGACGGGCTTGTTCGGTCAGCCGCGGACGGTGGTGTCGAGCGCGGGCACAGACGATGAGTGCCGTGAAGCAATATGGTATCTGCCAAACGAATCGTCATTCAGGCTGAGCGCGTTGCCGGGGATCATTGATGTTGACATCCACTCGCCACAGTCGACGTTGAACGACCTTGAGGACCAGCGTCTGACGGCGAAGTACGGTGAGGACTGAGAGGATTTCCTCGACTAAGGGCGCAGGTGCCTGAGGCGTCCTTGCTCCACATGGTCGGAAGGACCGTCTGCCGCTGTTCCGGAGAGTCCGTCCGACGGCGCACCACGGTCGTGGAGCAGGTGTAACATCTGCGTCGCAAGCCGTCCCCCAACGGCTCCTTCCCGAAACCAGACGTTCTCTCGCCGCGGAGGAACCTCTATGCCCACGAACGACGCCTCCACGTCCTCC
>CALEXZ010000023.1 GCA_937926195.1 uncultured Actinomyces sp.
GTCGGCGGCTCAGACGCAGACGCCACCGACACAGGCCGGAACGGCACCGGAGCAGGCGGAGACGACGGCGTGCTGGGCGCAGACATCGCTGACACGGGCCGGATCGACGGCGGCGCAGGCGGAGACGACGGCGTACCGGACGAAGGCGCCGCAGGAACGGGCCGGATCGACATCCGACCAGACGGCAGCGTCGGCGGCTCAGACGCAGACGCCACCGACACAGGCCGGAACGGCACCGGAGCAGACGGCAGTGTCGGCGGCTCAGACGCAGACGCCACCGACACAGGCCGGATCGACGCCGGACCGGGTGGGGGCGGCGACGCGGACCGGGACCGGGACCTGGGCCACCAGCCGGCGCGGCGTAACGAGGCGAGGCGTGAGCGGGTCCGGGCACGTCGCGCCGAGGCCGCGCGCGAGCGGGCCCCGGATGACGGGTCGACACGGTCGATGAGCACGGCCAGCGCCTGTCCCAGAGGCGTGGCCGGGGCGCCGTCCAGGACGCTCCTGCCCTCCAGGAGGCAGGCGTCGGCGGCCTCGTCCTCGGGCAGGAGCACGGCCTCCTCCAGGCCGCCGAAGCGCGCCAGGGCCTCGCGCACCGCCCGTTCGGGTGCGGGCCCGGCGGCTGAGGCCCGCACCCGGTTGACAACGACCTCGAGCCGACCGGTCACGGAGAGGTCCTCGGCGACATCCGCCAGCAGCTGCAGCAGCCGTCGGATCCCCACCGGATCAGCGCCCCCGACGACGACGATGACATCCGCCTCGCGCAGCAGCGCGACCCTGAGAGCACCGGGCCCCGGCTCGAGGGTGTAGGCATCCACCTCGTCCTCGGGTACCCCGCCACAGATGTCGACGACCGTCCAGGCCGCGTACTCGCGACAGCGCTCCCAGACCCGCGCCATAGCCGCCGGCGGCAGCTCGCGCCACCGGCCGGAGCGTCCCAGCCCCGGCAGCACCGAGACCGTCGGCCCCAACGGCACGAGCAGACCGGCGAAGGACTCACGGTCAAGGTGCGAGCGGGAGGCCAGGCGGGCCGCGGTGGCCAGGGCGGCCGAGCCGTCGGGCAGGGACAGCGCCTGCGCCAGGCACGGCGCCTCGGTGTCGGCGTCGACGAGGATCGTGGGGCCGGCTCCCGTCAGCCCCGTCGCCAGCGATGCGGCGACGGTGCTGCGCCCCGGGGCTCCGTGGGGTCCCCACACGACGACGATGCGGCCCCGTTCCCTCCGCTCCCCTGAACGCTCCTCGGTTGCGGTCGGTGGGACCGGGGCGGCGGCCGAGGGGCCGGCAGGCGGGTACCCGGCTCCGCCGGGAGCGCTGGTGCCCGCCGCGCCAGGCCGGAGCCTCTGCTCCCGGGGCCCGTCACCTGTGCCGTCGGAGGCCGTTCGGCCCGGCACCCCGGCTCGTCGCGCACCGTCCTCGGCCGCCGCGGTGCCCGGGTCCTGGCGGTTGAGGGCCTGCAGCATGGCCCGGACCTGGGAGGGCGCGGCGTCGGCACCGAGTACCTGCCACCCGGGGACGGACCAGCCCTCGGCCTCCTGGGTCTCGATGAGCAGGATGCCGCGAGCTCCTGCCCGGCTCAGACGATCAAGGACGGTGAGGTCGACGTCGTCGAGCTCGGCGCTGACGACGGCCAGGCGCCCGAGCCCCGCCAGCGCCGCGCTGAGCAGCTCGGCGACGTCGCCGCAGCGGCGCACGACGACCAGCCCGGTGCCCGCGGCGTCGATAGCACGCACGTGCCCCGAGTCGTCGCCGGTGAGGGCGAGCAGGACGCCGGTCGTCCTGGCGCCGCTCATGACGACTGCCCGGTGGGAACGAGGACGAGCGAGCTGCCCTCCCCCACGGCGGTGAGCACGTCACCGACCAGCGCCTCGGGAACGAGGACCTCCACGCTCGTCGTGGTGCCGCCCAGGAGCGCGGAGCCGCTCTCACCGATATGGGCGATGACCAGCCCCTGGGCGACGACGACGGCACCCGCGCCGTCCTCGTCCGTCGAGGTTCGGGCGGCTGGCAGCGCCCACAGGTCGACCTGGTCCCCGGTTCCCGCTCTCTCGGGCAGGGTCGATGAGACGCTCAGCACGACCGAGCGCAGCCCGAGGTCCCGGCCTCCGGCCACCGACGAGGTGGGCAGCAGGTCCCCCGCGCTGAGGGACTGGGTGGCGACGGCGTCCGCGGGAAGCTCCCCGACGTGCACGTAGGAGCCGGTGCCGGGACGCGAGTCGACGACGGTGAGCACCCCCTCGGCGGTGAGGTCGTCCCCCGGGGCGACGTCCTGGGCGAGGGCGTAGATGGGCTCGGTCTGCGCGGCGGTCCCGACCGCCCACGCGCCGAGCACGACGGAGGCACCCACCAAGGCGGCGCCGGCCGCCATGCGCGGATCCTTCCAACGAGGGCGCCGTAAGGAGACGGCGTGAGTCAGACTGCGGGAGGTGGTGCTGCGGCGAGAGGCTCGCGTTGCCGGGCTCATGGCCCTCCTCATGCACAAGAGTCGGGGACAGGACGGTCACTTTTCATGATGCTGGATGATCCACACATCGTTTCAGGGATGGTGCGTATCGCTTAGCGATGACAGAATGGTGCCATGAGCACCACCTTCCTGACCATCGCAGATGTCGCCGAGCGGCTGCAGCTGTCCGCCCAAGGCGTCCGGGCGCTCATCATGTCTGGAGACCTTCCGGCGATCCAGGTCGGGGCGCGCCACCTGTGGCGCATCCCGGAGGACGCTTTTGACACGTACGTCGAGACACAGCTAGAGCGTACGCGCTCACTGGTGTCCGCCGGCCGCCTGGTCGACGAGGCCTGAGGAAGCGCCGCACGACGGTCCGCTCAGCGGCTGCGCACGGCCTCAAGAGCCCCCAGCGCGACGCTCACGCGCTGAGCCCCCGCCTCCTCGGCGTCGGTGATGACGTCGAGGTGGTCGGCCGCCACGCGCACGATCCGCCCCACGACCTCCACCGCCCCCAGCTGGAGGCGCACCCGCAGCCCCTGGCGGGCCAGCACCCTCAGCACCGAGGCCAGCCCCGCCCGCTCACCGCCCAGGACTGGCGCGGGACCGGGCAGCGGCTGGACGACGGCGACGGCGCCCACGGGGACGAGCGCCCGCAGGGCGTCTCCCTCGTCGACGACGACGGCGTCCGACACGACCCGCTCAAGCAGGCCGTCGACCTGGTGCCCGCTGACGGTGCGCAGGTGGACCTGGCGCCCGACGGCGCCGCGCAGCCGGTCGACGAGGCGGACCGAGGCGACCTCGGCCTCGGCGAGGTCGGCGCTCTGCGCGGCGATCTCGGCGCGCCGCTCGCTGTCGAAACGGTTCTCCAGGTCCGCCAGCAGGCTGTCCCACTCCATGCCCACATGGGAGCACAGGCCCTTGAGCGCCGCAAGAGCCGATCGCACCATATGAGACGGCCACGAGACACTTGACACCCATGTGACGGCTCTGACATTCTCAAATCACCTCAAACATCATCGAGGAGGTTCTGGGATGTCGACATCGACTCGTCTCGCACTGGTCGTGCTCCTCGCCGCCGCCGTCGCGGCAGCACTCGCCTCGGCTGCGGTGACGGCGCTCCATGCCGTCCTGGCCCTGCCCCCGCACCTGTGGGGTCCCGGGCACGTCGACGACCTGCTGGTCGTCCTGCTCGGGGCTCTCGGGTCCGTCGGCGCCGTGTGGTACGCCCTGTCGGGGGCGCTCGCGCTCGTCACGCTGCGCACGGACCCGCTCGGCCGCGGCACCGCGGCGCGGCTGCTGGCGCACTGGGGGGCGCCGTACGTGCGCCGCGCGGCCGCCGGAGCCCTGGCGACCTCGCTCGTCCTGCCGGGCGCGGCCTTCGCGCAGGAGACGCCGCCCGCCCCCGACGACCTGGGATGGAGCCCGACGGTGTGCGCCACCGCCAGTCCCGGGGCGCCGGAGAGCACCGGTGCCGGTACCGACTCCGGCACCGCTACCGGCACCGGCGCCTCGGCCCTCGACTCCACCCCGTCGTCACCCGGCGGCGCCCCGCCCGCCCCCTGTGCGTCCCCGGGCTCCGACGTCCAGGCCCCACAGGCCGCGCAGGGCCCGTCGGCCGCACCGGGAGACACCGACGCGTCACACAGCTCCGCCGACCCGGGCGCCCCCGCCCCACCGGACACGGCGGCGCCGGACGGCTCCCCCTCTCCCCCGGCCGGCACCCCCGCCAGCACGAGCGGCACCGCCTCGGCCCGGCCACCGGCCCCTGACAGCACCGTGACGGCGACGGCGCCTGCCACGACGTACGTCGTGCGCGAGGGTGACAGCCTGTGGGCGATCACCTCCTCCTACCTCAACAGTCCCGCCCCGGCCGAGGTCGCCACTGCCTGGCCCACGCTCTACCACGCCAATGACGACGTCATCGGCCAGGACCCGGACCTCATCCGCCCCGGCACCGTCCTGTCCCTTCCCGACACCCTCACCGGCCGGTCCTGATCCCTGACCGCCCGCGCCCACCTCGCAGCGAAGGACCCACACCATGACCACCACCGACCTGCCGTCCCGCACCGCCGAGGCCAGCACCCGGCACGCCGCCTGCCCACTGTCGCAGGACCCCACCCACCCGCCCGGCACGGAGCCGGTGCCCCCGCAGGCCGACAGCACGCTCTGCGACGCCACACGCACCACGACGCCCCCGCGCGCGCAGTGCAACGCACGCCCGCTGGCGCGCCGCCCACGTCGCCCCTCGGTGCCGACGGCGCCGACGGGCGCGGGCCAGGCCCTCGAACGGCGCACGCTGCGCAACGCCGACACCCGCGCCCGCCAGTCCTGGGACCGCATGCGCTTCCTGCCTGCCCTTCCTGAGGACACGGCCTTGGACGAGTGCGACGTGGTCGCCATGAGCAGCATCCACGAGTCACGCCGACGCGCAGCGGGTCAGCGCCCGCCGGACCCGGTGCGCACCGCCCAGGCCGTGGTCACCGCCGCCGCCGAGGTCCTCGCCGGGTGGAGGCCCGCCGACCACCTGGGACGGTGGACCTCACCGGAGCTCTACGACGCGCTGGCGCGCCGTGCCGGCCTCGCGCGCAGGATTCTCGGCGAGGCCCCGGCACCCCGTCCCCGGGCGCGCACGATCCGGGTCCAGCTCACGGTGAGCGGTGCCTGCGAGGTGTGCGCGGTGCTCGACGACGGCGTGCGGGTGCGTGGCGCGGGAGCACGGTTCGAGCTCCACCGCGGGCGCTGGCTGCTGACGAACCTGGAGATCGCCTGAGCCGCCCCGCCCGCCGTCAGCGGCGCTTCTTGCGGCTGGCCCGCCGCTGCGCGCGGTTGGTGGGGGCCGGGCGCCCGGGGGCCGTCGTGCCGCCCGAGGAGGCGCCCCGGACCTCGGTCTTGCCATCCTCACCGGGCGCCGAGTAGGTCATGCGCTGGTCCATGGCCTGCTGGCCGGTGCTGCCCAGCACCGTCCCGGAGCCCCCGCGTCCCAGGCCGGCCACGGCCGTCGCGTCGGCCCCGGCGACCGTGGCCGCGGCCTCGGCGGTGCCGTCCTCCTGGGCGCGCAGGGCGGCCGCGTCGAAGCGGGCGACGTTGGCGAAGACCTGCTCCACGGTCTCCTCGCGGATGCCCTCCATCATCGCCTTGAACATGCGGGCGCCCTCGTTGGCGTACTCGACCAGCGGGTCGCGCTGGGCCATCGCCCGCAGGCCGATGCCCTCCTTGAGGTAGTCCATCTCGTACAGGTGCTCACGCCAGCGCTTGTCCACCACCGCGAGCAGGACACGCCGCTCCAGGGTGCGCATCGGCTCGGCCCCGAGCTGGGCGCGGGCGAGCACGTTGCCGTCCATACGCTCCTGCGCCGCCTCGTAGGCGACCGCAGCGTCCTCGCCGAGCTCCGTCGTCAGGCGCTCGGAGGTCAGACGGTCCACCCCGCCGACGGCCTCGATGATCTCGTCCTGGGTGAGGCCCACCGGGTAGAGGTGGCCGAGGTCACCCCACAGGGCGTCGAGGTCCCACTCGTCAGGGCGGCCCTCGGCGGTGCGGGCGGCGACGATGCCCTCCACGGCCCGCCGACGGAAGGCCTCGATCTGGGGCTCAAGGTCCTCACCGTCAAGCACCCGGCGCCGCTCGTCGTAGACCTTCTCGCGCTGCTCGGTCATGACGTCGTCGTACTTGAGGACGTTCTTGCGGATCTCGTAGTTGCGCGACTCCACCTGGCTCTGGGCGGAGGCGATGAGCCGCGAGACGATCTTGGACTCCAGCGGGACGTCGTCGGGGTAGGCGTCCGAGCGCATGATGCGCTCGGCACCGCCGGCACCGAACATGCGCATGAGGTCGTCCTCCATCGACAGGTAGAAGCGGGACTCGCCCGGGTCCCCCTGACGTCCCGAGCGGCCGCGCAGCTGGTTGTCGATGCGCCGCGACTCGTGGCGCTCGGTGCCCAGCACGTACAGGCCGCCGAGCTCAACGACCTCGTCGTGCTCCGCCTGGCAGGCCTCGCGCGCGGCCTTGAGCGCCTGGGGCCAGGCCCTCTCGTACTCCTCGGCGTTCTCCTCGGGGTCGAGGCCCGCCTCCTTGAGCGCGGCGACGGCGATGTGCTCGGCGTTGCCGCCGAGCATGATGTCGGTGCCTCGTCCGGCCATGTTCGTGGCGACGGTGACCGCGCCCTTGCGCCCCGCCAGGGCGACGACCGCGGCCTCACGCGCGTGCTGCTTGGCGTTGAGGACCTCGTGCGGGATCCCGCGCTTGCTCAGCAGGGCGGAGAGCTGCTCCGACTTCTCCACGCTCGTCGTGCCCACGAGGACCGGCTGGCCGACCTCGAAACGCTCGGCGATGTCGTCGACGACGGCGGCGAGCTTGGCGCGCACGTTCGTGTAGACGAGGTCCGGCTGGTCGACACGGATCATCGGCTTGTTCGTCGGGATCGGCACGACGCCGATCTTGTAGGTGCCGGAGAACTCGGCGGCCTCGGTCTCGGCGGTGCCGGTCATGCCCGAGCGCGAGCCCTCGGGGTACAGACGGAAGTAGTTCTGGAGGGTGATGGTGGCCAGCGTCTGGTTCTCGGCCTTGATCTCCACGCGCTCCTTGGCCTCGATGGCCTGGTGCATGCCCTCGTTGTAGCGGCGTCCCGGCAGGACGCGGCCGGTGTGCTCGTCGACGATGAGGACCTCGCCGTCGCGCACGATGTAGTCCTTGTCGAGGTGGAACAGCTCCTTGGCCCTGATGGCGTTGTTGAGGAAGCTGATGAGCGGGGTGTTCTCCGACTCGTAGAGGTTGTCGATGCCCAGGTAGTCCTCGACGCGCTCGATGCCGGCGGCGGTGATCGCCACGGTGCGCTTCTTCTCATCGACCTCGTAGTCCTTGCCGGGGCGCAGGCGCTCGGCGATGATCGCGAACTCCTTGTACCACTTGTTGACATCGCCGGTGGCGGGCCCGGAGATGATGAGCGGCGTGCGGGCCTCGTCGATGAGGATGGAGTCGACCTCGTCGACGATGACGAAGGCGTGGCCCCTCTGGACGAGGTCCTCGGGGCGCTGGGCCATGTTGTCGCGCAGGTAGTCGAAGCCGAACTCGTTGTTCGTGCCGTAGGTGATGTCGCAGGCGTACTGCTTGCGCCGCTCGGCGGGGGTCTGCCCGGCGAGGATGCAGCCGGTGGTCAGACCGAGGAAGCGGTGGACACGGCCCATGAGGTCGGACTGGTACTCGGCGAGGTAGTCGTTGACGGTGACGACGTGGACGCCCTCGCCGGTCAGGGCCCGCAGGTAGGAGGGCATCGTGGCGACGAGGGTCTTGCCCTCACCGGTCTTCATCTCGGCGATGTTGCCCTGGTGGAGCGCGGCGCCGCCCATGATCTGCACGTGGTAGGGGCGCATACCCAGCACGCGGTCGGCGGCCTCGGCGACGGTCGCGAAGGCCTCGGGCAGGAGCTGGTCGAGGGTCTCGCCGTCCTCGTAGCGCCGCTTGAGGTCGCGGGTCTGCTCCTTGAGCTCGTCGTCGGTGAACTCGCGGTAGTCGTCGGCCAGGGCCTCGACCTGGTCGGCCACGGCCTGCAGACGCTTGAGGGTGCGGCCCTCCCCGATGCGAAGGATCCGGTCGACGATCGACACTCTGGCTTCTCCCAATACTCGACGGTGGGCCCACCGACGTGACCGGCACAGCCGTCACGACCGCGAAGGGCCCCTGCCCGGGCTCTACGGTCCCGGGCGCAGACGGGCACCATCGTATGCGGCGGCGCGCCGGGGCCGAACCCCGGGTGCCTCACCGCACTCCCCATCGGCCGTGTTTCCGCGCACAGCGTGAGCCGGCTCCGGTCTCCACAGGCTCGCGTCGTGCAGGCCACGGCGGCGGCTGTCCACAGGCGCGGCACGGCGGGTACCGCCGCGTCCGCCTCCAGCCGCACCCTGGCTGCCGTGACCCTCGCCCCCTCCCCGTACACGCCTGCCCCGGTGCCTGCGGCAGGCCGCCTTGCGGGGCTGGTGCGCTCGGCGCTCCTGCCTGCACGCTGTGCCGGCTGCGGCCGCTGGGAGACCACCCTGTGCCCGCAGTGCCGCAGTCTGTTGGACGGGCCGCCCGCTCCTGTGGGGCACCTGGGCGGAGCGCAGGGGCTGGAGGTGCACGCCCTGAGCCCCTACGCCGGCGCGGTGCGCGCCCTGGTCCTGGCCTGGAAGCACGGCACGCGCGAGGACCTGCGTGCGGTGATGGCGCAGGTGGGCAGGCGCGCGGGCCAGGACTGGGCCACGGGTGCGGGCGGCGAAGTGCTCCGGCGGCTGCCGGGGTGCCGGGGGCTGCTGGTCGTGCCCGCACCGTCCGGACGGGCGCGGCGGCTCAGGGGCAGGCTCGTGGCGGCCGACCTCGCCGACGCGGTCGCCACGGGTGCCGCCACGGGCCTCGTCGGCAGCACCGGTGACACCGACAGTGTCAGCGGCGCCGACGACGTCGCACCCGCCTGCCTCGTCGGGAAGGGAGCGGCACCCGTCCGCCGTGGGGTCCCGGACCTCGTTGCCTCGGCGGACGTGCTGCGCCGACGCGGGGGCACCGGCCACCAGACGGGGCTGTCGGCGCGGGGCAGGCGCCTCAACCGCGCCGTCGCGCCCGTCGTCCTGTCGCCCGTCTCCGGCTGGGCCGTCCTTCTCGTCGACGACGTCGTGACAACCGGAACGACGCTGGGAGGATGCGCCCGCGCCCTGCGGGACGCGGGCGCGTGCGTGCTCGGGGCGCTGGTCGTCGCGGCCGCACCCGCCCCCGATCTCGCCCTGGGCTGACGTGCCGCCCGACACGCCCACCACCGCCCCGACGATGGTGTAATTTGTGTCTCACAACGTACGCGGCGTGGGACTCAGCGACGAGACCCGGCCCCGGCCCCACGGACGGAGGTGGTCACCACCCAGCCAGAGCCCGCCGTGACGTGCGGCGGGTGGATTCCAGCCCGGCCCTCCGGGGCCGACCTGAGCCTAGAAAGAGGTTCCACCATGGACATCACCGTCGTCGGCCGCAACGCTGAGATCAGCTCTCGCCTGCG
Source organism: uncultured Actinomyces sp. (assembly GCA_937926195.1). Classification (GTDB taxonomy): domain Bacteria; phylum Actinomycetota; class Actinomycetes; order Actinomycetales; family Actinomycetaceae; genus Actinomyces. The sequence goes on from CALEXZ010000023.1 coordinate 9,456, forward strand.
GGACTACGTCGAGGAGAAGGCCACCAAGGTCGAGCAGT